>JACADW010000266.1 GCA_013388445.1 Acidobacteriota bacterium | reverse complement strand
CTGGAACGAATCTGAGAATCGAGCTTGAGGATCGGATAAACAGGACTTTCCTCGTGGCCGGCGACGTCCGCCGTCACATAAACGACCGGCATCAGGTTCTTGTGATAGATGCTATGCCCGCGAATGGATGTCTCCCAAGTTCCCAGCTCCGGAAGCGGCACTACCCGGCCTGAGGCGGAGGCGACGCGGAGCTGGTTGAGTCTCTCGGGGCTTGATCTCGAGGCCAGCGGCAGGCGAACGAAGATCGATACATCTTCGGCCTCCCGGGTAAGGTGCGCAATGCCGGTGGGAGCGCCCTTGAGGGCTATCTCGACCGTCTGCTGGATCTCGGAGATGGGTATGCCTGCCATCGAGGCCTTGAGGCGGTCAATCCGGAAGCGCAGTTCGGGCTGCGGTTCCTCCACATACCAGTCGACATCGACCACGCCTGATGTGCGGTCGAGCATGTCGCGGATCTCCCTGGCGAGTTCGATCTGGCGGTTGTAGTCCGGGCCGTAGATCTCGGCGACGAGCGTCTGGAGGACCGGCGGACCGGGTGGCACCTCGGCGACCTTGATCCTGGCGTCGTGCTTCCGCGCGATCGGAAGCAGCAGTTCGCGTGCACGGCGCGCGATCGCATGGCTCTGGTCCGAGCGCTCGCCCTTGGGCGTGAGGTTGACCTGAATATCGGCAACGTTGTCGCCGCGGCGCAGATAGTAATGGCGGACCAGCCCGTTGAAATTGAATGGCGAGGGCGTGCCGACGTAGGTCTGCAAGTCGGTGATTTCACCGAGCCGGCTGAGCGCGGAGGCCAGCTCCTGGGCAACGGCGGCCGTTCTCTCAAGACTGGTCCCTTCGGGCATATCCGCGATAATCTGGAACTCGCTCTTGTTGTCGAATGGGAGCATCTTCACCACGACGGCCTTGAAGTAAACCAGGCTCATGGACGCCAGCAGCATGACCGTCACAAGGCCGAGAAAGGCCCATTGATTGAACTCGCTGGAAAGGAGCCTGCCCATGAAGCGCCGATAAAGCCGGGTGCCCAAGTCTTCACGTTGGTGCTCCTCGTGGCTGCGGCCGGCGTGTTTCAGCAGGCGCAGGGAGGCCCAGGGCGTGACGACGAATGCGACCAGGAGGGAGAAGATCATGGCCGCGGAAGCTCCGATAGGGATCGGGCGCATGTAGGGCCCCATAAGGCCGCGCACCATGGCCATCGGAAGGATGGCAGCTATCACTGTGAAGGTTGCCAGGATCGTGGGATTGCCGACTTCATCGACGGCCTCCACGGCGACCTGGGCAAAGCTCCGGTCGCGGTTGTGCGGCATCCGTTTGTGGCGCACGACATTCTCGACCACCACGATGGCGTCGTCCACCAAGATGCCGATCGAGAATATCAGCGCAAAGAGCGTGATCCGGTTCAGGGTGTAGCCGTAGAGCAGGAATACCACGAGCGTCAGCGCCAGCGTGACGGGTATGGCGACCGCGACCACGCCTGATTCCCTGAAGCCGAGCACCAGCCAGATGAGCAGCGTCACGGAGATCACGGCGATCATCATGTGCAGGAGCAGCTCGTTGGACTTCTCGGCTGCGGTCTCGCCGTAGTTCCGGGTGACGGTCATGTTCAGCGAAGAGGGAAGGTGCCGGGCGTGAAAAGCATGGGCCTGCCTCTCCAGCTCGGTTGCGAGTTCGACCGCATTCTTTCCCTTGCGTTTGGCAAAAGAGATGGTGACCGCCGGGATGGGGCTCTTCGGGTTCAGCGTCGAGGCATCGCCCCGGATCCCTTTGGCCGCGGCTGCGGGTCCTGGCTGGAAGAAGACATAGTCCTTCGGCTCTTCAGGGCCGTCGACCACCCTTGCGACGTCGCGCAGGTAGACAGGGGCGTTGCCGCGAACTGCCACGACAAGGCATTCCAGGTCTTCGGAGCTCTTGAGGAATCCGTTAAGCCTCACGGGGATCGACTCGTCGCCCTTGACCAGGGTGCCGGCCTCCGCTTCCCGGTTCTCCATCAGCAGAAGTCCCCTCATGCTGGTGGCGCTGAGGCCGTAGGTGGCAAGCCGCAGCGGGTCGAGTTCGACGCGCAGTTCGCGCCGCTGGCCCCCGATGATTTCGGTCGAGGAGATGTCCGGTATCTTCTGCAGCTCGTTCCGGAGTTCGGCGGCGGCCCGGCGTATCTGGTACCCGTCCATCTCCGTGCTCCAGAGCGTCAGGGCCATGAATGGGACGTCGTCGATGGATTTCGGCTTGATCAGGGGCTGCGAGGCGCCCGGGGGGATGAGGTCGAAGTTGGCGAACATCTTCTGGTTCAGCCGGACGATGCTCTCCTCTTCGTCCTGTCCGACGTAGAAGCGCACGACGGCCATTGCCATGCCGGGGCTGGACGTGCTGTAGATGTACTCCACGCCCGGGATCTCCCAGAGGAGGCGCTCCATGGGCTTGGTCACGCGTGTTTCCACTTCCCGCGCCGACGCGCCCGGCATGGCGACGAAGATGTCGATCATGGGTACGATGATCTGCGGTTCTTCCTCTCGCGGAAGGAGCACGACCGCCGCCGTTCCCATGGCGATGGAAGCGATCAAGATAAGCGGAGTGAGTTTTGATTCGATGAATGCGTTCGCCAGCCTCCCGGCGAGTTGCGGTCTGCTCATGATCGGATCTCCAGCGCGACACCGTCGGCGATTTCAGGGCCGGCACCGAGGACCACACGCTCGCCGGCTTCGAGCCCGGAGAGGACTTCCACGCGCTCGTCGTCGAAGGGGGCGGTCCGCACGAGGCGGAAACGGGCGGTGGAAGCGCTGTCGGCGATGAAGATGCCCGTGAGCTGCCCGGTTTCCCGCACGGCCGACCGGGGGAGGAGCAGTGCCTGCCGCTCGCCCATCGGGATGAGGACGCGTGCGAAACTTCCCGACCGCAGGGGCACATGGTCGTGGATATCCACCTTGAATCTCACGGTATGGCTGCCGGCGTCGGACACGGGGACGATCTCCGTCACCCGTCCCTGCAGTGGCGTGCCCGCTTCGGCGAGCACGCGCACGACCAGGCCGGCCTTGAGTATACCGGCCTGCCTGGACGGGAGGTCCGCGACGACCTGTGGCGCCGACAGGGATTCGAGCACCAGGAGGGGGCTGCCCGGAAAGATCGCGGTACCCTGGTCCACCAGGCGCTGGACGACTTTGCCCGCCGCCGGTGCCTTGACGACAGTCCAACTTACGGTCACCTCCGCCCGCTGCAGTTGGGCGTTCGCCTGAGCGATCTTCGCTTCAACCTGGCGGATTCGGCTCTGCGCGCTCGACACGGCCGTCTCCCGCGCAGCGAGCTCTGCGGCGGCGGCGGCGCGGCGGGCTCGCATTTCGTCGAGTTCCTGCGGCGAAACGGAGCGCGCTTCGAAGAGCTTCTGGTAGCGGCTGAGCGTATCTTCGGCAAGCCGGGCGTTGGCCCGGGCCGCGTCCCGCTGGCTCATGATCATCTGCTCGGCCTTGGCTGCTTCAGCCAGCGCCTCCTGGGCTTCCCGCACCGCGGCCTGTGCTGCCGCCTTCTGGCTTTCCGCCTCGCGCGAGTCCAGGGTCACCAGGACCTGCCCCGAAGTCACGGTGTCGCCGGATCGTACACGAACATTGTGGACGAAGCCGTTGATCTGTGAGGAGAGGGACACGCGCTCGCGCGGCTGGACGGTGCCGGGCACCTCAAGCACCGAGGGGACGGTTTCCATCCTGGCTGTGAGCAGTCGGGCTTCGACGGATGCGGGTCGTCCGGCGCGGTGCGCCTTCTCGCCCCCGCAGCCTGGGATGAACAGCAGGCCGGCAACCAGAGCCGGTGCATAACGCGATCTTGTTTTCATGGTTTTGCTTTCTCAGGGATTCGTGGCTGGGGATGTGGGGCTCAGGATGCCGGCGGCATACTCGAGCTGCGCATGGCTCATCCGATGGTGATAAACGGCCTCGGCGAGTGCCGTGCGTGCCGCGGATCGCTCGGACTGGGCGGCCAGCAGGTCGGTCATGGTCGCGAGACCGGCATCGTAGCGGTTCTTCAGGATGCGGAGGCTCTCCTCGCTCTGGGCCTCTGCGGCGACGGTGACTTCGACCTGCTCGGCGGCGGACCGGCACTCGATCGAGG
>JACADW010000230.1 GCA_013388445.1 Acidobacteriota bacterium | reverse complement strand
CGCAAGCTGGTTCGCACGGAGGAGATGACCCAACGCGTCATCGATGCCGCGCAAATGGGTTCACGCATGAAGAAAACCGCATGAGAATCGGGGAATCCAACCGACTTTTGACGCCGTAGACTTTTTCAGCTACGAGCGGAACTGGCTGCGGCAAGGCCTGTCGGGCAACTACAGCGTCCCACCCGCCGATATACGCAAAGGCGACTTCTCCGCCTACAAGGGGCTGGGGCTTATCTACGATCCGCTGACCGGCGATGCGGAAGGCAACAACCGCGTGCCCTTCCCAGACAACATAATCCCCACGTCGCGCATTTCACCGATCTGGGACCAGATTCAGCAGATGTGCCCGCTTCCCAACCAAAAGGGCACGGACTCGTATAACCTCTCGGGCAACTACGCCGCATCCGCCAGCACGGGGATGAATCGCGACAACTACGACATCAAGATCAATTACAACCTGACCGACAAGCTGATGATCTGGGGCAAGTACTCCGACATGGAGGCGTACGTCTATGGCGCTGGCGCCCTCGGCGAACTGGTCGGCCCCGCGATCGGGCAAAACGGCGTGGGCAATATCTACATCAGGATCCCCACGTTCGGCTTCAACCTCACCCAGTCGCCCACTTTCCTCGTGGACGGCGTCTTCGGCCACACGCGCTTCCAGAACTACTGCACCGGGCCCGACTATGGAAAGAACTGGGGCTCGGAGGTCTGGAAGATCCCGGGCACCAATGGCGGCAATATGTTCGCCGACGACATCCGCTACTCCGGCATGCCCCTGATCAGCAACGGTTTTTCTTCCTGGGGCAACAACGCCTCGTCCAACCCCAATTTCTACGATGACCGCAGCTACACCTTCACCACGAACTTCACCAAGCTGAGGGGGGCGCATGAATTCCGCTGGGGTGTCGACATCGTTCACCACGCCATGAACCACTGGCAGCCCGAGACGGCGAATCCGCGCGGCGCCCTTACCCCCGGCGCCAATGCCGTCGTGCTTCGAGGGCAGGTTGCCCGCTCCATTCACACGTACGCCGCCGGCCTGCTCGACATCCTGGGCAGCGCGAACAAGTCGGTGCAGTTCTTCGACATGACCACGCGTGAATGGCAGGAAGGCTTCTACTTCCGCGACCGCTGGCAGGTCAGCCGCAATTTCACGCTGAACCTCGGTCTGCGCTACGAGTATTATCCTCTTATGAGTCGTGCCGAGGGCCGGGGTCTCGAACGCTGGGATCCCGCCACGAACATCGTCACGATCGGCGGCGTCGGCAGCGTCCCCAAAGCCAACGGCATGACCACCTCCAAGAAGCTGTTCGCCCCGCGGCTCGGGATTGCGTGGCGGATGAGCGAGAAGACCGTCCTCCGCATGGGCTACGGGATCACCTATGATCCGATGGTGATCTCCCGCCCGCTGAAAGGACCCTATCCCGCTACAATCACCAACAGTTGGGTCGCTCCCGCCACGTACGGCTATTACGGCTTCTTCTCAAAAGGCATCCCGGATGTTCCCACGCCGGACATCTCCACCGGCTCCACGATCCTGCCGCCCACCGTCAATATGGGCATGCGCAGCCCCTGGCCGGGCCAGCTCGACCGGGGCTATATCCAGAGCTGGAACCTCACGGTCGAACGCCAACTCCCCGCCGACTTTCTCGTTTCACTCGGCTATGTCGGGAATCAGACCGTCCGTCAGTTCATGGACATCAATGTCAACGTCCCCGATTACATCGGCGGCGGAAACACCTCCCGCCCGCTGTACGCCACCCAGGGCCGCCTCATCGATGCCATGATGTGGGACGGCTGGGGCAACGCGAACTACCATTCGATGCAGGTCGCGATCAACAAGAACCTGTCGCGCGGCCTCTTCATGAAGGGCGGCTACACCTGGTCCAAGGCCATCAACATGACCGACGAAGACGGCTGGGCATCCCTGCCCCTTACCAACATGCCCAGCCAGCTTGAGCGCAACCGCGCCGTGGCCGGCTATGACCGGCCCCACATGCTGTCCTTGGGTTGGGTTTACGAAATGCCCTTCGGCAGCGGCAAGCGCTTCAATCTAACCGGAGTGGCCAACCAGGTCCTGGGCGGCTGGCGCCTCAACGGAACCTACTCCGCTTACTCCGGCACGCCCTTCACCGTTTCCGCCTCAAGCGCTTCACTCAACACCCCCGGGTCCAGCCAGACCGCCGACCTGATCGGGGAGGTCAGGAAAATCGGAGACGTCGGCCCCGGCACCCAGTACTACGATGTGACGGCCTTCCGCGACCCGAACTTCCAGCGCCCGGCCGGCACATACCGTTTCGGCACAATGGGCCGCAACGCGCTGCGCGGACCCGGCTTCCAGAGGGTGGATCTCGTCCTGTTCAAGGACTTCCGCCTCACCGAGCGCTTCACGCTCCAGTTCAGAGCGGAGTCCTTCAATTTCACGAACACCCCGCAATTCAACAACCCGTCGGCCAATGTCAGCAACATGACGCTGGATTCGACGGGCAAGATCACCAACGTCAACAACTTCATGGCCATCACGAGCACGTACGCTCAAAGTTCGGGCCTCGGCACCGAGCGCAAGTTCCGCTTCGGCCTCCGCCTCTCGTTCTAGGAGTCATTGACTACCGGCTGCATAAAGCCGCCTTCTGAGGCCTGACCGGCCATCAATCAGTCAGCGCCCTCGGAGGGCGGCTTCGTTTAAATTGCGGAAGAGTCGCTCATGCCCGGGGGGGCACCCGACGACGCACGGAAATATGCCCGGGTGAGGCGCATTGTCACGGCCGAGCGGGCGCTAGTGCCATCCCCGCAACCGTGGGCCGGCCCGCGGGTCCGGCACTCACGTTTGTTCTCGACGGACGGGCCGTCCGTCGGACGATTCCCAAATCGCGTTCGCTCATGGTCCGGTGGCGCTTTTCAGCCATCCCGGACGGCGGGAAGCGCTGGTCCGGCACCCACTAGGTATCCTATTCCTGGAAGAGGGGGATCCAAGATCAGGGCTCTCCACGAGCTCGTCGTCAACGGATTAGAGCAGGACAGGCTTGGGAAACCGGCAGAATCCGCATCGGTCCCAAGGGCTTGGCGTCGCACCGATTTTGTGTTGACAAGGGAAGGTGCTTTATGCACGCTAGGTGCATATTAATCTGCCATCATCTGGCTGGGTATATCCGGCGTCTTGAAGGGGAACGTTTGCAGTTCCGTTCCTTGATCTCGTCCGGGTGTGGACACATATCGCAGCGCGATTGTCTTCCTCCAGCCGCTTCCCTGCGTCTCGGTGGGGCGCTCCCGGCGAAAAGCTGATGATGGACGGAACCTGATTCCGGGGCCGGCGCATGCGTTTCAAATCCCACCCTGGCATTTGGCGCCGCCCGCGGCGCAGGGACGTGCCGCTTTCGGCGCCCTCTGCCGTCGGGCAGGACGAGGAGGCATTCAAATGAAAAGATCTTCCGTTTTGCAGTTGTTATGCTCTTGGGCGGTGATGCTGGCGCTTTCCAGCGTACCCGTTGACGCGCAGTCCGTGCGGGGCAGCATGAGAGGCCACGTCCAGGATCAGTCCGGAGCGGTGGTTCCGGGGGTCAGTGTGACCATCAGGAACACGGCCACGGGCGATAATTTCTCCGCACTCAGCGATGAACGGGGCGCTTACGCATTCCCGTCGATCAACCTGGGGACATACACCCTGACTACGGAGGTAGTCGGCTTCAAGAAGGCGGAGGTGCAGGGGATCGTCGTCGAAGTCGGCGTGCCCGCCATCGTCGATGTGACGCTCGAAGTCGGCGGCTCAAGCGAACAGGTGCTGGTGACCGCGGAGACCCTATCGTCCGTGAACACGGTCAGCTCCACGCTGACAAACGTCATCAATACCCGGCAGGTCGCCGACCTCCCGCTGCCGACCCGCAATCCGGTGGATCTGGCGCGGCTCCAGATCGGGGTGGCGGTGACCGGCACCGACACGCGCAACGCTTCCGTGGGAGGCCTGCGCGGGGCTGCGACAAACGTGACCCAGGACGGGATCAACGCGATGGACAATTTCGTCAAGACCAGTTCGTTCTTCGCCATCTCCGCTCCTTCACTCGCCTCCACGGAAGAGTTCAGCGTCACGGTGGGAACCGTCGGCTCGGACTCCGGCAGGGGCCTGGCCCAGGTCCGGATGGTCACAAAATCGGGGACCAACGAGCTCCGCGGGAGCGTCTTCTGGCAGCATCGCAACGACAATTTGAACGCCAACAGCTTCTTCAGCAACAGCTCGGGCACCCCGAGGCCTCCCGAGTTGCAGAACTGGGGCGGCTTCGCGGTCGGCGGCCCCGTCTGGCTGCCGAGGCTCTATGACGGGCGGAACCGGAGCTTTTGGTTCTTCTCATACGAAGCCTTCCGCGAAAATTTCGCGGCTCTTCGGAACCGGACTGTGCTGACGGAACCGGCGCGGAAGGGAATATTCCGCTACACCGGCGCCGACGGGCAGCTGCAGTCGGTCAACCTGCTCGAGATTGGCAACGCAAAAGCGATCAACCCGGTCACATCGGCCCAGCTCAATGCCATGCCCCTTCCCAACAACACGGAGGTCGGGGACGGGCTGAACACCGCGGGATACCGGTTCAACGTCCTGGGGACGGACCCAAGCGACAAGTATGTCGGGCGTTTCGATCAAGAGCTGCTGCAGAGCCAGAAGTGGGGCTATCACAAGCTGGAATTCGTCTATAACCGGGCGGAATTCCTACTCAAGCCTGATACATTCAACGGCATCGAAGCTCCATTTGCCGGAGGTGCCAATGCGTACCAGTCGTCGGTCCGGACCTTGATGGCGACCGCCATCCACTCCACCTTCGGTTCCCGAGTCACCAACGAGGCGCGCTTCGGGCACCAGCGCGCGCCGGTGGGCTTCCTCCGGGACAGCGCGCCGAAGAACCCGTTTTTCATCAATCTGGGTTCGGTGACGGACTACGACAACACCTTCATGAGCCAGGGGCGCAACACCCTGGTCTATCAGTTCCTCGACAACCTCGCAGTCATCCGCGGCACCCACACCCTGCGGATGGGAATGGACTTCCAGTCGATCTCGGCACTCACCTTCAACGACGCGGGTATACAGCCGACCATCAACCTGGGGACGAATTCGGCGAATCCTGACGGCATCGTCAACTCGTCATTCCCAAGCCTTCCCGCAGGCGCGACCGGGACTGCGATTGCGAACCGGGCGCGGAGCATCTTCGCCGACATCACCGGCTTCCTGGGAACTGCCACGCAGACTTTCAACGTCGCGAGCCCGACATCGGGGTTCGTCAGCGGCGCCACGCGCCAGCGCAATTTCAAGCAGCGCATGCTCGCCCTCTACCTGCAGGACGAGTGGAGGCTCCGGCGCAACATGACCTTCAACTACGGATTGCGCTGGGAGTGGCAGGGAGTCCCGTACGAGAGCCAGGGGCTGGCCATCCAGCCGAAGAACGGGGTTGCCGGTTTGTGGGGCATCTCCGGCCCCGGTAACCTGTTCAGCCCGGGCTCACTGAAGGGCACGGCTCCAACCTACCTCGATTTCGTGAATGGTGATACCGGAATCAAGCTTTACAACAACGACTGGAACAACTTCGCTCCGTTCGTCGGCGTTGCCTACCAGCCGCTGTTCGGCTCAGGTCCCCTGCGGCGGCTCTTCGGCTCCCAGGGGCAGAGCTCCATTCGGGCGGGATTTGCAGTCAGCTATTTGCAGGACGGTTTCACGGTTGTGAGCAACGCGCTGGGCGTGGGCACCACCAATCCCGGCCTGATCCAGTCTTCGGCCAATAACGTTCCAACGGGCGTGTTGACGTCCAGCGGCGTGCCGGTTCCCGTACCGGTCTTCAAGATGCCCGTTGCCGACGCGGACAACATGTTACTGAACTTCAACAACGGCCTTTGGACATTCGATCCGAACCTGCGCGTCCCCTACGTGCAGCAGTGGTCGTTCGGAATCGAAAGGGAGGTCGCGCGGGGATGGGTCCTGGAGGCCCGATATGTCGGGAACCACGCCATCAAGGTTTTTCGGGCGGTCAACTACAATGAAGTGAACATCTTCGAAAACGGTTTCCTGGACGAGTTCAAGAACGCCAAGAAGAACCTCGACATCAACATCGCGAACGCGAAAGGCAGCACATTTGCCAACAACAACCTGCCGGGACAGGTTGCTCTGCCTATCTTCTCGACACTGCTCACCGGGCTTAGCGCGAGCAGCGGATTTTCCAATTCCACCTTTGTCAACAACCTCAATCTGGGCAACGTCGGCGCGACGGCCTCAACGCTGGCCTTCAGCTCGACCTACCGCACAAACCGGGCCAACCTCGCGCCCAACTTCTTCGTGGTCAACCCGAACGCAGCCTTTGCGCGGGTTTTGACCAACTCCTCCTTCTCCAACTACAACTCCCTGCAGGTCGAGCTCCGCAAGCGCATGTCGCACGGGCTTTACCTGCAGGCCGGCTACACCTTCAGCAAGGCCCTTACCGACAGTGAGGGCAGCCAGAGCAATCTCGAGGACTTCCGCACGCTGCGCGACCTCAGGCTCGACCGGCACCGTGCAAGCTTCGACCAGACGCACCGCTTCATCAGCAACTTCATCTACGAGCTCCCCATCGGTACGGGGCGCCGGTGGCTGAGCAGCGGCATCACCCCGCTGCGGAAGATGATCGAAGGCTGGCAGATCGGAGGCATCATCAACTGGCAGACGGGGGGACCGGTTTCCATCTACTCGAACCGCTCGACCTTCAACGCCGCCAACCCCGGCCTGAATCCCGCCCAGCTGACCGGCGCGAGTTTCGAACAGATCCGGAGTGCCATGGGTGTCTACAAGACCGAGCAAGGCGTCTTCTTCATCGACCCGAACCTGCTTAACGTCACGGTGAGCCCGACGACCGGAAAGCTGACGGGCGCAACCTTGAAGGAAGGGCTTCTCGGCGCGCCGGCTCCGGGCACCTTCGGGAACATGCCCCGGAACAACATCACCGGCCCTCCGTTCTCCCAGTTCGACTTCAGCATCACCAAGCGCACCTACTATGCGGAGCGGCGGAATATCGAGCTGAAGGTCAACTTCCTCAACGCCTTCAACCATCCCAACTTCGCCTTCACTAGCGTGATCTTCGATGATGCCAACTTCGCGCGCATCAGCGCGACGAGGGGCGGGGCGCGCATCATCACCTTCATACTCTCTCTGAACTTCTGATGAATCGGTCTCCAAAAAACGATCGCCTGGAGTGGCCCGCCCGGGCCGCTCCAGGCGCGGAAGGCTTCGTTGACTGACGGCCGTGGGGGGGGCCGCGACGCCCGAGCATCGTTTTCAGGTAACCAGGCCTACTCGATGACGAACGCCTCAGGATCCAGGGTTTGATTGTGCAGTACCCGAGTCAGTGAGATGCCGTAATCACAGAGAAAGCCGGCCGGCCCTTCCCTGCTGAATCTGAGCCTGTAGCCGTGGGGCAGGTCGAGCGAATCGACAGTCCTAAAGTCGTCGAACCATTCCTCGACCTTGTAGAACGTGTCCATGAGCTCGCTCGGGCTCGCCATGCCCGGGTCCGACATACTGGGCCGCGAGCGTTGCCCCACCCCGGCGCGCACCGCCAGCCGGTACTGGGAGTAAACATGGCGGAAGGTCTCCGGATTGAAATAGAGAGCGACCTGAATATCCCCGGCATCCCTCTTCGCCCTGTAACCGACCTCGTGCAGTTGCCTCCGGTCGACCTTCTTGAGACCGGCGTAGCTCAGTCTTGGCTGACGCGTGGCCAGGTCCAGCAACGGCCATGCGGTGGTCATGGTCCCGCACATCAGGCCCTCCTTAAGCAGGACATCGTGAAGGTAAACGAAGTCCGACAGCACGGAGCGCACGCGCAGCCGCAGCTGGCCCACGTTTACGTTCTCTCCGTCAAATACGAGTCGCTCCCCCTCATAGTCGCCCGCGGCGAACATCATCGCAATGCACAGCCTCCGTCGGTCGGAGATGATGCTCCCCCTGCCGTCGAGCCGGCCCGGTCTCGGCAGGCGGAATATAACCTGCGCCGCTCCGCTAGCCACCCGGTTCCTCACAGCCTCCCGGGCTTCGGGAGTTCCGATCGAGGCCAGATGTCTGGCTACCACTTCCTCCACTTTCATCTTCGTCGCTCTGGCAGGCAGCCCTGGATTATGAGCGGATGCGAGCAGCGCAACCGAAAGCCAGGATGCAGCGTGACGAAGCATGGACATCAGAGGAAACTACTCTTTCGCCGTCTGCCGCGCAACCGGATCGTCGTGCGCGCTGACGAGAGCCCGGGCTTGCCTGTTTAATCCGTGCAATCCGGCGGAGCACGTGGTCTTGCCGGACGAGATGGCTGGCCCCCGGGGAGATATCGACCACGGTGGTATTCAAAGCGTCGAACCGCCTGCCTGGATGCGACTGCTATGCTCTGGCGCGGACGAGGCTCTGTTATCGCATCACCGGATGATTTCCGGCTTCGCGGAGTCGCCATGCATGACCGGGGGAAGCCGCCAGACGTGATCGCCCTCGCGATTCGTGAAGTACAGGAAAGACTCAGACGGCTCCCGGCCGTGGCCGTCGGCCCAGATCGCATAAAGATCGGGATGCGCATTGACCGGGCGGCGCGCATAGGTATGGTTGCGCACACTGTTGCGGGTGAGCTGCTTTGTCTTCCGCCAGGTCAGACCCTGGTCGCGGCTGACCCACATCGCCATCTCGCCGCCGGGATTGTACGCCTGCGGGCCGGCCTCCGTTGGTGCGATCACGCGCCACGTGCCGTCCTCCTCGGTGTATAGCGAACCATGATCGTAGTTGTTGAGCGAGCGGGTCACCGGACGGGCCTCCCACCGGCTCCCCGTCCATCGTGCGGTCATCCACAAGCGCGGGTCGTTTTTCGGGCCTGATTCATAACCCCTGGCTGTCAGGTACAGGATGACCGGATGGCCCGCCGCATCGAAGTTCAGGTCCTTGAGGTAAACGAGCAACCCCTCGGCGCGCGAGTCGTAGACCAGCGCGGGGCTATCCGGGGCGACTACCGGTGTTTTCACCTGCCTGCCGGCAACCGTTTGCCACGACCGCCCCTGATCACGGGTTTCGAGATAATAGATGTTGGCACGCGCGTTCAGGCCGACAGGCCCAGGGTGATAATCGAACGCCGTGCCCAGGCGCGAGCCGTGCCGCCAGCTGACCTGGTAGTCCCCCATGTCGATCCCTGCGAGCGGCTGCGGCTCTCCCCACTGCCTGCCGTCGGCGCTCACCATCCAGAAAAGGCAGCGAATGGCATTTGCGCCAAAGCTTTTCCCCGCGTTGTAGCGAGTGTGAAGAAACAGAAATCCCCGGCCCGGCAGGTACCAGGGTTGCGGGTAGGAGAAATTCGTTTCCCGGATGAGCTCGAACTCGTCAATCGCATAGGGCCGCTTGCTGCGGTGGACGAACGACGGGCGCGAAGTGCCGTGAGACGGCGAGAAAACCCAGATGTAGCCGACATCGTCCACCATCAGCGTCGGGTTGTCGTGCGCGTCGTCGGTCTTCTTGTCGAGCAGCACCGCAGGACGCGGCACACGGCCTGCGGCGTGATCGAAGAAGGAGACCATGTGCAGCAGCTCTTGTTTATCCGTACCCTTGTGAGCAGTCGTGCCCCCGTAAACGAAAAACGTCTTGTTCACCTGGGGGCAGTAATAAGCGAAAGGGATGTGCTGCTGGGGGTAGGTCCTCGACTTCGGCCTGGCAAAACTCGTCCGACCTGTCAGCGACGCGGCCAGCACCGAAACTGCCGGCGATGCCCGAGGCGCAGCCGGCACGTTCCCATACATGGCGCCCGAGCAGTTGCGCAGCGAGACGGTTGATGCGCGCACCGACGTTCATGCGGCAGGCGCAGTCCTGTATGAAATGTCGAGCGGCCGACGGCCATTTTGCGAAGCCACCGCGCCTCGGCTGATCCATGCCATCCTGCATCAGATGCCTCCGGCGCCGCGCGCCCTGAATCCGAGGATTTCGCCTCGACTCGAGGAGCTGATTCTCAAGTGCCTCGACAAGAACCCCGGGCGCCGCTACCAGTCAGCGAAAGAACTGCGCGTGGATCTCGAGCGC
This sequence comes from Acidobacteriota bacterium, assembly GCA_013388445.1. Taxonomy (GTDB): domain Bacteria; phylum Acidobacteriota; class UBA6911; order UBA6911; family UBA6911; genus JACADW01. The sequence continues at coordinate 4,112 of JACADW010000230.1, read as the reverse complement.
CTTGGTGCGCCCGTGCCCGACGTCGCCGTTCCGCAGCGACGGTGGTCGTTCATCCGCTGGGTGCTGACCCCGGCACTCGTGTTGGCTGCAATCCTGGCGCTGCTGATCGCGTTCGATGCGGGTGGCCTGCGGCAACGCCTGTCGGGCGGAATGGGGACGCCGCGCATCGAGTCGCTGGCCGTGCTGCCGCTCGATAACCTCTACGGCGATCCGAACCAAGGGGTCTTAGTCGACGGGATCACCGAAGCCCTGACTGCTGAGCTGTCGAAGATCAAGGCGCTGAAGAAGGTGATATCGCGCACTTCCATGATGCAGTACAAGGGCACCAGCAAGCCGATCAGGCAGATCGCCGGCGAGCTGGGCGTGGATGCGTTGATCGAAGGATCCGCTATCCGGGAGGGTGACACGGTCCGCATCACGGTGCAGTTGATTCACGGCGGCACGGACGCCCATCTCTGGGCCGAGAGTTTCGACCGGGAGTACAGAAACATACTCGCGCTGCACAGCGAGGTGGCGCGCGCCATTGCCCGGGAGGTGAAGGCCGTGCTCACACCTGCCGAGGTCGCAGGTTTCTCAAAGGCGCCCACCGTCAATCCCGAAGCTTACAGTTTTTTTGTGCGCGGAAACGAATATTTGTGGCGGCGGACTACCGCAGAAGCCGACACGCGTACGGCGATCGAGATGTACGAGCGGGCGGTCGAGCTGGACTCGGGCTTCGCACCCGCTCACGCCGCGCTGTCCGAGGCTCACGGTCAGATGTGGCGGAACTATTACGACCGGAGCGCAGGGCGCGTAGTCCAAACAAAAGCCGCTGCCCACAGGGCGCTCGAACTCCAGCCGGACATATCCGAGACACACCGGGCGCTGGGATTGTACTACTACTGGTGCGAGTTGGACTACGACCGCGCGCTTCAGGAGCTTGCCCTGGCACAAAGCACCAAGCCGAACGACAGCCGGATTTATGCCTCCATCGGGGCCATCCTCCGGTCGCAGGGCAAAATGGGCGGGGCCGTCGCCAATTTCATCAAATCCGCCGAACTCGATCCCCTTTCTGCAATGCCGGTCCATGCTGCAGCGCAAACATTCACCTTCATGCGCAATTACGACGAAGCGGCTCGTTACGAAAACCTGGCCATCAAGCTGGCCCCCGACTGGCCTCGCCCATACGGTTTCAGGGCTCTGTGCGATCTGCGTCTGGCAGGCAATGCCGCGAGCACGAGGGGGGTCGTCCAAACGGCTCAGCGCATCGGCTTGGGAAATGATCCACTTATCGCATATGCCCGGACGATGGTCGATCTATACGATAGAACCCTCCAGGAAGCATCGATGAGACTCCCTTCGGAAGCGTGGGAAGTATGCGAATCTCAGTTTCACTTCGTGCCCAAGGCGCTGCTCCAGGCCCAGATCCACGAGTTGCTGAACCAACCGCAGCGGGCAAAGCTCTATTACGAATCGGCACGCAGGCTCGCCGAAGCACGAGTGCGGCAGCTGCCAGATGAAGCATTCTTCCACGGCGCGCTCGGCATTGCCTACGCAGGGTTGGGCCGCAAGCAGGACGCGATCCGCAAAGGAACGGAGGCAATGGACCTGCTGCCGGTGAGCAAAGATGCCTTCCGGGGGCCTACGTAGTCGAGGAACTGGCCCGCATCTACGTCATGGTCGGGGAGTATGACGCAGCGCTCGACCACCTCGAGTACTTGATGTCAATTCCGGGCGACCTTGGTGTTGGTGCGCTTCGGCTGGATCCGGCATGGAACCCGGTGCGCGACCACCCGCGCTTCCAGGCGCTCATCCGCAAATACTCCCGATAGGCAACTGCCGCGACCAACCGGATTGTCCGCCACTACCCCATCATCGCAAAGCTCCGCCAAGGTAGCATCAGCGTCGTCCAACGGGCCGAGGACACCAACCTCAGCCGGCAGTGGTCTGCGGATGTTGATCCGTAGACGGGACATCTTCCTCGGCGACTGACGATTCCTAATGGTGAAATTCGAGGATCTGAAGCAGCGGCCCGTGACCGAAATGATCCTCGTCCAGAACTGGTCAGAGGAACTCAAGCGGCTCATGCCGAGGGGCAGGAAGTAGCGCCCCGGTCGCGATGCCTACAGCTGGGCAGTGCAGTCGTGAGCATTGCCGGGACGGGGTGAGAAGCAGCCCTGCGCTGGGTTGCCAGGCAGATTCGTCATGGGCATGTTGTGGGCCGTGCGCGTCCTGCCTGCATCGCGCGCGACGCAGATTGAATGTCACCGAGCCGGAGGCTGAGATACTTCACAGCTTTTCAGAAGATAGGCTGCGTGCCCCAGGCTAGTGGATTTCGGCAATCCGGTTCCCGGCTTGATTCGGACGCTGTTCAGGGATAGAAATGCTTTCTCAACAACAGCCCCGCACGGAGTCCAGCGGAGCAAATAGAAAGGAGGATGTATGAACCGATCGACTGCCGGCGCCGGACGGCGCGGATTCCTGAAGTGGTTCTTGCCGGCCACCGGGCTTGCCGTTGCGCCCCGCGCACACGGGCAGGTAACGGCGCGAGTGGCCGCACCGATCGCCCCCGATAGCCTGCCGTGTTACGCCAGGGCGCAGGTCCACCGCTCTCTCAAGCAGTCCAGCCACGACACGACGGGCGGCAACCGCGATTTCTGGCCCATCAAGGCGGGAGCGACCCAGGAGCTCTTCAACCAGCGCGGGCCAGGGGTGATCACGCACATCTGGTTCACCATCTCGGCGCAGAGCCCGACCCACCTCAAAGAGCTGGTGCTGCGCGCCTATTGGGACAGCAACAGCCGGCCCAGCGTGGAGACGCCGGTCGGGGATTTCTTCGGGCTGAACCTCGGCGACTACGTCGTCTACGAGAGCCAATATCTCGCCTGCTCGCCGGGCCGCTCGCTCAACTGCTATTTCGCGATGCCTTTCCGGCAGTCTGCCCGCATGACTGTGACGAATGAGGGCTCGCGGGATGTGGGCGCCTTCTACTCCAACATCGATTTTCTGACGCTGGATTCACTCCCAGCCGAGGCGCTCTATTTCCATGCCCAATACCGGCAGGCCGTACCCAACGCGCCGGTCCGGGACGCCGAGGGCAGGGCAATGCCCAACCCGGAAGGGAAACAGAACTACGTCTATTGCGAGACGCACGGGCGCGGCCACCTGATGGGCGTCACTCTCGGTGTCGTCCAGAACAGCGAAGGCTGGATGGGCGAGGGCGACGACATGATCTTCGTCGACGATGAGAGCAGACCGGTGATCATCGGCACCGGTTCGGAGGATTATTTCCTCGGGAGCTGGAACTTCGGCGGCCGTGAGGGGGCGCGCGCCTTTTCCCACCGCCAGTACGGGGCGCCGCTGATCCAGAGTCCGGAAAGGACGGGGGGCCGCTACTGCTGCTACCGCTTCCACGGCGACAACCCCGTCACCTTCACCCGCTACATGAAGCACACCCTCGAGCACGGCCACGCCAACGACCGCGGCGACAACTGGTACTCGGTCGGTTACTGGTATCAGGACCAGCCCTACACCGATTTTCCGCCGCTTCCCCCGGTGGCCGAACGCATCCCCAACGTGAAGCTGCCGGGCTGACGGAGACACCGATGAAAACACTGATTGCTCTTACGGCGCTGCTGGCCGCCATGGCGGCCCCGGCCTCCGATCCCCCAGGCTTCGCCATGTGGACGGGGTCTGAACTCAAGGCGATGACCGGCAAACTCGCTCCCAAGATCAACGAGCAGAAAGTCGCCACCCAGGCGCTGGGCAGCTTCGCCAATCACAACCTCGTGATGGTCCATCGCGAAGGCGACGGCGAGGCGGAACTGCACGAGACCACGGCCGACGTGTTCGTCGTCCAGAGTGGAGCAGGCGTACTGGTGGTGGGCGGTAAGGTGGTGGGCGGCAAGACCACCGCCCCGGGCGAGGTCCGCGGAACCTCGATCGCGGGCGGCGCGAAGCGCAAGCTTGTACCAGGCGACGTCGCCACTATCCCGGCCAACACCGCGCACCAGGTCCTGGTGCCCGCCGGGCAGAAGATCACCTACCTGATTGTCAAAGTGAAGAAATAGAACTCTGCCCAGGATCGGGGCTGCGCCGCCCACACTCGTGCGGTTGCGGGGCGCCCCCGCCGT
>JACADW010000296.1 GCA_013388445.1 Acidobacteriota bacterium | reverse complement strand
CATCACACCTCCGTTTGGTTGCGGAGGTGTGGGGGAATTTCCAGCGATTTTTGTCCGGTTTAGGTTACGCCATGCAAATAATTCCATCCTGCTCGAGCTTGACGAAAATTGTTCGGGTATCCTCGAGACCACTTGCACGCTGGCCGTCCGGAACGCTGCCGGAGGGGAGGCATCAGCCTCGATTGTCTTCAAGCCGGCGATCGAGGTCCAGACCATTTGGGAAGACGAATGGTATAGGATCGACTGTTATCACTACGGAGATTCCGATCTCGGAAGAATGGTTTCCTCCTTCGTTGTCAATTTTTTCGGCTTGCGCTTTGAAAAGACAGCCTTCAAGGGGATTACGCTTGGAAATCAATGGACGGTTGTTTCGGGATATGTCAACTACCATGGCGGTGGTGCCGGCCACGGGGCGGAGGTCACTCGGCAGCCGAGAGAGGGATCATCCAGTCCCGAATTCCGTTTCGTCTATTGGGCTGACGGCTGGGCCTGGGTTCATGCTTTCCCTTATGCGATCATCCAGGGTCCCAGGGGAACCCGACATTGAGACGGCCTACTGAATCTCGCATAATGGAGTGACAATTACTGCTCTTGGGCTTATAATGAGCCCATGCTTACTCGAATCCGGCCTCGAAGAGATTTTGCAGCGTTGGAGCAGCGGCGCAAGCAGGCGGCCCGGTTGTTCGCCGCTGGCAAATTGATCATGGCCGCCATCGCCCGACATCTGGGCGTTTCTCGCCAGAGTGTCAGCCGCTGGTACAGACAGTGGAGGCGGGGCGGTGTCGCCGGCTTGCGGGGTGCAGGTCGGGCTGGTCGCAAGCCAAGACTCGGTCCGCTAGAGATAGTTCGTCTCGATCGCGAGCTGCGACGGGGAGCACGGGCCCATGGATTCGGCACGGATCTTTGGACCTTGTCCCGCGTCGGGATTCTCATTGAACGTCTGACGGGGGTGCACTATCACCCCGGGCATGTCTGGAAGATTCTGGGGGCGATGAGATGGACACCGCAACGACCAGCCAAGCAGGCCAGGGAACGGAATGCCGAGGCGATCAAGCCCTGGGTGTCTGAGAGGTGGCCCGCTGTTAAAAAAACGCTTGTCGCAGGAAGGCGTGGATCTTCTTCCAAGACGAAAGTGGAGTATCGCAGCGCCCGTCTATCCGGCGGACATGGGCACCGAAAGGCGAGACCCCTGTCCTGATCCCCTCCTTTAACTGGTCGAGCATATCGATCTGCGCGGCACTGGGCTACCGCTGGGATGGACGGCGCAGCCGCCTTTTCTTCCAAATCCGGGCTGGCAGCTACAACTCGGAAAGCCTGGTGGCCTTCCTGAAGGATCTGAGACGGCACCTTCATCAAGCCGCGGAACTTTCGCTCTTCTTCATGTAACGGTAGCCGAACGGAGCGCCGGACAGCACATTGACGGAGCCCTGCTGGGCGCGATGGCACTTGCCTCGTCGTGAGCGCTTTGCGATCTGCGCCCGCTCATACTCGGCGATCATGCCCTGAAACTGCACCAGCAGTTGGTCCTCTGGTGTCATTCCAGAAGGCGATTTCAGAAAAATGACCTCGACTCCGCACCGGGAGAGCTCCTCGATCAACAGAACTTGATAGGCATACTTGCGACTCAACCGATCCGGGGAATAGATGAACACCGCTTCGAGTTGTCCCGCCGCAGCAAGGTCGCGCAGCGCTTCCAATCCCGGGCGCAACAACGTGGCTCCGCTATACCGCTCATCCTGAAACTGCCACTCCGCCGGGACCATGTATTCGTGGGACTCGGCATGTTGTAACAGCGCTGTCACCTGGCTGGCGATCGTATGGTTCTCCTTCTGCCGGTCGGAGGAAACTCTGGCGTAGATTGCCGCCGTTTTCATCATTTAGCGCCTCCTGATAATGAGCATGGATCCGATCAGCCGGGCCGCGTTGTTCGGGTGCCGGCAGTGCATAAGCCTGAGCGAGTTTTTCGGCCTGCAAGCGATCAAATCGATATTCCAGCCGAATGGTTCTACGCTCACCATCCGTCTGATCTTCAGCCACGCCTTGGCCCTCGATTCAGGAGCATCAACACGGCTCGGCTGACGATCTCGCTCAATGTCAGCCCGGTCGAAGATGCGTATGTCCGGAGTCTTTCGATCAGAGTCCGAGAGAGCTTTACCGTGAAAGCGAGCTTGGGCGCGACGACGGGAACCGGTCCCCTTAAGTGCTGCGCCTGTTCCAGGTAGCGATACGCCTGGCGCAAAGAGATAGAGAACGTCCGTGCCAGTTCGGTGGCCGCCTCCGGCAGCTGCTCGCGCCGCAGCAGATCCAGGGCCAGGTTTAGTCGCTCGGCCTTCTGGGTATCGTTGGCTCTGGGCATGTGACATATAAGTACAACCTTTCATGACAAAAGTCAAGTGTTTTCTTTTCTTCTCGCAATACTCACTTTCCGGGAGAATTCGAATAGGTTACCTTTTGCGTTCAGGGGGTAGTTACTGCCCCTTGGGGCGTGCCTACCTTGCTCTCGGACCATTCCCCATCCTCGGATACCCCCGCCTTCAGCCATTTCTGTATCAGACGCAGTATCCGCACATCCCCTATCCGATGCTTTACGAACTTGACAACCCATTCGTGCGACATGTTGTCGAAAAATCCCCGAATGTCCAAGTCCAAGATCCAGTTCACCCGCCTCCGCGTGATCCCTACCGTCAGCGCGTCCAGCGCTTGATGCTGGCTGCGCCCAGGCCGAAACCCGTAGGAGAATCCCAGAAAGTCGTTCTCATAGATCTCATCGAGAATCGTGACCACGGCTTGCTGTACGATCTTGTCTTCCAGCGCCGCAACCCCTAACGGACGTTGCCGCCCGTCGGCCTTCGCGATGTAGACTCTCCTTGATGGTTGTGCCCGGTAGGCTCCGCGGTGTACCCGGCGGTGCAGGTCGGCAAGCCGCCCCTCCAGCCCAACTTCATACTCCCCCCACCTCACCCCGTCGACTCCTGCGGCCGCCTCCCGCTTCAGTGCGTAGAAACTGGCTCGCAACAGCTCCGGTGTTAGATGGTGGAGTAAAGCCGTGAACCGCTCTCCCTTTCTCTCTCGTGCCGCTTTCCGCACACCTGCCAGCCCCTGTGACACGTGTTTCTTCTCGCCCTGTGTCGGGTTCGTGTGGGTCTGACTGATGTTCTCCTCGGTCCGTGCCCTTCCCTCCCCAACCTCCGCACTCAAACCCCGTCCCGGCGGTTCTCCTTTGTTCGGTCGATTCACAGGTACTACGGCACAGTGCGACTCCTCCGTCCCGTTCACGCCAGTCGTGCGGCTTTCTCCCTTCTCTGGCCGGACTGCTCCGCTCCCGCGTGCAGTCGGTTCGGACGTCTCCCGGTTCTCGTGCATGAAGTTTCCTAGCGTGCCAGGGGTCTACGACTACGCGGGGCTCACGTCGCACTCGCGTTCCCGCACGACATGATATTGCCTTCCCCTCGCGTCCACCGGGTCAGCGCCCCAATCTTGGGTTTTCCCAGCTCAATACCCTGCCCACCAGTGCCTCTGTCTACGCTTCGCTCCTCGCCTCACGACGAGTCGCGCAAAACTCGAGGTCAGGATGGTTCGCTACTCCTTTCCTGTAAGACTCTTTCATTCTCGACTTCATGCCGGTTTATCCCGGCGCTCGGACGTTTTCCTGTTTCGTCGCCGCATCATGCGCAAGGAGCCCGGCTTCGCGAAATAGGGAAGCGTCCCCATTTTCACGTGAGTCTCGGCGGCAGTTGCGATTATCATTGCGCCGCGGCAGCCAAGCGCGTGGGAGGTGTCTGTGGAACTCCTGTTTGCCCTGTTTGCCTTGGGGATTCTGGCTTTCCCGGTCGTCATCATCTTTCTGCTGAGTCGGGTTTGGGTGCGGGCGGAACGGCTTGAAAAACGCTTCGGTGCACTTGTGCCGGCGTTTGATCGATTGCGGGGGCGCGTGCAGGAACTCGAGGAGACGGTCCAGACCCTGAGGGACTGGTTGGCGCAATCCGCCCGAGAGGCAGTGCGTCCTCCGGTCGTCAGTCCTGTCGTGGACGAGCCTCCAGCGGCTGCGCAGCCTGTGGTTGTGCCGGCTCCGCCTCCCGAGATGGTCCTTCCGCAGCCTCCCCCGGCTGCCGAGCCGCCCGAGGCGGAGCCGATTCCTTCGAAACCCACTATCGCTGAGGCACCGCCCGAGCCTGTCATTCCCCAGGAGCCTCCTCCGAGGCCAGAGGAAGCTCCGGTCTCGCGCCCGGCCCCGGCAAGAACCTTCGACTGGGAGAGTCTGGTCGGCGTCAAGCTCTTCTCCTGGGTGGCGGGGATTGCGCTTGCCCTGGCGGCGGTCTTTTTCCTTCGCTACTCCATCGAACGGGGCTGGCTCCTGCCGGCGGTGAGGATGGCTATCGGCCTGCTGGTGGGGACCCGCCTTCTGGTCCTCTGTGAACTGAAGGCGGCACGCAGGTATCCCATAACCGCCAATGCGCTGGACGCCTCAGCCATAGCTATTCTTTTTGCTACCTGCTTTGCCGCGCACGCTCGCTGGGAACTGATCGGCACTCCACTGGCGTTCGCGCTTCTCATCCTGGTGACGGCTTTGGCCGTCTGGCTTTCGATCCGGCGCGATTCCGCATTCATCGCGCTCCTCGGGCTCCTCGGCGGCTTCGCTACCCCTGCGTTGCTGTCCACCGGCGAGAACCGCCCTATCCCGCTTTTCGGTTATCTCCTGGTTTTGAACGCCGGGCTATCGTGGGTTGCGTTCCGCAAGAACTGGCGCCTTCTCACACTTCTGAGCCTTGCTTTCACAACTTTCTATCAGTGGGGATGGGTCGTAAATTTCCTCAACGAAGGACAGCTGTCGCTGGCGGCCGGGATCTTCCTCGTTTTTCCGATCCTTGGTTTCGCAGCTGTGGCCGTGAAAGGAATGAGGGGAGCACCGAAGATTGGACCGCCAACCTTCGAACAGACCGCCAACCTTGGCGCCCTGCTGCCGCTGATCTTCGCTCTGTATATGCCGGCGATTCCTGCCTACGGCGGGCATCTCTATATCCTCTTCGGTTTCCTGCTCTGCCTGGACCTCGGCCTGATGGGCGTTGCCGTCGCGCGCAGCGCGGGTGCACTTCATTTTGCCGGCGGCCTGTCAACGCTCCTGGTGTTCGCGATCTGGCTTCAGGTCTCGTATCGCCATAGCGCCTATCCGGCCGTGCTGATCTTCCTGAGTCTCTTTTTCCTACTCTACCTTCTTTCGCCGGTAGCTGCACGACGGCTGGGCCTGCCCCTTCGAGGACCGGGAGCCAGAGCCTCCTACGTTGCACCGCTTCTGGTTGCGGTCTTCGCCGTCCTCGCATGGATCGAACCTGAGTGCGCGGCTCCGGGCCTCCTTTTCGGAACCCTTTTCATCCTGACGGCGATTTTGGCTCTTGTGAGCGTCACCGCGGGCCTTCGCACGCTTTACATCCTCAATGCAGTTTTCGTGGTTGCCGCCCAGGCGGTCTGGACATCTCGTCACCTGAAGACTGGCAACCTCGAAGCGGGGCTCGCGCTCTACGGAGTCTTCGGGCTGCTGTTCGTCGCTGTTCCCTTTGTCGACCACTGGCGGAACAGCTCACTCCCGGCAGCGCGAGGCCTTGTCTTCTCGTCGAATGCATGCGTCTTCCTGGGCATCACGTCTCACCTCTTTCTTTACTGGGTTGCCGGTTTCTACGCTCTGGCAGTGCCGCCGTGGCCGTTGTTTGTCGTGATGGCTGTCTTGAACCTCGCAATCGCCGGTGTGGCTCTGCAAATGCGCCGCGGCGAGCTTCACTTCGCCGCGGTCGTGGCATCATCGTCCATTCTGATCCGATGGACCGCGACCAGCGGGGTGGCCT
>JACADW010000229.1 GCA_013388445.1 Acidobacteriota bacterium | reverse complement strand
CGAGCGATCCCTTCGATCTGCTGACCGCGGACGACCTGCAGGACCTGTGGCGGGAGATTTCCGCCGGAGCCTTCCTGCTGACGATCCTGATCGCCTCGGTCTCGCTCGGCGTGGGCGGGATCGTGATCATGAACATCATGCTCGTCACGGTGACCGAAAGGACGAAGGAGATCGGGACGCGCAAGGCTGTGGGTGCGAGGCGCCGCGACATCCTCATGCAGTTTCTGATCGAGTCGGCGTTGCTTGCCACGGTCGGCGGGACAATAGGCATCCTGCTCGCCTGGGGCGTGAGCGTGCTTATCCGCAGCACGACCCCGATTCCCATGACGATCACCATCGCATACATTCTTCTGGCGCTGGTCACATCCGGCGGCATCGGCATCATTTCCGGAATTTATCCGGCACTCAAGGCGTCGAAACTGGACCCGATCGTGGCCCTGTCGAGGGAATGACCTCATGAGCGGATTTCAGAACCGTGAAAACGTCGCCATGGCTTTGCAGACGCTCATGGCCCACAAGTTCCGCTCGTTCCTGACGGTGCTTGGGATAATCATCGGAGTTCTCACGGTGATCGTGATCGCTTCCATCCTCACGGGCATGCGCAAGAACATTATTCTCTTCGTGGAGGATTTCGGCACCAACAACATCTTCGCGTTTCACCTGGACATGGGACCTCGAATCGGGGGCAGGCGCCCCCGTTCGGAGTGGCTGCGGAAGCCTCTTACGCCCCTGGATGCCGAGGCTGTCAAGGCCGGCTGCCCCTCGGTGCAGGACGCCACCTGGGAGGGAATCCCGTGGGAAACCCGGGTGAGGATCAAGTACCAGGGGAACGTCCTGAGACAGTTCAATTTCAACGGTGTCCCCGCGAACTACGTGTCGGTAGCCAACCTGAAATTCGAGGAGGGACGCTTCTTCACACAGCCGGAGGACGAGCACCGGATGAGGGTCGTCGTGATCGGCCCGGATGCGAGGAAGGCGCTTTTTCCCCTGACCGATCCCATCGGCAAGCAGATTCTCATCAATGATCATCCTTTCACGGTCGTCGGAGTCACGGCCAAGGCGAAGGGAGGGTTCGTAGGAGAGGGAAACGAGCGGGACCGGCAGGTAGTCATCCCGTATGAGACCTTCCGGAAGATGATGCCCTGGGAAGACAAGCATTTCCTTCTTATTCAGGCGAAGTCGGGCCTGGTGCAGACGGCGCTCGACGAGGTCGAGAGCCTGCTTCGCAGGCGCCGCGGTTTGAAGCCGAGCGAAGCCCGCAACTTCGATCTCACGACGGCCGACCGTTTTATCCAGCAGTTCGATTCCATCACCGCCACCGTCGGTCTCATCGCGATCGCCATTTCGGGCATCGGTCTGCTGGTCGGCGGCATCGGGGTGATGAACATCATGCTCGTATCGGTTACCGAGAGAACCCGCGAGATAGGTGTCCGCAAGGCAGTCGGAGCCACTAGGCAGGACATCACCGTGCAGTTTCTCCTCGAGGCGATGACGTTGACGGTGATCGGTGGGATCCTGGGCGTAATCCTTGCCATCATCGTCAGTTACATCGTGGTCTTTTTTGTTCCCTCACTTCCGGCCAGCATCCCCGCCTGGGCGGTCATCACCGGACTGGCCGTCTCCGCCGCCGTCGGGCTGCTATTCGGCGTCTGGCCCGCCCGCAAGGCTGCGCGTCTCGACCCGATCGAAGCCCTGCGCTACGAATAGTCCCGCACCCTCAATGCCGTATAGGAGCGCGCGGGCCGGAGGATCCCACGCCGTATATAATGCCGGTGCAAAGCTGGTGGACGGGGAGCACCGGCATGTCTACCCGAAGCGATCGGTACTTGAAGTTCTGGGCGGCGTCGATTGCAGTCTACGCCGTTGTGCTATGGGCGCGCGGAAAACTCGGATGGCAGCACTTCGGGCTCCTGCCTCTGGCATTGGCTTGCGTTGCGCCGCAGAAAGGCGCGCGCCGCTTTATGCTGGAGTGGTGGCCCATGGTGCTGTTCTGGCTCGGCTACGACAGCATGCGTCTTTTCATGGATGCATTCCTGCCTCGCGTCGCAGTTGAAGCCCCGTTCCGGTGGGAAAGGATGCTGTTCCCGTCCCCCGAAGCCGACATCTGGCCTTTCTATTTCGCCAGGTGGCGTGATGCGCATCGGGGCACGCCGGCGGGCGTCCTCTCAGTCGCCTGCAACATCGCGTACTTTTCCCACATCTTCGGGATGCCGTTGATCCTCATGGTCGTGTGGCTGCGGAAGCGGAGCCTGCTGTTCCGACGCCTGGTCTGGTCGCTGGCCGTGCTTCATGTCGCGACACTGGTGATTTATGTCGCGTACCCCGCAGCCCCTCCCTGGTGGGTCTATGAGAACGGGATGGAGCAGCCGACGGTCAGCCACTCGATGCCCTCGGGCGCCGAGAAAGGATCGGTGCCCAAAGGCCTCTTCAATTACAGCGCCAACAAGTTCGGGGCGATACCTTCCCTTCATGGGGCGTATCCGATACTTCTTGCCGTGGTTCTGGCGGCTCACCGGGTTCGCTTCACCTGGATAGTCCTGGCAGCCCTGTACATCGCCGCGATGTGGTTCGCGTGCGTTTTTCTGAACCAGCACTACATCATCGACCTCGTCATCGGTGCCCTGCTGGTCCCGCTGAGCGTCCCTGCCGCGCGGAATCCCCTGGATCACATGGTCCTGCAGCCGGATTCCTGACTCCGATTCAGCGGCGGGGCCATCCCTCGTCGGGGACCGTAAGCCTGCCGTGGACCTGCTGGGGTGAGGAAAGAAATGCGATCTCTCGGGTGCAACGCCAGGAGAGGCCTGTTTCGCTCGCGGTCCCGAGGGCCTGCGCCGCGGCTCAGGTTGCCGGCCGGGTCGCAATCCCGCGCTTCGATCATGGCCGCAGGCTTCGGCAGAGGTACTACTTGGCCGCGACTCCGGCCTCCTTGAGATACCCGCCCATCAGCTTCGCGAAATGCGGGAAAGCCACCTCGGGTTCCTCGATTTCGGGGTGCCAGGCCTTCTCCCACTCCAGGCCGTAGAAACCGCGATACCGGTTCTGCGCGAGTACTCGAACGATCTCGCGGAGCGGAAGCTTGCCCTGCCCGGGCAGGACATAACGCACGTCCTGGCCTTGGGGCACGGAGTCCTTGATGTGGACATGACGCACGTAGGGGCTCAGCGCCCGCAAGGAATCGGCGGGCTGCTCCTTGCCGGCGACCCAGGTGTGATGTGTGTCCCAGAGCACGCCGACTTCCCGGCTTTCGACCATCTTCACCATCCTGGCGACCGTGGCCGATTCCGTGAAGTCGCCGTGCGTCTCCACGATGACCGCGACACCGGTCCCCCGCGCATGCCGGGCAAGCTCGCGGAGGCCATCCACGATACGTTCGATCGTCTTCTCGTGAGGCTCACCCTGGACCCATCTGTCGCCGAAAACCCGGACGTAGGGGCTCTTGAGCCGGCGGGCAAGGTCGATGAACCTCTTTCCCTCGTCGAGCTGTTTCTGCCGTACTGCGGCATCGGGCTCATGCAGCCGGGTGGAAGCGCCGAGGTCCGACACCTGCAGACCAAGCGCCTGCAGGTCCCTCAGGCTCTGCTTAACGCCGGCGGCACTGAACTCCGGGCGTTTGGTCAAGTCCATTTCGCCCTGAAGGCCGCGCAGCTCGATCGCCGCATACCCCCACTTGGCGGCATTCTCGAGGATGGTCTTCCAGTCCCATTTGGGACAGCCAAGAGTGGAAAACCCGATCGGGTAGCGACGCGGAGCGGACCGCGCCTTCATCATCGCTGGGGCGGCGAGCGCGCACCCGACCGACAACATCAGTTCGCGTCGTGTCTGTTTCATACTCCCCTCCGATCCTCACCTGTCATTTCCCTGCCGGCGGCCGAGCTTGAGGGCCTGCGTCGTGACCCAGTACTTCGCCAGCATATTTGGTCTCTCCCATGCCGGCATTGCTCGCGCATCTTTCAGGTATTGCAGGAACTTGTGCGTGACCTGCGCGAAGTGTGCTTCGTGTCCGACCCGGTGCTTGTCGGGGATGTCGATGCGGAAATCCCCGCCATGGTCGCTCAGGCTGACGCCCGGAAACTCCTTCCGCATCTGCTCCATTTTCTTTGCGAGAAGCGGTGCGAGTGCGGCCCTGTCCGATGCGTCATTCGGAACCACGTAAAGCTCCGGCCTGTAATTCTCTTCCTTGCCCTGCCGGATCTCGACACGCGATCTGCTGCCCTTGAAATATGCGAAGTGCGTGTCTCCCGTGCCTGGGGGTGCCTCGTACCGCCAGAGCACATCGAGCTTCACGTGGACGCCGCGCAGCGCATAGGAGACCTGGCCGTTGCAGTAATAGTCGAGCTTGCCGTCATGCACATGCGCCTGGAGGTATGCCGGGAAGTCCGGTTCCCCCGTGACCTTTTGAAACTCCTCCCTGGACATCACGGTCGGCCAGCGCTTTGCCGCCAGCACCTGTACGTCCTTGCGGTAGTCGATCGACGCGTCGGGATAGAGCATCCACTGAACCAGATCGACGAGGTGAGTGCCCACGTCCGGGACAGACTCTCCCTGCTGCTCGACGTCAAAGAACCACGCAGGCCGCCGGTTGACCATCCCTGCGACCATCTTGAACAGATGGTGGACGCTTTCCATATAGACCGACGGTTCCGCCAGGCTCCCCGGGAGCATGGTTCCGAATATGCTCTTGTCGTTTATCAGCTCCCTCTGCAACATGGTAGTGATTTCATACCGCTCGGTCATGATGTCGTACGCGATCAACCCTCGGCGCTCCGCGGTTGCCAGCGCGGATTCCAGCTTGGGGAAGTCTGCCGGATCAATGATCCACGGCTTGTCGGACAGAACGTTCAGGCCCGCCTCGACTGATGCCTTGATCTTGTCGATCTTGCCCCGGTTGCGCCCTGACAGCACGACAACATTGCCGGGCTTCTCCCGCAGCATCCGCTGCAGCGAGTCCGGACCGGCATGCACCTCCAGTTCCCAGGCCGTGGGACTGTCCCGCCGGCTGTTGAAGGCCACGATCCGGTTCAGATGTTCGGTCAGGTCCGCTCCCAGCGGCGCGTAGACATGCACGCGCCTGGCGACGTTCGGATACATCTCCTTCTGGACGAGCCCGGCGTGAAAGTGGCCGGGATCAAGCGTCATGAAACGAACTTCCGTCATCGTGCCCCCACGCGTTGCGGAAGTGACGGCAAGACCGAGCAGAAACATGACTGCGGCGACTGGACAAACATACCGGCCCATCGATCTCCTCCACATCGTGCACTGATACTCTAGCCTAGTATCTGTCGCAAAACACGCTATTCAAACGGGTGCGCCATTCGGCAAGCGGGATCCGGCCGGACCTGGACAACCAGCCCCAAGACAGGCTCCCGCAGGCGCGGAAGCGCACGACTGCCCGTGGTTCACGAGGCTCCCACAACCGGGTCGATGCTGAAGTAGGGGCGAGGCCGCATGATTCCGTGACTTGACGATGGACGCCACCCCGGAGGTCACGCCGCTTCACAACCACGAGCAGCATCGAACCGGCGGGCTCGAAACGCCGGCCACATCGCGGGAGCCGCGAACTCGAGTCTCCGCTGCTGACCGGCAGCCATGGTCATGGGCCGTCCGTCAGTCCGATGCAAAGAGGTCACGGCGATAGGATCCACACCCTCTCGCGCCCGCGCTCCGATCGGACCGGGGTTCGGCACCGGGTCCGATCCGCGTTGCCGACCTGAGATTTCAGAACATTCCGAGCTGCAAGCGGGCGGCTTCGGTCATCATGTCGGGATTCCATGGAGGATCCCAGACCAACTCCACCCGCACGGAGGTCACTCCGGAAATCGACAGAACCTTGTATTCGACCTCCAGCGGCAGGGAGCCGGCCACGGGGCACATGGGCGAGGTCAGCGTCATTCGGACCAGTACTTCTCCTGTCGGGCTGACGTTGACCTTGTAGACGAGACCGAGCTCGTAGATATTGACCGGGATTTCCGGGTCGTAGACAGTGCGCAGCTCCTGCACGACTCTCTCTTCTAATTCGCGCAGCGACTGCTCGGACAGCGGCTGTGCAGGCGCTTGTTTCCCGGATTCCCGCTCCGCCTCCGCTTTCTCGCCCTGAGGCTTTCCGCTGCCGAAACCAAAGATGCCCACCTTCACTACTCCGTCGCGACGGTTTCCAGGCTTCCCTGCAGGGCCGCCCGCAGCGTGTGCCAGGCGAGCGTCGCGCACTTGACCCTGACCGGATATTCGCGCAGGCCCGAGAAGACAGCGAGTTTCCCGAGACCCGCAGGATCGGCTTGCTGCCTCCCCATGACCAGGTCATGGAACTTTTCGAAAAGCTCCTCGGCCTGCGCCTCTGTCTTGCCCTTGAGACTCTCCGTCATCATGGACGCCGAAGCCGTAGAGATCGCACACCCTGAGCCCTCGAATCCCACGTCCTTGACGACGCCGTCCTCGATGCGAAGGTAAAGGTGTATTCTGTCGCCACACAGCGGGTTGAAACCCTCCGCCTGACGGTTGGCGTCCTCCAGTCTGTGAAAATTCCTGGGCCGCCTCTGGTGATCCAGAATAACTTCCTGATACAGCTCGCGGAGATCGGACATCAGCTAAAAACCTCGATGACCTTGCGCAAGGCCGCCGCAAGCGCGTCAAGCTCATCCCGAGTATTGTACAACGCCAGTGACGCTCGCGCCGTGGCCGGCACACCGAAAAAGTCCATCACCGGCTGGGCGCAGTGGTGGCCGGTGCGGATAGCAATCCCTTCCTGGTCGAGAATGGTACCCACGTCGTGGGGGTGGATTCCCTGGACTGTGAACGAGAGCACGCTCGTCTTTGCGGCGGCGGTCCCCAGGATCCGGATCTCGGGCATGCCTTCCAGGATCGATGTGCCGTAGTGAAGCAGGTCCTGCTCATGGCTGGTTATCTTCTCGATTCCGACCGACTGCAGGTAATCGATGGCGGCACCGAGCCCTATCACCCCGGCAATATCGGGCGTGCCGGCCTCGAATTTGTAAGGCAGTTTGTTATAGACGGTCTTTTCGAAGGTCACCGAGGCAATCATGTCTCCGCCGCCCTGGTATGGCGGCATGGACTCAAGCAGCCTCTCCCTGCCATAGAGGACGCCGATGCCGGTAGGGCCGTAGATCTTGTGGCCCGAGAAGACATAGAAGTCGCAATCGAGCGCCTGAACGTCGACCCGCATGTGCTGGACCGCCTGCGCGCCGTCGACGAGCACCACGGCACCGTTGCGGTGGGCCATTTCCACGATTTCGTGGAGCGGATTCACCGTCCCCAGGGCGTTGGAAACGTGGGTGACCGCAACCAGACAGGTGCGAGGACCGAGCAGCCGCTCGTACTCCTCGAGCAGCAGTTCGCCTTTGGAATTCATGGGCGCGACCCGGAGTTTTGCCCCTTTCTCGGCACAGAGCATCTGCCAGGGAACGATGTTCGAATGGTGCTCCATCGCGGTGACAAGAACCTCGTCGCCCGCGCGGACATGCGCCCTGCCGTAGCTGCAGGCTACCAGATTGATCGCCTCCGTGGCGCCGCGTACAAAGACGATCTCGCGATCGTCGCGCGCATGGATGAAACGTCGCACGCTGGAACGCGTCGCCTCGAAACCGCGCGTCGCCCGCTCGCTCAGGAGGTGGACACCGCGATGGACGTTCGAGCACTCCTCGCTGTAGAAGCTGACAATCGACTCGATCACCTGGCGCGGTTTTTGTGTGGTGGCGGCGTTGTCGAGATAGACCAGCGGCTTTCCGTGGATCAGCTGTTTCAGTATGGGGAAGTCTTCCCGAATCCGCTGCACGTCGCAGGAACTGCCGCCATCCGGAGATTCCCGCGCATCGATCCCGCGTGCAGTCTTCATGCTATGAGCTCCGGCTCCGGGAGAGTCTGGACAGGAGAACCAGGTCGATCTGGCACTGTATCGGCTTGAACTTCAGTGAATTCAGGATGTCGCTCGCAAACGCGTAGGTGAGCAGGGTCCGCGCGGCCTCCAGCCCGATGCCGCGCGATCGCGTGTAGAAAAGCTCCTCTTCGTCGAGATGGCCTATGGTGGCGCCATGGGTGCATTTCACGTCGTCCGCGAAGATCTCGAGCTGCGGTTTCGCGTTCACCACCGCCTCTTCCGAAAGGAGGAGGTTCCTGTTCGTCTGCTTTGCGTTGCTCTTCTGGGCGTCCTTGCGCACAATGATCCTGCCGTTGAAAACCGCACTGGATCTGTCGTCGAGAATGCCCTTGTAGAGCTCCCGGCTGTCGCAGTGGGGCCGGGCGTGATCGATACATGTGTGGTTGTCAATGTGCTGGCGGCCCCGGGTTGCATACAGACCGTTGAGATGACACTCGGCGCCCTCGGCGTTCATGACAACGTTCGCGTCGTTGCGGGTCAGCGTCCCGCCGAGCGAGATCGAGTGCGAAGTGAAATGGCTGTCGCGGTCCTGCAGAACCTGCAGGGTCGCCATGTGAAAGGCCTCTTCGCTCTCGCGCTGAAGCTTGTAGTGGTCAAGTTGAGCGCCGCTGCCCAGCACGATTTCCGTCACCGCGTTGGTCAAATACCTGCCGCCATCGAGGCCGGCATAGCTCTCGACTATGCCGGCCTGGCATCGGTCGCCGATCACGATGAGGTTCCGGGGATGGCAGGCTATTGCATGTCCGTTTGTTGTGGAGACGAAGACGAGGTGCAGCACCTCGCTGAGAACCGTGCCGGGCGGAAGGTAAACAAACGCACCATCCGACAGGAATGCGGTATTGAGCGCAGTGAAGGCGTTGTGCTCGTGCGAGGCCAGGCTGGCGAGCCAGGGGGCTACGATCTCCTTTTCCGTCTCGAGCGCCGCCGCCAGGCTCTTCATGCGCCCGCCCCGCGGCAGGCACTTCGCGGAGGAGAGCTCCTGGGAAAAGATGCCGTTGATGAAGATCAGCTGGCAGCACTCGGTTTCGCTGAATGTGAAATTGGCCAGCTCCGGAACCTTGTGCCTGTCGAAGTCAAAAGCCGGCAGCCGGAACGAGGAGTTCGCGATCGGGGCTACATTGGTATGTCGCCACTCCTCGTTCCGCGTCGTCGGAAAGCCGAGCCTCTTGAAGCTCGACAGGGCGGCCTCGCGCAGCGGACGAAGCCAGGCATGTCGCCGGAAGCCGTCGCTCTTTTCAAACGACGAATACTCTTCAAGGAAGGTGTTCCGTCCTGCACTCGTTTCAGTCACCGACTGTTGGACCCTCCGATGTCATCGATGGGATGTGATTTTCCGGCGACGCCCCTGTTCGGTTGCGGTCCGGATCGTATTCAGGCGCGCGCCTTCTCGGTTTCCTCCAGCCAGCCGTACCCCTTCTCTTCGAGCTCAAGTGCGAACTCCTTCCCCCCCGAACGGACGACCTGGCCGTCGATCATGACATGTACCTTGTCGGGCACGACATGGTTCAGAAGACGCTGGTAGTGGGTGATCAGCAGCATGGCCCGGTCATCGCGTCTCATGGCATTGATTCCGCGGGCGACGGTCTTCAGAGCGTCGATATCGAGTCCGGAGTCTGTCTCGTCCAGGACGGCAAGCCTCGGCTCGAGCACGGCCATCTGAAACACCTCGTTACGCTTTATCTCGCCCCCGGAGAAGCCCTCGTTCACCGCCCGGTTCATGAGGTCCTCGTCCATATCGACGAGCTTCATCTTCTCGCGAGCGAGGACCAGGAAGTCCATGGCGTCGAGTTCAGGAAGTCCGCGGTACTTGCGGATCTCGTTCAGGGCGGTCTTCAGGAAATACATGTTGCTCACGCCCGGAATCTCCACGGGGTATTGGAAGCCCAGAAATACGCCCGCCCGCGCCCGGTCCTCCGGGGTCATGGCAAGGAGGTCCTGGCCCTCGAACAGCACTTTGCCCGCCGTAACATCGTAGCCCTCGCGTCCGGCGAGGATCTTGGCGAGCGTGCTCTTGCCGGAGCCGTTCGGGCCCATGATTGCGTGCACCTCGCCCGCATTGATTCTCAGGTCGATCCCGTGCAGTATTTCGCTCCCCTCGACCTTTGCGTGCAGATTCTCGATCTCCAACATCGCATTCTCCGATTCCGGCAAAGCCGATCCCAAGAGCCCCTGCTGATTGACGATTGGCGGATTGGGGCCGCCGCTCAGCCGACACTCCCCTCCAGGCTTACCCCCAGCAGCTTCTGTGCCTCCACGGCGAACTCCATTGGCAGTTCGCGAAAAACCTCCTTGCAGAAACCGTTCACGATCATCGACACGGCGGCCTCGGCGGATATCCCGCGCTGCTGGCAGTAAAAGATCTGATCTTCTCCGATCTTCGAAGTCGAGGCCTCGTGCTCCATCGTGGCGGTTGAGTTCCGCACCTCGATGTAGGGAAACGTGTGGGCCCCGCACTTGTCCCCGAGCAGCAACGAATCGCAGCGCGAGAAATTACGGGCTCCTTCCGCCCCTTTGAGGATCTTGACCATACCGCGGTATGTGTTCTGACCATGGCCGGCTGAGATCCCCTTGGACACTACCGTGCTGCGCGTATTCTTCCCGATGTGAATCATCTTTGTCCCGGTGTCGGCCTGCTGGTAATTGTTCGTCAGAGCCACGGAATGAAACTCACCTACGGAGTTATCGCCCATCAGCAGGCAGCTCGGGTATTTCCAGGTAATCGCCGAGCCGGTCTCCACCTGAGTCCAGGAGATCTTTGAATTGACGCCCTGACATTTTCCCCGTTTCGTGACGAAGTTGTAGATCCCTCCCTTGCCCTCTTTGTCTCCGGGATACCAGTTCTGGACCGTGGAGTATTTGATGCTCGCATTGTCGAGCGCGACGAGCTCCACGACAGCCGCGTGGAGCTGGTTCTCGTCCCGGATGGGAGCAGTACAACCCTCGAGGTAGCTCACGTAGCTTCCTTCCTCGGCTACTATCAGCGTCCGCTCGAACTGCCCCGTCGAAGCCGCGTTTATCCGGAAATAGGTCGAAAGCTCCATCGGGCAACGGACTCCTCTCGGGATGTAACAGAAAGAGCCGTCTGAAAAAACCGCTGAGTTCAGGGCAGCGAAGAAGTTATCGGTATAGGGAACCACAGTGCCAAGATACTTCCGGACCAGATCCGGGTGTTCCTGAACCGCCTCGGAGAACGAACAGAAGATGATGCCGAGCTCTGCAAGCTTGTCCTTGAAGGTCGTGGCCACGGAAATACTATCAAAGACAGCATCTACTGCAACCCCCGCGAGGATCTCGCGTTCCTTCAGCGGGATGCCCAGCTTTTCGTAAGTTGCCAGGAGTTCGGGATCGACCTCTTCGATGCTCTTTGGCCTGGACTTGAGTTTCGGCGCCGAGTAGTAGCTGATGGCCTGGTAGTCGATGGGGGGATAGTGAACGTTGGCCCACCTCGGTTCCTCCATCGTGAGCCAGTGCCGGTAGGCCTTGAGGCGCCACTCGAGCATGAATTCCGGTTCGTTCTTCTTGGCGGAGATCAGGCGAATGACGTCCTCGCTCAGGCCCCTCGGTACGGTATCGGACTCGATCTGCGTGACGAAACCGTACTTGTATTCCGCGGTCGTGATCTCGTGAAGCGGATTGGCGGCCGTGCTCATAGTTTCGCGTTCTCCCGGCTACAGGACCTGCGCCGAAGTTGTCCCGGACTGCCCGGTGGACAGAGGTTCGCTGATATTTACGTACTGCTGCTGCAAAGGCCGGGCCATTTCGGCCAGAGTGATTTTCCCGAGGGCGCCGTGGATGGCCTGGTTGATCATGTGCCAATTCGCCCTGACAGGGCACTTGGTCTCCAGCCCGCAGTCCCCCTTGACCTTGTCGGCGCACTCCGTGACTGCAATGGGCCCTTCAAGCGCGCGGATGATGTCGGCTACCGTGATCTCGTGCGGCTGGCGGGCGAGCCCGTATCCTCCGCGGATGCCCCGGTGAGAGGTGAGGAGACCCTCGCGCGTAAGCCGCTTCAGGACCTTGCTGACCACCGGCAGCGGAAGGCGTGCTTCCCGGGCTACGTCGCGCGCATTGTGGGTTGCCCCGCCATGGCTGGCAAAGCAGGTCAGCATTACGATGGCGTAATCCGCCAGCTTAGTCACCCGAAGCATGTTTGACACCCTCGGCCAAAATAGTACCAAATCAGTCCAAAATGCTGCTAAATAATAGCAGCAGCTACCTGCTGTTGTCAATCGCGTTCGGAAGATCCGCGAAAAGGTCTCGGAATTTGCACAATTGTCTCAAGATAAATCGGCTTCCGTGACGCTTATTCTGTTCGCCTGAAAGAGCGGATGGCGCAGGGAAGAGCAGGATCAGTTCCTCTGCTTCCTCGGCGCGTCTGCGGTGAGATGTTCCTTGTTTGGTTACGGCCCGGCGGCGTCGGGGGTTCAACACTATTGATCGAGGGAGCCTGACGAGACGACTCTCTAGCCTCCCGTGAGAAAATGGAATCGTCCCCAGTTCCACTTCGGGGTGGAGCGGCTGATCAGCCGGCGGGCATCTGGATGCGAATAGGCTATTGCCAAGAAGTGGTGCAGTCGCAAGAATATGTTTTCATGAGGTGATCAAGGCATGGCAGAGACTGAGACTCCGACATTGAACGTACTATCCGGGATCCAGCCCTCCGGAAACCTCCACCTCGGCAACTATTTCGGAGCGGTTCAGCAATACCTCGAGTTTGTCGAGCAGGGGCACAATTGTTTCTACTTCCTGGCCAACTATCACGCTCTCACGTCCTTACGAGATCGATCCAAGCTCCTGGATCTCACCCGCAGTACGGCCATGGATTACCTCGCTTTGGGCCTCGACCCGGATCGGTGCGCCATTTACATACAGAGCGACATCCCGGAGGTATGCGAACTGCAGTGGATTCTGAGCACCGTCACGCCCATGGGTCTGCTCGAACGATGCCATGCTTACAAGGATAAGGTTGCGCAGGGAATTCCCTCAGATCACGGCCTTTTTGCCTATCCGGTGCTCCAGGCGGCAGACATCCTCATCGTACGGGCCGACCGCGTGCCCGTGGGTCAGGACCAGAAGAAGCATGTCGAAGTGACCCGTGATATAGCACAGTATTTCAACACCTCCTATGGCGAGGTGCTGAAGCTGCCGGAACCTTATATTCCGGAACATGTTGCCGTTGTCCCCGGGCGGGACGGGCGGAAGATGTCAAAGTCCTACAACAATACGATCGAACTCTTCGCGCCCGAGGAGGAGATCCGCAGGCAGATTTTCTCGATCGTCACGGATTCCGCAACCGTGGCTGAGCCGAAGGATCCGGAAACGAGCATCATCTTCTCGATTCTCAAGCTGTTCTGCACTGAGGAAGAGAGCCAGGCCTGGGGCGACCGGTTCAGAAGCGGAGGGATGGGCTACCGCGAGGTGAAGCAGGCGATATTCGACAAGTTCATGGAGAAGTTCGGCGACGCGCGCAGAAGGCGCCGCGAACTGGAAAAAGAAGAGGATTATGTGGCCGAAGTATTGCGGCGAGGCGTGCATAAGGCGCGCACGATCGGCGGGCCTCTCGTCGACCAGGTCCGGGATGCCGTCGGAATACCGCGTCTGATTTATGATTGACGAATGATGGACTCACAAATGGATGGTCCGAAGCTGCAGGTCAGGTATTGACTGCTGAAATGCTTGGCTCCAAGTAGCCGGTTCCCGGCAAATTCCTCAGAAAGACCAGGCAAGCCCGCACAGCCACCGCAAAATCGAGGACGTCATGGGCGTGCGCGCCAGGTTGGCGCCCGGGACTTTTTTCGAACGATCCTGAGTCCGTTTCCCGCGATACCGTGTGCGAAAAAGGGATGCCGGGCACCAACATCGCCTTTCATCGCCCGGCCCGTGCGTGGCCCTGGCACGTGCCGGGTTCGGATTGACTGGCATGGTCGGCCAATTTATAATCTTGAGGCAAGCTTTATCTTCTGATCGGAGTGTCGCGATGCGGGTCCTGCCGAAGGTGCCGGTTTTCGTGCTCGTCTTCACTATAGGCGCCGTTCTCAGTTCGCCCATTCTGCTTGCCCAGAAGAGAGGCAAGGGCAAGGGCGAAGATGCGGACCGCCAAAACTACTACAAGAAGTGGCTTGAAGAGGACGTCGTCTACATCATTTCCGAAGATGAGAAGAAGGTCTTCAAGCAGCTCCAGACGGACGAGGAACGCGAGAGCTTCATCGAGCAGTTCTGGATCCGTCGCGACCCCGACCCCAGGACGCCCGATAACGAATTCAAAGAAGAACACTACGCCCGCATTGCCTACGCGAATGAGCGTTTTGCCTCCGGCATACCGGGCTGGAAGACCGATCGCGGGCGCATATACATCACCTTCGGCAAGCCGGCCGAGATCGAGTCACATCCCTCGGGTGGCACCTATAACCGGGAATACTGGGAGGGTGGCGGGACGACTGCGACCTTCCCCTTCGAACGCTGGCGCTATCGGCATATCGACGGGATCGGCGATGATATCGAGATCGAATTCGTTGATAAGAGCATGAGCGGCGAATACAAGATGGCGATGAGCCCGGACGAAAAGGACGCCCTCATGATGGTTCCCGGTGCCGGGCTCACCCTCAATGAAGAATTGGGGATCTCCACCAAGGCGGACCGTCCCTACTTCAACCCCTCCAACGCCAACGATCCCAGCAAGGGCGGCTACATGCGCGCGAAAGACCAGCCCTTCCAGAGGATGGAGCAGTATTTCAACCTGTTCCGGCCGCCTCAAATCAAGTTCGAGGACCTCAAGGCGGTCTTCACCACGAACGTTACCTTCAACATGCTGCCGTATGATGTCCGCGTCGACTATATCCGCCTCGGTTCGGACAAGGTGCTCGTCCCGATCACGATCGAACTGCAGAACAGGGAGCTGGAGTTCAAGAAGGAGCTGGATTTCAACCGCGCGATCGTGAATGTCTACGGCATCGTCACCGGGCTTACCGGCCGAATCCTCGCGGAGTTCGAGCACGTCATCACCAACGAATACCTGGACGAGCACTTCGATACGGGGAAGCAGAGCCGCTCGATCTATCAGAAGATCGTCGGCCTGCCGCCCGGCCAGCGTTTCAAGCTGGACCTGGTCCTCAAGGACGTCAACAGCGGCAGGGTCGGACATTACGCCCGGGGCCTCGTGGTGCCGAAGTACGACCCCGACCTGCTGCAGGCCAGCAGTGTCATCCTGGCGAACTCGATCACGCCGGTCCCGACCAATACCGACCAGCTCGAGCAGTTCGTACTCGGCGATCTCAAAGTGCAGCCCAACGTCAAGGCCGTATACAAGCCCGGACAGAACCTGATTCCCTACGTTCAGATTTACAACGCCACGATCGACCAGACCAGCCTGAAACCCGCGATCGAGGTGACGTACACGATCAAATCCGGAGACAGAATCGTCGAGCAGCTGCAGGATCTGGCGGGATCGTCCGTTCAGTTCTTCTCCGGGCAACGCGTCGTCGTCATAGGGAGCATTCCCCTCAAGGGAATCGCGTCGGGCGACTACAAGGTTGAGATATCCGTGCAGGACCTCATCTCGAACCGGTCGCTGACCACGGCGGCGGACTTCAAGGTGCTGGACCAGCCGGTTACGACCGCATCCGTGCAGCACTAGGCGGACTCGGGCCGGCCTGCCTCATGTGCCGCAGGAACGCCCGACGGACGGTCCAGCGGCTTTACTTCCTTCCGATGCGGGGATCGAGCTTGCGGGCGATCTCCATCTCGGCACGAGCCTCCTCTTCTTTGCCTGCCCGGTGAAGAGCAGCAGCGAGATTGGCGCGTACCAGGCCGTCCCTCGGAGCGAGGGAGACCGCCTTGCGCAGGCTCGCCTCGGCGTCGGCGTGGCGGCCCGCCATCGAATAGGAGATCCCGAGATTGCTCAAAGCGATCACGGATGACGGCGCCAGCGCAATCGCCGCCTCAAGCTGTGCAATGGCCTCGCTCACCTTTCCCTGGCTTCTGAGCAGCAGGCCCAGGTTCGTCCGCGCGCGGTAGTGGGTGGGATCGAGGTCCACTGTCCCGCGGAATCCGATGATCGCGTCGTCGGCCCGATTCAACTTGAGATATGTCTGTGCAAGGTCGAAAGTCGCCAGCGCCACATCACCGCCGAGTTCGACTGCCCGCTTGAAGGCTCCCAGGGCCGCCTCGTAGTCGCCGGTGTGGTAGTAGGCTTGCCCGAGCTTGTAGTGAAGGATTTTCAGGTCCGGCTGGATCTTCAGCAGCTGCCGGTAACGCGGGATGACGGCCCGGTAACCTCCCGACGCTCCCGTCTCGAAAAGACCCGTGATTTCGTTGTAAGTGCCGATCTCGTCTTTCGGGTCGCGCAGCCTCTGGAAGTCCTCGGTGCCGGTGTTGCCCATACTCAGGGAAATGTAGCCCAGAGACTGGAGTTTCTCACGGGTTTCGGGATCGAGGCCGCTCCTGGCCGGGGAAACCTTCGCGGGGCTGTATCGCCGGATCAGGTCCCGTAATCGGTCGCGGAGCTTGTTGGCCAGCCCCGATTGCCGGACGGCCAGGTTCCGGATTTCCTGAAAATCCGACCCTAACTCGTAGAGCTCCGGTCTCGGCGCCAGCACGTACTTCTCCTTGTCAGTGATAAGCGCCCGCAACTCGCTCCATCCGAACTGGAGCCTCGGATAGTAGCTCTCGGCATAAATCTCGGGCCTGTGTCCTGTCGCCTTTCCGAGGACGAGCGGCAGAAGCCCTCGGCCCTGGATCTTCGCGCCACCCGAACCGCCCGTCCCGAGGATCTGCAGGACGGTCGGGAATACGTCCACCAGGCTCACGCTCTCCGCGATTCTGCGCCCGGCATACACGCCGCCAGGGAACTTGATAATCAGCGGGACGTGAAGGGTCGCGTTGTAGATGAAGAATCCGTGCTTGCTCTCGCCGTGCTCGCCGAGTGACTCGCCATGGTCCCCCGCAACAACGACGAGCGACCCGTTGTAAAGCCCATGGGCACGCAGCCAGCTCACCAGGGTTCCGACATTCGCATCTGTGAATGCAATCTCGCCATCATAGGGATTTCCCTTGTAGATTGTCCGGTACGGCTCAGGCGGTGTGTACGGGTCGTGCGGATCGTAGAGGTGAGTCCATAGGAAAAACGGCGCGCCCGTCTTATCCCTGTTCGATTCCAGCCACCGGATGGTCTCTTTCACCACCTCGTCGCCTGTGCGCTGGATGTAGCCGGGACTGATATTCTCGAACCTGGAAAGGTCGAAGTTGTCGAAGTAGTGGTCGAATCCCTGCCCCAAGCCGAACTTCGAATCGACGACAAATGCGCCCACAAACGCAGCCGTACGGTAGCCGGAAGATTTGAGAACCTCGGCCAAGGTCAAGTGATCCGGAGCCAGGAAGAACCCCGAGTTGTCACGCACTCCGTGATAGATGGGATAGGTGCCGGTGAGTATGCTGCAGTGCGCGGGGAGCGTCAGCGGCACCGGCGAAAACGCGCGGTCGAATCGCACCCCATCGCCCGCCAGGGCATCCAGCACAGGGGTTTGGACGCCCGCATAGCCGTAACAGCCCACGCGGTCTGCCCGGAGCGTATCCAGGGTGATCAGGATGACGTTGGGCCTGCTCTGGGCGGGTGCCGCGACAGCCCAGAGCAGCGTCGCCGCCCTCATGAGTGTCCTGGGCCAGCGCATGTGAAGACAACCCCGATTTCGGACTTGTAACTCACAATTGAATCCCGCGTTTTAGCCCCTCGGTTCTGAGATTTCCCGTCCTTCTGCCGGGAAGCCTCAACTGATCCTCTGAAAACCCTGCCGCCTTCGGCTTTCGGTGCAAACCAACGTGCCGTAGGCTTTCGAGACTCTGATTGTATGACCTCTCGATTCACCGCGGAGACACGGATAACGCCGAGGGAGCGGAGGAAAAACAAGACCCAGGTCGCTCTGCGTCCTCGGCGCCTCTGCGGTGAGTCGTTCCCTCTGGTTGCGGCTCGTCCGCGTTGGGGAAGGCCTACGGGATTGCCGGCACATCAAGCCTGGGATCGAGTTCTCTGGCTTTCTGGAACGCCTCGCGTGCCTCCTGCCGCGAGCCCTTCGCGAGCAGCGCCTGCCCCAGGTAAAAATGCGCCATGCTGCGCCGGGGATCCCTCTGTATGACCTCCCGCGCCTGCCGGATGGCTTCGTCGTATGAACCCCTTCTGATGTTTGCGAGCGCCAGGTTGATGCGTGCCGTATGGAAATCGGCGTTCAGGGCTATGGCTCTCTCGTAGGCCTCAATCGCTTCAGCCGGCTGTTCCAGGTGAAGGTAATAGGAACCGAGGTTGTTATGAGCCTCAAGGTAGTCCGGACGGATGCGTATCGCCTTGAGCTCTTCCTCGACGGCCTCCCGGTAGCGGGATCTGCGTGCATGCACGAGCGCGAGGTGGTGATGCGCTCCGAAATGACCGGGCTCGCGCTCGATCAGGTGTCTGAATCCCGATTCCGCATTTTCCGTCTGACCGGATTCGAGATAGGAGCGCGCCAGGTTGAACATCGCCACGTTGGAATCCGGATTGTACTTGAGAGTCTCCTTGAACTCCTCCATGGCCTTCAAGAACCAGCGCCTCTCGAAGTATTCGGTGCCCAGCAGGAAGTGGACTATCGGCATCGAGGGTTCGGTCTTGGCCACCTGGGTAAAGACCTCGATGGCGCGCTCCGGGAATCCTCTCCGTGAAAGTGAGATCCCCCTGTTCAGCAGGTTGTAAACTCGAACCTTCTGCTTCGGATCGGGAAGGGAGGCATCTGCTTCGCTCTTTGCCGAAGATGTGGTAAACGCGACGTAACCGAGCGACTTGAGCCGCGAGACGGTCTCCGGATCGAGCTGCCGGGCTGCGTCCGAACTTGCGCCGGCCGCGGTGTACCGTCCCCTGAAGGCAAGGAGGTCCGACTTGAGCCTGGCGGCCAGCGCACGGTTCGACTCAACGATGTTGTTGAGTTCTCCGGCATCGTTCTGCGTGTCATAGAGCTCGTTTTCCGGAGCGTCGATATATTTGAACTGCGACGGCTGGAAGCCGAACAGCGGACTCCAGTTGAAATGAACCTTAGGGTAATACGTTTCGGAATAGACCGGAAGATCGAGGCTGGCACGTTTTCCGGTCGTCATCGCCAGAAGGCTCTCTCCTTGCATGGAAACGGGCACGGGGATGTTCACCTGCTGCAGTATCGTCGGGGCTATGTCGACGCTGCGCACCCTGTTGCGCAGGCGGGTGCCCCGAAGCCGAGCCGCGGGAAACTTGAGAATCAGCGGCACCCTGATCGTTGCATCGTAGATGAAGTAGCCATGGTGCATTTCCCGATGCTCTCCCAGGGATTCCCCGTGGTCCGACAGGAAGACGATCAGCGACCTGTCATACAGCCCCAGGCTCTTCAGCCTGGCGAAGAACTTGCCCAGCGTCACATCAACGTAGGCAATCTCTCCGTCGTAGGGCCGGTCCTTGTACTCGTCTGCGAACGGAGGCGGTGGAGTGTATGGATCATGGGGATCGAACAGGTGCAGCCACATGAAGAGACTGCTCTTCGCGTTGGCTTCGAGCCATGCCAGTGCCGGAGTCAGGACATCGTCGGCTCGCCGCTCCAGCCGGTCGAAATCCGCCTGGCGCAAGCCCTCCCGGACATCGAACCGGTCGTCGTAGACGTCGAATCCCCGGTTCAGTCCCCACCGGGAACTCAAAACCGTCGATCCCACGAAAGCCCCGGTTGCGTAACCGTTTTGCTTGAAGGCTTCAGCCAGCGTCGGAACGCCCTCCCGGAGCCTCCCTACGACGTCCTGCACCTTGTGGTACATCGGGTATGTGCCGGTCAGAATGCTCGCGTGTGACGGGAGTGTTATGGGAGTCTGGACGAAGGCATTTTCGAAGAGCACCCCGTCTTGCGCCAGCGAGTCGATGTTCGCCGTCTTCGATTTCGTGTACCCGTAGCAGGAGAGGCGGTCTGCACGCAGCGTGTCTATCGTGACCAGGACCACCGGCGTCTTGCCCGACGGCAGCCTGGGGGATTGGGGCGTTGTCCGGTCGGCACACAACAGGATTGCTGGCAGCCCCAAGAGGATCAGGTCCCGAAGATAACGCGGCAGCGGTCTCGGCAGCCCGGCCGGCGATAACCGGACGAGGGCGCCGGCTGGTATGTCGCCAGTCCGGTCCACCCGCGCAGTCTGCCGTGCCGCGCCCATTTCTTCGGGCCGGGTTCCTCTTTTGTTTGTCACCGGTCCCTGCTACCTGCTTGCGATCTCGAAGCTGGCGTCCTGCGACAGGCTCCGCCCCGTGACCATGTCGTTGACGACGACATTCAGCTTGTACTGCCCCGGCTCGAGCCCATCGAGGCTCAGCCGGCGCGCCATCACCACACGGAGCTCCGATGCGTAGTTCACTGAGGTGCCGGCCTGATCGATCAGCTGGCTGACCATCCTTTCGCCGCGAAAAACCGTGTAGCTGGTCACGAGCCTGGGGCGGGACAGCGACTCATCGCGGCCGGCGTTGTAAACCTGAAAGTACACGTTGAGCGGTTCGGCAGCCTTGTATCTGCGCGTGACGCTCGGAACGACTTTCAGGTCGCCGATCACGAAGGACTGCGGGGCATCCGGCAGCGCCTCGACCGGCTGGATCGTCGAGGCCAGCATCAGAGGGCTTGCGGCGAGGTCCTGCGGTTTCTGCCGCGGAATGTTGATGCTGGTCGAGACCGTGCCGAGGTTGCCGTTGCTCAGGTCTTTTACGGCAAGGTCGAGTTTATGGAGTCCGATGGGCACGAGGAACGTCTTCTGATACAGCGACCGCTGGCCGAGGCCCCGCTGGTAGTGCTCGGGCCTGTACTCGGAGGCGATGGAATCCTCGAACTCGGCGACGATCTTGCCGTTGAGTGCAGTGATTGCGCCGTACAGACCGACCTGTGCCTTGTATACCCCACCAGCCTGCAGCTGCCTGTAATTCAGTTCCCTGTTATCGACTTCCAGGGTGACCGGAACAAAGGCCCGCTCGCTGTCTGCGTAGATGTAGGAAGCCGCATACCTGAAGGGGAGGGTGTTGTAAGTGACATGCGTCTCGACGATGGTCCGGAGGTCCTTGTGCCTGACGATCGGGGGCCGTTGCAGGTTGTAGTACTGGATCATGCGCTCAAAAGGCATATCCTTCGAACGCAGGCCATAGCGCGCCATCTTCGACGTGTCGCTGTAGAAACCGGGATGGAGGCCCGGCCTGTAATTTCTCTGGGCCATCCTCAGGCGCTCGAAGAACGTCTCCCCGGCTCCATCCACGTAGAGGAGCATGTCCTTTTCCCAGGGATTCATTACCATCCGGTACAGGCCGGTCCATGACTGATCGACGAATTCGATCTCGACGTCGTCGCCGATGCCGTCGATGTGGCGGTAACGCCATATCTGAAACGGGTAAGTGCTTGTTCGCCCGCCGCCTTCGCGGAGGGGCCGCACATAGGTTCCGCCGCCGGCATGGTCCTCGATTTCAGCGGGCTCGCCGAACATGATGTAGGTGCGGCCGCGGTCGGTCTTCCATCCCGGGATTCCGCTCTCGAATTTCGCGTTCGCATAGGCGATGCGGCGGTAGTGTTCCTCCCGGAACTCGTTTCCTCCCTGATTGGGCGTCGGGTCGCGGCGCTGCCAGAACTGCTCGACGAACTGGTCCTTTTCTTCGGATGTGCGCAGCTTGGAGAAGATCTCCCGTTCGTCATCCGTGATGATGTATACCACGTCCTGGTTGAGCCACTTGTCGTAATGCCGGGCGCTCTCTTTTTCCTCGCTGGTCTGCCCGGCGAGAAAGCAAACGCCGGATATCATCAGGAAGAAGGCAGCAAGTCTCATAGATCCAGATTTTGCCAGCTCGATCGTGCCGTCGCAACCATCGACGCATGGCTCCACGCCGGTGATCACCTGCTTGAACCGGCGCCTGTGGGTGATTCCACGACAAAGAAGGAGGCACGTCGGAAGGCGAACTTCCTCGCAGTGTGGTCGATCGCCTGCACCTGGATGATATATTCCCCGGGCGTGAATTCAGCCAGAGGGACGACCGTCGCGAAGTTGATCAGACCGGGCAGGCTTGATTGCGGCTCCGTGATCTTCCTCGTCTCCAGCCGGTTCGAGACCGACCCGTCCCTTATGAACTGGATCCCGATCGACAGATCCGTGTCCTTCAACTCTCTGCCCTCCGGCAGATAAATCTGAAAATAGATGAAGAGCGAGTCCGACGAGAGGAACCGCCGTGACGGATGAGGCACGAAACGACCGTCCCCGAGCGTCACGCTGACATCAGGTCCTGCCGCCTCCCGCTCCTCCGTGGCCTGAATTCGATTCGTGACCAACAGTTCCGAAAGGGCGATAGCGTCACGAACCGACGGGGCGGTAAGGACGGTTTGCTCGCGGACACCAAGGCGCCTGTCTTCCGAACTCCGGATCGCCGCCCTCAGAGTGTAGGCGCCGGCAGGTACGGTGAACGCGTTGATGTAGTGCAGGTT
>JACADW010000295.1 GCA_013388445.1 Acidobacteriota bacterium | reverse complement strand
CGCTCTCGATGGCTTCGGCGGATACGGCGGCGGCTCCCGTGCTCTGTACGGTGCGGGCCGTCGATCCCGGGAGCTATCCGTTCTATGGGCGGGTGGAGCTGGAACCTGCCGGGCACCTCAGGGATGCGCTTGCCGACGATGCCGCCGTCGCCACCGAAGAACTCCTCGTGCGGACGGGCCTTTCGCGGGGCTCGACGGTTCAGATAGGCTCCGGCCGTTTTCGCGTTGCCGCAATCCTGAAATCAGAACCCGACCGGCTCGCCTCGGGATTCGATTTCGGCCCGAGGATACTGATCACGCGCGCGGGCCTCGAGCGCGCAGCGCTGATACGGTTCGGAAGCCGGGCAACCGAGTTCTTCCTCTATCGCCTCCCGCCGGGCCTTGCGCTCGATGAGGCTCGGAGGATTCTGAAGGCCGGGCTCAAGCGCCCCGCGTGGATCTCGGATTTCCGGACACCCAATCCCTCAGTTTCGCAGGGCCTCGAGCGGATGGCCGGCTTTCTCAGCCTCATCGGCATGCTCTCGCTGCTCGTCGGAGGTCTTGGGGTCGCCACCACGATCCATGCCTACCTCCAGCAAAAGCTTGATGGCATCGCCGTGATCAAGTGCCTCGGGGGAAGGTCTACGCAGATCATCCGAATCTATATGATTCAGGGCCTGATGCTGGGCCTTGCGGGGAGTCTGCTCGGCGTCGGCCTGGGATATGTCGTGCAGTTTGTCTTCCCCCGCCTCGTCAAAGGGACGATCGATTTGCCGGCAGATCTCGAGGTTGCGCCGGGCGCGGCCGTCCAGGGATTTCTGATCGGGGTGATGACCACGCTGTTCTTTCTGCTGCCCCCGCTGCTGGCGATCCGCAAGGTGCGCCCGGCACGCGTCTTCCTCCGGGAAATGCCTGAGACCCATCTGACGACGCTGCAGAGGCTGCGCCACGATCCATTGCCCGCGATCGCGTCGGCTTTCCTGATTGCGGGTATAGGGTTTCTGTCGAGCTGGACGGCCGGCTCATGGAAACTCGGATGGTCGTTTATTGGAGGACTGGGCGCCGCCATTCTGATATTGAGCCTCGCATCAAGACTGCTGCTCTTCGTGGTCCGGCGTCTTCCTCGTTCACGGTCGCTCGCCTTCCGCCACGGCATCAAGAACCTCTACCGCCCCGGCGCCAACGTGGCATCGGTCCTTGTCGCTCTGGGACTGGGCGTCGGGTTTATCCTTACGGTCTATTTTGTCCAGACTTCCCTGCTGCCGCAGATCATGCAAAGTGCGCCTGCGAATTTCCCGAACGTCTTCCTGCTGGGAATCACGGAACGGGACAAGAATCCGATGTGGGAGCTTCTTCGCTCGCACCCTGGAATTGCGGATGCCGGTTCCCCGATACCTGCCATCCCGGCCCGTCTCGAAAGGATCAACGGAAAGACCGCCGACGAACTCAATCTC
Source organism: Acidobacteriota bacterium (assembly GCA_013388445.1). Taxonomy (GTDB): domain Bacteria; phylum Acidobacteriota; class UBA6911; order UBA6911; family UBA6911; genus JACADW01. Next base: position 3,386 of record JACADW010000295.1, on the reverse strand, counting down.
GAGCCTGGTGAAAAGCGGTTTTTCCGGCTCGAGTTCATCCTGTCCTGGAGCGAGACTCTTCCGCCGGATACGAGGCTGGTCGAAGGCACGTGGTGGCCGGTGCCGTCGCAGGCTCCCCAGGTCTCTGTCGGGCAGCATGCGGCTCAGCGCCTGCGAATACGTGTGGGGGACACGATGGAATTTGATTCATCCGGTAAGAAGGTCCGCGGGATGGTAGCCAATATCCGCGATGCGGAATTCGCACGGCCCGGAAGCAGCAATCAGTTCATCTTCTCGCCGGGTTCGCTGGACGGGCTTCCGGCAGCCTACGTCGGAGCGATCAGGGTGATGCCCGGGGATGTCGCGCACGTGCAACGTGAGTTGTTCCACCGCTTCCCCAACGTTACGTCCATAGATCTCGGCAGCATATTGTCGAGGATCCAGCAGCTGCTGGACAGGGTTGCCTCCGTGATCCGTTTCATCGCGGCATTCGCGATCCTCTGCGGGATTATCATGCTGGCCTCGAGCGTGGCATCGACCCGGTACCAGCGTACTCGCGAGGCGGTGCTGCTCAAAACGCTTGGGGCGACGCGATCGCAGGTGGCGCGCATCCAATCGGCGGAATTCCTGATTATCGGCCTGATGGCCGGGCTCATCGGCGGCCTGCTCGCGGCTGCCGCCGCCAGGATCCTGCTCGGGTCCATGCTCGATACCGAGTTTGAATTCCGTTGGATCCCGCTGCTGGTCGCCGCGGTGGCCGCCGCGATGCTGGCCATCGTGACCGGCTGGCTGGCAAGCCGCGGCGTGCTCCGGCACCGGCCTCTGGAAATTCTCCGGGAGAACTGAAGCGATCCAGGGTTTGCCTGACGCGTCCTGTGATCGTACCCAGTGCGAAAACCGGATGCCGGCGCCATGTAACTTCCGGCTGCCGGACGGAGCCCAGCCGAATAATCCCCTCAGTCAAGCCAGAATGGCCGCGCCCGTCAGTCGCGACCTGCGGCTGCCAGGCCCGAGCATTCCTTCGGTGCATTCGGGTGCACGACAGGCGCACGGCCGACAATGTGGGAGCCGGCGGATCGACGGCGCAGGCAGGCATCCCGGCGCCGGGCGGAGCTGGAAGGTGTCGCATGCGCGGCCAGGTTGATTTGGGCCGCATTGCGGCTTGCGCGGGACGGCTGAAAAGCACCGCCGGCGGCCGCAGCCTGTTTCAAGGCGGCGGTCCGGTGGTCTCCTCGTGGTAGATGCGGGGGTCCGTCGGGATCACCTCCGTCGGCACCGTAGGCTGCCGGCAGCACGCGCAGTCTCCGGGCGCGAAGGTTGTGATATTGCAGGTTGCGCAGAAGTAAACGAGGCGATAGATCGCTTCCCCTCTCACAATATAGAGCTGTTCGACAGAAAAAGACCCATCCCTCGACATCCGGCCCAGGAGCTTTGCCTGCCGCCCGGAGATCCGCTCGTCCCCCAGCGTCGCGGCGATATCGGGGTCCTTCGAGACGAGCGGGATCGATTTGCCTTCGCCGGGGAGCACGACGGCCTTACCGCCGGAGATCTGGAGCTTTCCCTGGACGCTCGTCTGCCCTTCTTCACCCGTGCGTGGCTCGGGCAAAGCCGACAGGCCCATAAATATCCAGAGTGTCAGCGCGTAAATACGCATGTCTGCAGTCTTGATTCTTCATGACCCGGCACCGATTTTCAAGCTGTCCGGCACTCCCGGGTCGGCAGGCTCCGTGGCGCGGGAAGACATCGAGTGATCGATTCCCTGAGGCTCTGCGTGTTTTCGGCAAAGGATTCAGCTATGATCTTGCCGCTGTTTCCATAAGGGGGGATCCGATGGCGAATTCATTGAAGCTGGGGATGGTGGGCGCCGGGTTCGTGGCGCGCTTCCACGCGATTTCACTCAGGCAGGTCCGCGGGTTCGAACTGGCGGGCGTTACGGCCCTGAAGGGGGCGGAGGAGCTGGCCGGGTCGGCAAGAGCATGGGGGCTCGGCGAGACCAGGGTTTACCCGAGCATTGCCGAGATGGCCGGGGAGGTCGATGTAGTCGCGCTGTTCGCCCCGAACTACGTCCGCGTGGCGATGATGGAGGAACTGGTCGCGGCCGTGAAGGCCGGGGCGAACCTCAAGGGTGTCATCTGCGAGAAGCCGCTGGGGCGGACGGTGGCGGAGGCGCGCCGCCTCGTCGAGCTGGCGCGATCGGCGAACCTGCGCACGGCCTATTTCGAGAACCAGATCTTCATGAAGCCGGTGCGGGCGGCGCTGGCCCAGCTCGAACCCGTGCAGAAGACGATGGGGCCCATGAGCCTGAGCCGCTCGTCCGAGGAGCACGGCGGGCCGCACGAGGGGTGGTTCTGGGACCCGACGAAGCAGGGCGGCGGCGTCCTGAACGACATGGGGTGCCACAGCATCGCCGTCGGGTGGTACGCGCTCACTCCGCTGGGAAAGGACATCACGTTCCTCCAGCCGCAGAGCGTCTCGGCGGAGATCGGCCTGTTGAAGTGGGGACAGCCTTTCTGGAGAGACAAGCTGCTCAAGGACCGCGGGGTGGACTATTCGAAGACGCCCGCGGAGGATTTCGCGACCGGGATGATCACCTACCGGAACCCCGAGACCGGCCGGAAAGTCAAAGCGCAGTTCACCAACTCCTGGATGTTCGAGAAGCAGGGGCTGCGGCTTTTCATGGACGGGATGGGTCCGGGCTATGCGTTCGAGGTCAACACGCTGGTCTCGCCGCTGAACATCTTCATCGGGGACGCCGCCGCGGAAGCGATCCGCGACGCGGAGCTGGCGCTGGAGAAATCGACGGCCACACGGGGGCTCCTCGCCGTGCAGCACAACGAGGGGGATCTTTACGGCTACACGGACGAAAACGAGGATGCGATCCGGGCGTTCAGCGAGGGGCGCGACGGGTTCCTGCCGTGGAGCTACGGCCTGGAGATCACGCGGCTGGTGATGGCGTCATACATGGCGGCCGAGTCGCGCCGGACGGTGGACTTGACCGATCCCGCGACGCAGAAGGCGCTCGAGACGTATGTGCCGCTCATCGCGCAGGGGCGCGGCGCGGAGGTGCTGTAGGGAAAAATTCAGCTGGGGGATTCGCCGCTCGAAATCCCAGCGCGCCTGCCTATGTGGCCAAGCGCGAAGCAGGCGGATCCACTCGCGCGCAGATTCGAGAACTCCCGTTCCAAGAATGTCTCGACGTTAGCTTCAGGCAGCAGTCTGACTTTGACGCCTCGGAAGTTGCACAACTATCTGAGAATAAACCGGTTTCCGTCACGCTATTTCTGTTCGTCGGGCAAAGAGATTGTAAAGCCAGGCCACCAAGAAGCCGCCGACGGCACCATCTACGAATCCACAGGCGGCTCCTATCAAGACGTCCGGCAAGGTGCTTGAGGCGTGATAGCCAGGAT
>JACADW010000228.1 GCA_013388445.1 Acidobacteriota bacterium | reverse complement strand
GGAACCCTCACGAGAAGCCCTTCCCGGGCTTACAATCCGGCCTCAAGATGGGGAGGATGATCTGGGCTCGAGTCCGTGCAACCCAGGTCCGCTCAATGTGACGCCACTAATCCATTAGCCGACTGAAAGGTTCGAATCCTCCAGGGCCGTCATATTGCAGAGCTGACCCGGACCAGAGCGGAAGCGGTCGGGCGTACTTAGAAAATAGCATCTTCAGCCCTAAAGAAGGGACGAATGGCAACGGAGATGGCCGTCAATTCCAATATCCGCTGCCAGAATCCCGGCGATCGGTGCCGCCGGTGCCTATCCCGCGTTTGCCTTCGCGCGCGTCGCGGCGGCCACACTGGGGTAGCCGCAGCCAGTCCCGCATACGGCGCAGCTTCAGCTCCCAGGCCTGCCCCACCGCGCCCACGGTTCTGGCGGCTTCCTCCCCCGGGCGCTGCCCGTCTGGCCCGACCGGCCAAAGCACCAGGCCATTTGCTTGCAGCAGATCCATGAAGTAGCTCACCTGGACCAGGGAGGCGTTGAGTTGCCGGGCAATCTCCTCTAGGTTGGACGGGCTCTCACTCCGATAGAACCTCCACGATATATTTAGGAAGACCTCCAGCCAGAAGAGCAGTAGGTCCCCAGGGCTGACCTGCAGTAGCGAGTGCCCCAGCCAGACGAATCGCCAATGCTGGTGTAATATAGGCAGTCTCCATGGCCAGCAGTACCACTGAGCAGGCCACGTAAAGCTAGATCATAATAATAGCGGCAAAGTGATAATCGGAGCCCGGCATCCTCCGCCCCTGATTTGGGAGTTGTAGAGGCGATCAAAGCCCCTGCAGCGCGCAACAAGAGCCGAACGGACGATGAACCGTGCAAATCGTGGCCGCAGACAGCTTTAGAGCGCGAAGCGGCAGGTGCTTAGGGGGAGTCGGGCAGACAAGTGATCCGACACCTGCTCGATCTCTGCATTACCGGGCAGCAGCGATAGGTCTGGCTGCTCGAATCATTGAAATCATTGGCCCAGCTCTCGCAATCACATGATTGACGCAGAATGCGAGGATCACCTCGCGTCGTGGTCGCAGCGTCAACGTATCCTCAATGAGGCACCCGAGTTGGGCGTTAACCAACAGGTCGGATGTTCGACTCCGCCTCGGGGAGATCGAACAGAGTCGAAAGGGCAACAGATAGCGCCAACTGAATGAGGGCTAGCTAGGATTACTAGTAAATGCAAGAGTATGCACTGACTGTCGTCTGCTCCATCTCCGTCATGCCTTCTTCGAAGCTCTCAGCTCTTATCTTATAACCTTCCGGATCACCCCCTCGATTTGGCCGCGCATCGAGATCGGGTTGGGTCCGCCTGCCAGCACCGGCTTGAGGTTCTCGCAGCAAAGGGCCGTGACCTCAGCGAAGGCTTTTTTCTGCACGATCATGGCCGCCACGGTCATCAATCGCAGGGGCTGGAGCGGAGCTTTCTTCTGAAGGTTGCGGAAATTTTGGGAATATTCGCGCAACCGCTCCCGCGGGCGGGTGCTAGCCGGACAGTTCTGCAGGCTGCCCCGGCGTAGAGGGACTTGGAAATATTTTCAATATTTATTATAATTTTTATATGGCGGCCATTCTCGTAAAGGATGTTCCCGACGAGCTGAGAAACCTCTTCAAGGCGATCTGCGCCGAAGAGGGCAAAACCATGCGGGAGGGCATCATCCAGCTGATGCGGGGGGCGGTCGAGCGGAAACGGAAAGCCGGTAGGGTGAAAATAGTGGATGGAGGCAGAGGATGAGATTTTTTGATGATGGGATTCTCAAGGATCTTTCGGTGGAAGACATGGACCAGCTGCGAAATGAGATTAAAACCTTGGATCGCCAGGTGCTCGCCGAGCTGGAGAGCAGGGAAAGAAACTGCTCCTACTGCGGGCAGCGGACAGGTGCTTCGCTTCAGGGTTTGAAATACTGCTCCGCCTGGCACAGGTACCTGGACGAACACCGCGATTCCGCCCCGCTGTCGAGGGTCGAGTTCGAGCGCAAACGCGCCCTGCATAGGATCAAGACCTTGCGTAAGGCTGCGGAGGGAAACACTCCCGACTCGTCGGGCTCGAGTCTTGGGGCAACCGCCGCGATGCAGGTTTCGCTCAGGAACATGAAGATCCGCCAGGTCCTGGACGAATACCGGATCATCACCGGCGAACGCCTGAGGCGCTCGCCGCGCGAGCAGCGGGAATCCGGAAACACCGGAGCTTGAAGCCTGCCCAAGCGAAGTTCAGTCCGGTCCAGGCTGCTGCCAGGTCTACTTCGAATGAAATCAATCATTGCGTATTGCACATTATCCCGGAAGGACCAACCGACCAGATCCTGGTATCCGATACGGATCCTACCATGTTCTGCTCCTTTGGGCGGTATGTGGCAAGAACGATGATGGAATATTCTATACAGATAAATTGCAGGAGGAGAACATGAACAAGAAACTCTATGTCGGCGGCCTGGCCTATTCGGTCACCGACGAACAGCTGCGCGGCCTTTTCGCCGCCCACGGTACCGTGGAATCCGCCAACGTGGTCAGGGACAGGGGTTCCGACAGCTCCCGCGGGTTCGGATTCGTGGAGATGGGGACCCAGCAAGAAGCCGAGAAGGCCATCGCCGCTTTGAACTCCACCGAGTTCCAGGGGCGCAGCTTGAACGTCAACCTCGCCAAGCCGCGGGAAGATCGGTCCCGCGGCGGTCGGTCGCAGAACCGCTGGTAGGCGGTCGCGATCCCGATGTCGATCCCAGGAGTGGAGTCGGTCCACTCCTGTTTTTTTGCTAAATCCTCCGCAGCCTCGTTCCGGTCCTACAGCCGTGGGGCGAATAGCAAGCCCAGGGCCTCCAGGATCGTATCGGCGAACAGGAAGGTGATGGCGCAGCGCACATCGCACGGCAGCTCCCAGGGAGCCGATCGGCACCATGAACATCTCAAGTATCTTGTTCCGGCTTTCCCGGGTGCACAAGAGGCTCCATTCTGTCAAAGGGTGGTGCGAAAAGCAGCACCAGACCTTTGTCCTCGCGAACAAGATGTCGCCATACGGATTTCATAGCCCTCGCTGAACGATCCGTGTCCGCGGCGCCGCTTAAGCACGCCCAAGACCGGGGAAGGGAATCAATCCTCTCCCCTGTCCCGATTAGGGGCAAGGCATGGAGTCCAGCAGCTAGGCCGCGGGCGACAGTACGCCGACAGTGATCAAACAGGGTGGCGCGTTCAATCGCAGCCTCCGGTGTGGAAAAAATTTCATTCTGATCGTCTGCCAGCGGTGGATCGTTCAGGAAGAGAACTTCCGCGTTCAGGACGTCCACATCGCCGGTGATCCGGACGTAGAGAGCGACGACGTGGGAAAGCCAAAGAAATTCGCCGAAAATGCCCGACTGGATTTCCATGCCGCTTGGTAGATGCCACCAAACGGCTGGACATCGACTTCCTTGAACTGATGACTCGCTGCCAGCAGGAAGTGCTCTCATTATGATGATGGAGTCGCCCCATCCTAATGCTGCCGTCATTTTATGATTAAAAGCATTACTGAATACAAACACAATCAAAGTCAATTTTACTTACTAATCATCTAAGAATACTTGACATCCTAGAATGCAAAAGTGTATAATAAATAAGAATTGAGCTCACTTGGAGAATGATGAGTTCTGTACAGAAGCAACATATGAGCAACTGCCCTTTCTCGAGCCGAAATGAACGACCTCCTGCAGGACAGTAACATACCCAGAGGTACAGCAGGTGGAGCCGACTGTGAGCGGGTTGCGGAAGTTTCAAAGGAAGGGCGGAGAGGAGAAGGAAAAGGAGGGCGATTGTATATTCAAAAAAGCCACCCCGGTATTGTGTGACTGAACGGATTGGCTTAGTGCGGAAGTGGTTTTTTTCACCGGAATGGACAGGAGGAGGTTTCTATGAGCAATAACCAGGATAGAAAGATCTGGGTCAACAGGTTGTTGGCGTTCGTGGCCGGCGGGCTGATCATGTTCGCTATAATGAGCCTTGCTGTTGTGGCTCCTGTTAGGAGGGAAAAGAAGGCGCTGGCGATGCAGCTGGACGAAGTGCAGAACGGAGCAGCCCGGCTCCTTGGAGAGGCGAAGGTGCTTGCGGAGAACAAGTCTTACGACAGCGCCCTCAGCACCTTGGACAAACTGTTCGAGAAGCAACCGGGCTCGAGTCAGGTGGTCGAGGGGAGGAAGCTCTACGCCGAGATCGAGATCGCGGTCCAGGCGAAGGAGAAGAAGTGGGAAGCTGCAGTCGGGGCGATCCGGGCGGCGTGGGAAAAGGCCACGGCGGCAGAGCTCATGGCCAATGCTGAGCGGGAAAAACAGCTCGTTGAGACAGGTATGGCCGAGACATTGGCCAAGGAATGGGAGAGGGTCAAAGACGAGATCAAACAGGACTGGGAGAAGCAGTAGATTCAGATCCCGGGAATCCCCGACGGATATTGCCGCGAAGAGCCTCGGCGACCTGTACTAACGGGCTGTCCTAGAGGCTCTTTTTGTTACCTTCGATCTCGTCATCTCTGCTTCAAAGCTTTCATCTATGCAGCCGTCCATCCCAAGAGCGTCATCGAACCGTCGGTCCTGGAAGTCGTGCTCCAAAACCAACGCTGAGAGGAGCCGCGATTACGCTCATGATCAGAAGCCTCAAGGATTTGCGACATTTAGAGCCTTCGCCTGCTCAGCTCAGATTATGGGTGCGGTTGTGGCCATTCTTATGGATGCCGCACCGACTCAGGGCCGGGAGGCCTGGCCTCCCGTTAGTCGATTGTGCCACATGCGGAGATGGGACCAACAGTGCACGAACTGGCTCATATTCGCTGCAGACTCCGTGGGCCACAATTCATCGATTCTTTTCCCACTCGGCCAAGAGCCTGCTGACCTCCTCTTCCACTTGGTCGCGGGCCTCCCTCCTTTCATCGCCTCTGGCGAGAAGCTCATCATATCGTGTCTGCGTATGCCGAATATGGGCCATAACGGCCAGCCGCACCGCCTCCTCATCGAGACTTTTCCCCGCTGCGGAACGGCCGATCCGGTCGCTGTATTTCAGACAAGCATGCTCGGCTATAGCCGTCTCTCTACCGGCAGGGCATCCAGGAAAAAGCTCTCGCACCCGCTGGGCAAAGCGCTCGACATAGTGGTGGTCCAGCTCCGCCCGCCGCAACGCCTCGCGTTCTCTCCGGCAGGCTCTGGCCTCCTCGTCGGCCAGACATTCCGCTTCGGCTTGCTCCAGCGCCTGCGCTTCCACCAGAAGTCCTTGCCGTTCATAGCGCTTTCGAGCCCGGCTCCACTTCAGGACTACAGCCGCCAAGGTTGAGCGCTTCCGCGCTCGCCGAGTGAGGGCTGCATTGCCAGGAGGAAGAAAAACCAAATGATCCAGGTCCGCGCAGGCCAGGCACAGGGCTCCTTTGCCCTCGGCAAGGGTGATCCAGGCCCCATGGCCCAGGGACTCGCCGCACTCCGTGCAAGAGGAATCCCTGCTGGAAATGAATACCTTCAAGTCCACGGTCGGATTCAATCAAGCTCATTATACCCAGCTGTTGCCGGACCAACAGTGATTGGCCGCCCGGCTGGCGCGGCACCTGCGCGGGGGGGAAGAAAGACCCAGACACTCACGCGCAGAAGGCGTGCTCCCTCACGTCCTGGAAGGCCCGGCTGTGAAGCGAGCCGGCAGCCTGCGGCGACATCTCGAAATCGATCTTCCCGGTGCGGTAGCGTTTGCCGAAGGCCTTGCGCACCATCTCGGCGAAGGCCTGCAGGGCCAAGGCCCCGAAGCGCCGTGCCGGACCTTCACGGGCACGCGCCCTTCCGCCGCCGTCTCCTGAGGAGCCAGATCACGAGCACGCCGAGCAGGCCCAGGATGGACAGGACGGAGGCGAAGATCACCCAGAACCAGCCTCCCTGGTCGCCGATGACGACGCGCCGCTCCGGCCGTACGTCGAAGTGCAACAGGGGTGCGGTCCGGCCCAGCGCGTAGATCAGCACGCGGACGGCGTGCAGGATGGTCGCCGCCGCGCCCAGCCGCAGGGGGAGGCGGGCCCGCGCCTCGTCTCCGGCGGCCCACCAGCGGATGGAGCCGAGCAGGCATCCAAGGTTGAGGGCCAGCTCGACGAGGAGCAGGCCGGCCACCCAGGGCAGGAGGATGCCCAGGTAGCCCTGGGCGATCATCAGGGTGGTGCGAAAGAGCAGGATGCAGGCGCCCGCGCCCGACCCTCCATTCAGTTTGGCAGAAGCGGCACTATGTCGCCTAAGGGCCCGTTCAGCCCCTCCCAAAATCGCCGAAGTGCGGGTCCGGCAATTCTCCTTAGCAGCCTTTAAAATCCAATCAGGCAAAGAGGTCGCGATTCAGGCCGTCATGGGGCAAAACCCGCACCTGCAGGGTTTCTACGGTGCAACCTAGGCGTGGCTCTATCTGGCAAGTGGAATCCAACCGATTGATATCAGCACGGGAACGGAGCTGGTTAGCCCGAAGAACATGGGGCCGTACATGGAGCACTACAACATCAATCAAGGTCAAAAAGGCCTATTGTCTCTTTGTCAGCTTGGGGCGCCTAATCCAGGAGCCTCAAGCCTGACAGGGGGCGAGCGACAGCGAACGATTGCATGATAACTATGGTTATCAACCTGTTCAGGCAACGCTTTCCTGGATAGAATCGGATGGCCGCCCAATTCGGGCGGGATGCCGTTGTCTTCACCATCGAGTCGGGAAAGGGGGAACGAACCATGTCGCTGCGCCTCCATGAGATCGCCGAAGCCAATCATCGCATCCTCAACCCGTTCACCGAGGAAAAGCTGATGCTGCTCGGCGAGGTCTGCCGGCTGCGGCACCGGATGCGGCAGCTCGACCTGTGCTGCGGCAAAGCCGAGATGCTCTGCCAGTGGGCAAAACGCTGGGGGATCACCGGCGTCGGCGTCGATATCAGCAGGGTATTCCTGGCTGCCGCCCGCGCACGCGCGGTTGAAATGGGCGTGGAGGACAGGCTCACCTTTGTCGAAGCAGACGCCGGCCGGTACGCAGCCGAGGCGCAGGCGTTCGACGTGGTGAGCTGCATCGGCGCGACCTGGATCGGCGGCGGGCTGGTGGGCACGCTCAGGTTGATGCTGCCGGCGCTCAAGGAAGGCGGACTCCTGCTGGTAGGCGAACCGTACTGGATGGACGAACCGCCGCAGGAGGCATATGCCGGGATCGGAGTGAAAGCGCAAGACTACACGTCTCTCATCGGTACCTTCGATCGCTTCGAATCGGTCGGCCTGGACCTCGTAGAGATGGTCCTGGCCGCCCAGGACAGCTGGGACCGGTACGAAGCCGCCCACTGGTGGACGATGCACGAATGGCTGCGAGGAAACCCGGCCGACCCGGACGCCCCCGGCGTCCGCGACATGCTCGCGCGGAGTTACCGCGAATACCTGACATACACGCGGCGGTATTTAGGATGGGGTGTCTTTGCGCTGAAAGCGAAGGGTAGCTAGCGGCCTCCCGCCAGGCCACGGGGAAACAGCCGGGAGTACCGGGCGGCTGATGGCAGCCGGCGGTCCGCATATCATCCCTGGGGAGCAGGAGGCGCGTGACAGCTTCGCGCTCTGCGCCGATGGAAGCACCTGCACGCCCTCGATCCACAGGTGCGTACTCCTGCGGCATCCTCCTTCCTCGCCATCGGCGATCATCCATTCAGCGAAGGAGGCGCGGTATGTCGCTGAAGGGCCCGGGCCTTTGCGAAAAACCTATTGGATACGCCATTCCATTCGTTCGTAGACATCCTTCGGTGGCAAATCCCCAGAATGAGGCCGCTGAAAAACCAGGACCTGGTGGGCGTGATGAGCCCTCGGCAGCCATCGCTCGGGCTGGGGTGGGGATTTTAGCAATCGTGCTACGCAGCTATTGCCCTGCTTGTAAGCCCTGGCCTGCGGTCCTTCAGGCCTTTGTTTCTTGCTCCCCTCATACTCTTCATACTCTTGCTCGCTCTTTCTGGTTACCCAGCCACCGCTGCCGCGGCCAGTATGGCATCGATCCAATGCAGGGTCGCCTCCGAGAAACGCCCGCCGGCTGGAGAGTGGCCGTCGATGGGCTTTTCCCGATACAGGCAGCCGTCCAGGGCCAATATTTGCAGGCCGGGCAGCGGCTCGGCCACGTAGGACAGGGAGGCGGGATCGCGATTCAATGCCTCCCCGTAGCCGAACTCGGCGAAGATCTCGGCGAACTCCTCCGGGCTCACGGAGTCCACCGGGATCCGCGCCTCTCCATCATAACGGAAGGCCTCTCGGTTGAGGACGTCGTGGTTGCCGCAGATCACAAAGACCTTTTTCCCCGCAGCCTCGATGGCTCGCAGCCGCTCAGCCATCAGGAGATGCGAGCTGCGCTCCCCGTCCTTGGTCAAATCGCCGGGGACCAGGACAAGGTCCGCCGGGAGCTCCTTTAGCAGGTGAACCGCCTCCTCCAGGATATCGGAACTCTCCCGCAGGAGCTTGCGGTCCTCGCGCAGATAGGCCTCGATGGCCGCTCCCTCGCCCCAAAGCGCAGGATCCATCAGGTGCGGATCGCTGAGCACGGCGAAACGGACATCCGGGTACGCCGGAGGCTTGGCCAGCGCCGCCTGCAGCGACGCATCGCGCTCGTAGAGCGCCGCGGGAAATGTCGCACAGGAGAACATCGCCAGCACGGCGCCGGCCGCCGCAAGATATCCGAGAAAGCGAATCCTCATCTCTACCCCCTTTCACGACGCGCCTTGCAGTGCGTACACCCGGACTAGCGCTGCTACCTAGGCCCATCATACTGGGCTGGGCAAAGCGCCGGCAAGGGCATGGGGAAGCCACGGTGATGCCGGCTGAGGTCGGTATGGCCCGTCGTACCCGGAAAGCCAGTGATTGACCGCTTGCCCGCCGGCTCAGTACATTCCAAACCAACAATCACTCCTATCGAGTTGAAAGGAGGTCGAACCATGGCCGCGCTCAAAATAGGAGCCACGGCCCCCGCCTTCAGCCTGCTGGATCAGGACGGCAAGACGGTCAAGCTGGATGACTACAAAGGCAGGAAGCTTCTCCTGTACTTCTACCCCAAGGCCGACACCCCGGGCTGCACCGCCCAGGCCCGCAGCATCCGCGACGCCAGGCCCGACCTGGAAAGCCTGGGGAT
>JACADW010000294.1 GCA_013388445.1 Acidobacteriota bacterium | reverse complement strand
GCGCCATGGCTCCCATCAACTCGAGGGCCAGCTTGCCCAACGCCTCCGCGCGTTGGACGAGGTTCTCCCGCTCGATGACTTCGAGAGTGGCCAGGCCGGCGGCGCAGGCCACAGGATTCTTCTCGTGGGTGTAATGGCCGAGGGCACGATCCGGCGCGATGTCCAGACCCTCCCGCGCGAGGAGCGCGGCCAACGGGAAGATCCCACCGCCCAGGCCCTTGCCAATGACGAGCATGTCGGGCACGATGCCGTAGTGTTCGCACGCAAACATGCGCCCCGTGCGGCCCAGGCACACCGGGATCTCGTCCAGTATGAGGAGCGCCCCGTGCCTGTCGCACGCGCGGCGGACGATCTTCCAATACTCAAGTGGCGGTACATACGGCGTGCTGCGCACCGTTTCGGCGACGACGGCGGCCACGTCGCCTTCTTTCTCCAGCACATAGTCCACGTATTCGGCGCATTTGAGGGTGCATTCGCCGCCGGCCTGCGCGCCGCCGCAGCCCCAAGGACAGTGGACCGGATCGGGCGGGGGCACATGTTCCGTGCCGGGTAACAGCGGGCCGATCCCGTTGCGAAAGAGCGCCTCGCCCCCGATCGAGATCGCGTCCAGCGACGCCCCGTGGAATGAGTCCCACATGGATATCGTCTTGAAACGCCCAGTCGCCACCCGCGCGAGCTTGAGCGCCATCCCGATGGCCGCGGCGCCGGACGGCGCAAACGACACTTTGTTCAGGTCAGCCGGCGCAAGTGAAGCGAGTTTCCGAGCGAGTTGGATGGCGGGGACGTTTGTGTACCGACGGGTGCAGAACGACAATGTGCGCAATTGGGCCACCATGGCGTCAATCACGCGCGGATTACCGAACCCGACCTGATGGACGTTGTTCCCGTGGAAGTCCAGGTAGCGCCGGCCCTGCATGTCCTCGATATAGGCGCCTTCGCACCGTTTCAGTACGTTCAGACAAGGCGTAGACAACGACTGGCGCAGGAAATAGCGCGCGTCTTCGTCGAGCAAACGCCGGGTGTCGTCGTTCAGGTTCTCCGCTGCCCAATGAGCCCGCCGAGGCGTGACATTCACATCTCCCTCCGACCGGAACCCGTATGTTTGGCGCGTCATTGGACTTCCTCTCCTTCGATTCCGCCTGTGCCCACTACATCCACGACCACCACCTCCGGCGGACACAGAAATCGGACCTCCGGCATACCGGGCTCGCACCCGATCCCGCGCGAGACGATTAACTGGACGTTTCGCTCGTTGTAACAGCCGCCTTCCCACCGCTTCCCGAACCGGTCGAATGTGATGAGCGCTCCGTAGAACGGCAGCCGCACCTGGCCGCCATGCGTGTGTCCGGCAAGCATGAGGTCGGCGGGCGTTCCCCACGTTTCCGGAAAACCTTGCGGGAGATGATACAGCACAACGTTGAACGTGTCGCGAGGAAGGTCCACGAGCCTCTCGCGCATGTGGGCTTCGCCCATCGGGGGAAACCCCGGAATGCTCAGTCGGACACCTCGGATGGTGAGCTGCGCCCTGTCGGCGGTGAGCACGTTTACGCCGGTCCGCCCCATCACATCGTGGAAGTCTCCCAGATGATCCAGGTTGCCCGCGCACGCATATTGCGGGACGTCCCACGCTTTCAAGATGTCCCCCACGATGGGTTCGAGGCCCACCCCGCGCGCGAAGAAATCGCCTGTGTGAAGAATGAGGTCCGGGTTGAGCGAGCGCACGAGTTCCGGAAGGTTGCGTTCCCGCGGCCCTCTCTCGCGAACGTGCAGGTCGCTCAGGTGGACGATCCGTACGGACTGCCCCTCTGGGATTTTGGACGTCTCGATGGTGTATTGAGTCACCGTGAGGCGTTTGGGCTCAACCCAGAACCCGTACCCCATGCACGCCGCGCCGAAAACCGCTGCGCTCAGCAGCCCGGCGCCTGCCCAGCCGCTCTGGAAAGCCCTGTCGAAGCGGCCTCGTGGTTTACGACCGCATATCCGCTCCAAGCACCAGCGAACGGAGAGGTAGTAAGTCAGAAAGACGACCGCGCAGAACGATCCTACGCGAACCGTCTCGATCCAGGACATGTGAATGGCCGGCCATCCTGCTTCTTTCATTCAATGCTCCCTTGCGTGGAGTCGCTCCTCAAGATGGTATGAGATCCGAGCGCGTCGAAGGAAGTCCGCAGCGCGAAAGCATGAGGCGCCGGAGCGATGAGGGCCTCGCCCGCCACGACAAGGGTTCTGCGCCAACGCGCAGGGGCGTCAGGCGCCGAGCAGACGGGCGACGTTGCGGTTCTGGAGGTTCGCTTGGGCGAGCATGGCGACGCCGCCCTGCAGCAGCATCGCATTCCGGTTCTGCTCGATGGTCTGGCGTGCGTAATCCAGGTCGCGGATGCGCGATTCGGACGCCTGCGCGTTCTCGATGGCCATTTCCCGGTTGGCGATGGCGCGTTCGAACCGGTTTCGCTGCGCGCCGACGCCCGCGCGGTTCTGGTCAATCCGAGCGAGTGCCGTGTCCAGGGCTTCCACGGCGGCCGCGGCGCCCTCTTGCGTGGTCAGGTTAACGCCGTTCACCCCCAGCGATGCCGTAGTAGACTCGTTGATGGTGACGCGCATTCCGCCTTCCGTCCCGATGGGGATATTAGTGGCACTACCGTTGAGGAGTTGTGTCCCGTTGAATTCCGTGTTGTTTGCGGTTTCCTGGATTTGGCCCAGGATTTGCTGGGCTTCCGCGTTGAGCGCGTTCCGCTGTTCGGCCGTGAGCGTGCCGTTGGCGGCCTGGACAGCCAATTCCCGCACCCGTTGCAGTCCCTCTTGCTGCGTGCCCAACGCCTCGTCGGCCATCTGCGTCACGTTCACGCCGGTCTGGAGGTTGTTGACCTCTGCCGTGTACTGGCGGATGTCCTCGCGCAGGCGTTCGGAGATAGCCAGGCCCGAAGCGTCATCCGCGGCCCGGTTGATCCGTAGCCCTGTCGCCAGCCTCTGAAACCCTTGGATGAGCCGATGTGCAGCCGCCCCCACCTGCTGTTGCACGCCCAACGCGGGCGTATTCGCATTGACCTGCATTCCCATCGCACCTATCCTCCACCCACGCCATCAGAGGTTTTGGCATCTTTAACCACACCAACAGTTTATCATATCATGCCGGTGTTTGCCAAGGCCGGCTCGGTCCTTGGAGGCGCGACGCACGTTGTGCTAAGATTCCGGTCCGCTTCGGGGCGTGGCGCAGTCCGGTTGAGCGCGCCTGGTTTGGGACCAGGAGGTCGTGAGTTCAAATCTCACCGCCCCGACCAAT
>JACADW010000193.1 GCA_013388445.1 Acidobacteriota bacterium | reverse complement strand
CTGCGAAATAGGGAAGCGTCCCCATTTTCCCCATTTTCCAGACAAGAAAGCCCCGGGGCCTTGGGGGCCTCCGGGGCTTCTCCTTGGCCTGTGCGATGCCAGGGATGAGGGGATCGATCAGAAGTTTATGCGGACGCCCATCTGGATCGTTCGTCCGCCGCCGAACTTGTCGAAGATACGGCCGAACCTGGCCGGGTCGCTGATATCCGTCTCCGGGTCGGCAATCCAGGTCCGGTTCAGTGGATTGCTCATATCCGCCCGGATCTCGAAGCTGGCATCCTCCCTGAACCCCAGAGCGGTGCGTTTTATGAGCGAGATCTGCTCGCTGGTCCGGGCGAATCCGCGCAAATTAGGCTCCCAACGCACACCGTTTGGCAACCGCTTCGCCACGTTGTTGTCCGTAACAGGAACGGGTCCCCATGCCGCCGGATTCAGGTAGGCATTGCCTTCCCCGCGATTCGGGTCTGACGGCTTACTCCCTATGATCTGCTTATCCCGCGGCAGCAGCGTGTCGACGTAGAAGAAATTGTTAAACAGCGCCGCGGTGTCGGGCCCGCCCCAGTTGACGATCTGCAGCGGAGCACCTGAACTGAAGCGGTGGAGCCCGCTGAAGGTCCATCCGCCCAAGATTCGACTCGCCGCTCCGCTCCGCAGCCAGCGCCCCTGCGGCCCGAAGGGCAGGTCGTAGATCCAGGTCACCTTCAGGTCATGTGGGTTGTTCAGGCTGCTGACGGCATAGTCCAGCTTGCGGGTGTATATGCTCTGGCCATAGCCGCCGTAATAGCCGAGCACGTCGTCGGTCGTGGCCAGAGCCTTAGACCAAGTGTAGGCTATCAGGAAGCTCAGTCCGTGGGATGTGCGCTTGGTCGCCGTAAGCTGCATCGAATGATAGTTCGACCAGCCTTCGTTCAGGCGGTGGGTGGATACGCCCGTATATTGCGGGAAAGGCAGAAGCGATTGGCCTACGGTCCCGTCGAAGCTGGGATAGGGCTTCTTGAACTGCGGATGCTCGTCGATGCTTTCGAGCAACACGTCCCCCAGGGAGAGGTACTTGGGATCTACCTGGTTTATGTTGCTGCGATACCCATCGTTCAGCCTGGTACCCCTGGTGGCCACATAGTTGACCTCCAAGCGGGTCTCCCAGGGAAGCTCTACTTGGACGCCGAAGTTCCAGTTCTGGGTCATGGGCATCTTGTTGGTTTCCGGCGGATAGTAGGGAATGTAGTCGCCGTTCAGCTGGGTCGGGTCATAGTTGGGCAGTGAGGCTGTGTACTTCGGATACGTGTTGTCCCAGTAGTGGGCCGGATCGTTGGCTCCGCCGGGGCGTCCCCGCAATTGCGGGATTCCGTTGTAGCCGTCGAAACCGTTGAACCAGCCGAATGCCCATCCGTCCAAGAGCGGAGGCGCATAGTTGATGCCGTAACCTCCGCGCAAGACCAGCTTTGTGGTCGGAGCATAGGCAAAGCCGAGCCTGGGTCCAAACTGTTTATAGTAGATGTCGGCCCATGTGGTCTTGCCGTTGCACTGCGAGCAGTCGCCCAGGAAGACCAGAGCGCCGGGATAGTTGTCCGCTCCCGGGTTCGGCTTCTTGGGATCCAACGCAGACATGAAATTGTTCGGGTTGGTGTAACTGGTCGGGATGTCCCAGCGCAGACCGAGATTCAAGGTCAGCTTGTCCGTCACCTTCCAGTCATCCTGTGCATAGAAGGCGGTCGTTCTGGTCCGCACCCCCTGCGTGATGCCGTGAATCGTTACGCTCGTGTTCCGCACAGCGCCGAGTATAAAACTGGCGAAGGCAAAACCGGTGTTCAGCCGGAAATTGGGAAGCGCGGTCTGTTCGCTGTCAAAGGTGTAACTGCCCGGAGTGTCCTTGAAAGGCGAGTTGATATAGTACCGCCGGTGCTCCCCCCCGAAGCGCAGGCTATGCTTGCCCTTGATCCAGGTGAAGTCGTTCTGGACTATGGTGCTGCCGTTGGGTTCGTTCCCGGTCCCCTCGTGACCCCAGATCTTATAGGTCCCACTGAGGACCGATGCAGGGCCACTGAAGTTAATCCGAGGGAAGGTCGCCCCCCCGACATTGGTGAGACCCAGCTCCTTCGCCCAGTCCTTACCGGCGAAGATGCTGTTGGAGACATTCTGATTCCGGAACCGGTTGTACCCGATACCGATATGATTCAGCATGGTCGGACTGATAGACCAGTCCTCAGCCAGGCGGATCATGAAGCCCGGCGTGCTCTGTTTCTTGTCGCCGGCAGCTGGAACATTCGGAATCTTGCCCATAAGCCGATATCCGCTGCCGCCGTATCCGTCGCGCAGGCGATAGCGGTAGTTCTCAATGAAGGTACCACTCAGCTTGTGCTTGTCCGTGATGACCTGATCCATCTTGAGACTGAAGTTCTTGATCTTCAGCTCGGGGCAGCAGCCACTGAAACGCGCGGTATTGTATCGCAGGGTCTCCTGCCCAAAATCGTTCAAGCGCGGAAACGTCGGATCCGGCAGGGCGTAGGCAGGATTCAGGATCTTTTTAGTCACGGCGCTGGAACGGCTTTGCGGAATGATATTGCCGGGGAACGGATCGCGGACCCAGGTGCCGTCCGACAGCTGCCGGGAAGTGACCGGGTCATAGATCTGCCCGAAAATAACATCCCGGCCGAGGGCGTCCTGACCCACGACCTTGCCGGACCTCGAGTCCTGTGTAAATCCCGGATTGAAGAGCCGGGAGAAGTCTCCCCTCTTCATTTCTGCAGTGGGCGAGGCGTCGGTGCTGGCAGACGCGTTGTAGTTGGACTGAATATTCTGCTCGTAGGAGGCGAAGAAGTGTGTCTTGTCCTTTACGATCGGCCCGCCGAACGTGCCCCCGAAGTTGTTCAGCTTGGTCTTGGCCTTGACGGCCTTGCCCGTCTTCGGGTCCAGCCACCCGCTCTGATTGGTCGCCCAGCTGTTGGCGTTGAGCGCGGAATTCTGGTGGAACCAGAAGGCGCTGCCGTGGTACGTGTTGGTGCCGGACTTCATGCCAAAATTGGCCAGGCCGGTCTGCGTGTTACCGTACTGCGACGAGAGAGACCCCGTCTGCAGCTTGAATTCGCTCACGGCATCCACCGTGGCGGTAAACTCAGAGCTGTTGCCCCCGTTGATGTCCATGCGGCCTATGGATATTCCGTCGATCAGGACCTCATGGGAGAAGGACTGGCTGCCGTTGATGGCGCCCTGCCAACCCCCTCCCTGGGTTCCCGGCATGCTGTTGAAAATAAAGGTCTGGAGCTGCCGGGTGCCGTCATCAATAAAGATCGGCCAGGTATGCACCTCCTTCTCCGTGGAGACGGTGCCGATCTCGGGCGAGCTCGTTTCCAGCAGGGGAGCGGCGCCGGAGACTGTTACCGTATCGGAGATCTGGCCGACTTCCAGCTGGAAATCGACCGTGACGACTTCGGTGATACGTACTTCGATGTTTTCGCGCACGGCCGTCCTGAAGCCGGCCATGGAAACGGCAATCCTGTACTTCCCGGGAGGAACATACGGAACGCGGTACACGCCGGCATCGGTCGTGACGCTCCTGGTGACGATGCCGGTGTCTTGGTTGGTGACGACCACGTCAGCGTCAGGCACGACGGCTCCGCTCGGGTCCTTGACGATCCCAGTGAGTGTGCCGCGGCCGCTCTGCGCCACCAGAGGCGGGACCAGGAGGGCCATTAGGACGCCGACGACAAGCGTAACTCGGGTGAGTTTCGTCATTTCATCCTTCCTTGAAAAATGGTTAATTGCCATTGTCAACCGCTAACTCCCCGTGATGTGGACATAGCCTGTCGCGGACAGCTTTTCTGAAAACCGCCGGCAGGCATCGACAAGATAAACCGCGATATCCTTTGCGAGCGTGGGCGAGAAGCGCGCCTTCGGCACTCCGACAGAGATCGATCCGCATACCCGCATTCGCGAGTCAAAAAGGGGCGCCGCCAGGAAAGCCGCCCCCAGGACCGTCTCCTCATCATTGATGGCGTAACCCGCGCGTCGGACCTCCGACCAGTCGCGTTCGATCTCATCCGGATCGGTCTTGGTGTGAACCGTCAGCGCCCGCTGGTTGCCATCATGGAGCATGGCCGCACGGACCTCATCCGGCAGGAATGCCGCGATGGCCTTGCCCGCCGCGGTTGCGTGGAAATGTACCTCTGCCAGGCGAGGGCTGGTTAGCCTCAGCTCGCTCGGGGCTTCGTGCACATCCACGAAGATTCCCTTCCCCCGGTGCAGCTCAGCCAGGTAAGCGTTTTCGTTGAAGCGCTCGACCAGCTCTTCAAGATATGGCTGTCCCATCTTGACGAGCTCCATTCGAGAAACCAGACCCGTCGCCAGGACGAGGAACTGGATGCCGAGGCGGTATTTGCCCCCTGCCGCATCCTGTTCGATATAGCCGTGGCGTTTGAGACTCTGCAGAATCCTGTGAACCGAGCTCTTGACGTAACCGGTTCTGTTGGCAAGATCCTGCAGGCTCAGGCCGGACGGCTCGAAGCGCAAGGTCTCCGCCACACGCACGACTTTGCCCACCAACTCGATGTAGTGGCCGTCCGGCATCGTTGCAGCTTTCAGAACAAATTCTGGCCGCCAGAATAGGCCTGACAGGCAACGAGAGTCAAGCAAAATTGGCGTCGTTTGTCCGGCGAAAACCACGCCGCCTGGCGACAATACGAGCCGCGCGACCCACCACCCGAGGCTAGCGGAGTACATGAGCCCCGTTCTTCACCCGAAGATGGCATCCGGCGCTAGTAACCCAGGGTAGACCGATTGACGCATGAGGGAGATCGCCCTATCTTTCTCTGGTGGCCCGACGATCTCACATGACAGTCTCAGGAACCGTTCTGGCCGCACTCCTGTCTCTCGGCGATGGTACTCTGCCGGCGCCTCATGCGATGCCGGTGCAGACCAAGAACATCGACCGGGGCCTTGAAGCGTTCCGCAGACAGGATTTCGCGGCGGCCGAGAACTTCTTCCGGCAGGCCGCGGTCGAGGATCCCGATAGCGCTCGCGCCTTCAAGTTTCTCGGAATGTCCCTCGCCGCGCGCGAAGACTACCGAAAGGCGTTGATCCCATTCCAGCGCGCCTGTGAAATCGATCCTCAGGAAGAGAACGCCTGCTATTATCTCGGCCGGAACTATTACAGCCTCAATCGCTTCGAAGACGCAATAGACACGTTCGAACGGGTGCTGAAACATCAGCATCCCCGCGGCCGTCCCCTGCTCGGGCTCGCCTTGGCATACGAAGCGCTGGGTATGCAGCTTGAGGCCGAACAGCGGTTCAAGGAAGCCATCCAGGCTGGTGAAAAACGGGCGATGATCGACTACGGCCTCTTCCTCTACAAGAACGGACGCGGAGATGAGGGCGTCGACATGTTGCGTAAAGCAGGCGCTGCGGAAGATCTGCAGAAAGTACTGAGGTCGGTAGCAGCGGCGGCGTCCGCAACCGGCGTGACGGCCAAGCCCGTATCTGTGCGTTTCGAAGCAGCGCCACTCCAAATGATTGTCAGGAACGGCGCGGCGGGGAACAAGCACCTCATAGAAACCATGCTGGCAGGCGTCGCGGTTTTCGACTTCGACAACGACGGCTGGCAGGACATCTTCATCAGCAACGGTGCCAGGAGCCCCGGCCTGGAAAAATCCGACGCAAGCTTTTCCAACAGGCTGTTCCGCAACAACGGCGACGGAACCTTCGCCGACGTGACCGACAAGGCCGGTCTCGCCGGGGAGGGGTACTGCATGGGGGTTGCCGCCGGCGATTTCAACAACGACGCATGGACCGACCTATTTGTCACAGGGGTCCGGGGAAACCGGCTGTACGAGAACCGCGGCGACGGCACGTTTGCGGACATTACCGAAGCTGCCGGCGTTGCGGGAGCCGGCTTCTGGGCAGTCGCCGCCGGATGGCTCGACTACGACAACGACGGCCTGCTGGACCTGTTCGTGTCAAACTATGTGCAGTGGGATCCGGCGACGGAGATCTATTGCGGCGTCTACAAGCCGGGCTACCGGTCGTACTGCCACCCGAAGTACTACAAACCGTTGCCGAACACACTCTACCGCAATCTCGGCAATGGGAAGTTCTGCGACGTCTCCGTCGAATCCGGCATTGCCGAACACAAGGGAAAGGGGATGGGTATGGCCTTCGGGGATTTCGACCTCGACGGCAGGCTCGACATCTTCGTCGGCAACGACACGGTCGCCAATTTCCTGTTTCATAACCAGGGGGACGGCAGCTTTCGCGAAATCGCGCTGGAGGCCGGCGTGGCATACAATGTCCACGGCGTAGCCATATCCTCCATGGGCGCGGACTTTCGCGATTACGACAACGACAGCCTGGAGGATATATTCGTCGCCGCACTCACGAATGAGACTTTTCCGCTCTTTCGCAACGTGGGCAGGTCCCAGTTCGTGGACGTGGCCGGCCCCGCCAGGATCTCCGGCTCTTCCCTTCCGTGGAGCGGCTGGTCCAACGGCGTCTATGATTTTAACAACGACGGCTGGAAGGACATCTTCACGGCCAACGGACACGCCGTCGACAACGTCGACATGATAACCAGCAGCAAGTCACGGCAACCAAACACGGTATTCGTAAACCAGGGACGCGGCGTGTTCCGTCTGGAGACGCTCGAAGGCGAGGCGCTCCATCGCGGTTGCGCCTTTGGTGACCTCGATCGGGACGGGCGGATCGATGTGGTGGTGACCCGCTTGAACGAACCACCCCTCGTCTTGAGGAATGTCACCCAGGAATCAGGCAACTGGATCCGGTTCATCCTGCGTGGGAAGAGAAGCAATCGCGATGCGATCGGTGCGTGGGTCGAAATCGAGACCGCTGAAGGCAGGCAGTGGAATAGGGTGACGACATGCGTGGGATACGGGGGTTCGAGCGAACCCATCGTGCATTTCGGTCTCGGACGCGAATGCGAAGCGGAGAAGGTTGTGATCCGCTGGCCGTCCGGGACAGTACAGTCGCTGAGCAGCCTGGCGGCCGGCAGGGTGCATGAAATCAGCGAGCCGGAGGCTCGACAGTAGCTGGGCAGTACAATTGGGAACGCTACCCCATCATGCAGACAGCATTTCACAAGGAGCTGCTATCCGGCGTGCATGAGTGGAAAGCGTCCCCGCTTCTTGTTCGTGTGGTTTCGGGGGCCCCCCGCGCGCATCAGCGACTGATTCCCGGATCAGGAAGATAATGGAGACCGATCACTCAGGCGCCTTGTCGCGCATGCCCAAGGCCTCCTGAGTCCTGGCAGTGACGGCATTCTGGAGTCTGGTGTAACTTTCCAGAAACTGTTTCGCCTTCTCTTCGTTGCCCAGCCGACGGTATGCCTGCGATAGTTGGTAGTGCGCCTTGGGATATTCAGGTTCCGCTTTGAGGCAGGCTTCCAGACTCTGAACGGCTTTCTCATAATCTCCGAGTCGGCTGTACAGCAGGCCAAAAACCATATGAGTCTCGAACCATGAAGGATCTCCGGAAATGGATTGATCCAGCCATCTTCTGCACAGTTCATCATTGCCCGCAAGGTATTCCAGATAGGCCAGCTTGGTCATGGACTTGAATGACGCCGCATCCCTCTCGAGCTCCGCACTCAGGTACGGTCTCGCCTCCTCCGGCCTTCTGAGCTCTATCAGGATGCTGGCGAGGTACAAGTTAACCTCCGGCATCTTCGGAGCGACTTTACGGACCTCGAGCATCTGCTGGAGAGCGCGATTGAAGTCGCCGTAGCCGTAGTAGCAAAGCCCCAGCTGGAACCGCTGTTCGGGGAGTGCATCGGAGTGGTGAGAGAAAAAGGCTTCGTATTCCTGAGCCGCCTGGGGGAATTCCCGGAGCCTGAAATAAGCCGCTGCGAGCGTCAGCATCTGCCTGGAGTCCGGCGGCGGAAACCCGAGCTGTCCCGCCCTCTGAAAGAGGTCAACTGCCACCTTGTTCCGGCCGGTGCCAAACTCGATCAGGCCGCCAATGAACAGCACTTCGCCCTGAAGGCTTTTCGAAATCTGATCGATTTCATTCTTCGCCTGGGGATACCGACTGTGATGTATGAGCGTGTAAACCACGTTGAAGGCGAACCTGCTATCGGCCTTCATCCTTTCCCGCAGCCTTTCGAGCAGCTGGCCGGCTTTGGCGTCGCCCCCTGTCAGCAGATATGAGTTCAAGAGTCTGAGCGCAAGGTCATTGTTGGACGGGAACTTGTCCAGCACCGATTCCATCAGCGACTGAGCCTCCAGACTGTCGGCCGATTTCTCGTAGAGGAACAGGCCGAGGTGCAGGCGGATCTGCGGGTTCTGCGGCAGCAACGCGTCGGCCTCGCGCGCCCGGGCAATGGCCGCATCCAGCCGGCCCGCGCGGTAAGCACCGAGGGCCGAATTCAACGCCTGCTCTGCCCCGGCCTGGTTCGTCCGCTGCACGGCCTTCTGCTGCGCGCCGAGCGCCGCGGGAGTGATTGCCAGAGCGAACCAAAACAGCAAGGCAATGGTCATAGGGTGAAGGAACTCCGAGTTCCGGCTGCCGGCGGTCGACGGGCTGATGCGCGCGGTAGTCGTCGACAGCGAACGCCGCGTGCGCGTTGAAACCCTTCCCGATACACAGTTGTCCGGTCCTGACGGCGTCATCGTCGAGGTCGAGGCGACGGCGATCTGTGG
>JACADW010000241.1 GCA_013388445.1 Acidobacteriota bacterium | reverse complement strand
GCCCAGGTGCTTTCGGCAGGGACCAGGCCTGCTGCAAAGCCGAAGCCCCCACGACTGTGGAGACTCCTCCGGTGGCGCGAGCCGGCTGAGAAATGACCGGCATAACTGCCTTCCTGCCACCCGGCTTTGATGGAGATCTGCACCTTGGAGTGTGCCGTCGCCACGGCCCCGCACAAGTGGACCCATGAAGGGCAGTACTGCTGAGTGAGGCGCTGAAAGGTGCCGTTCAGATCGCACGCAGACTGGATGCGCCGGCAGCTCCGGGGAAATCGCGCGTCGTGACGCTCTGCGGCGCTCTCTGAATCCGTATGCCCGAGTCTCCGCTTCTTTGCGCCATTGCTTCGGACAAAACCGGACACGGCCTTCGCCCCGCGTTCGGGAGCGACGCAAGCGGGCACCCATCCCAATCCGCGTGACGCACTCCTGTCTGCGAGCGGGAGATCGGGATCAGGAGCCGCCATGGATCTTGAGGATGTTGCGGGCAGATGCGATCGAACGCCGGCCGGATTCTAAGGCGTCAAATGCGGCATGCTCATCGAGGATATCCCAAGGCAGTCGGCAGCGGACTTGATCGCCGTAGGCGGCCAGAAAATGCTCAGCGGAACCGAGAGCGAAAAGATCCGGCAGAATTTGCTCCATCGCGCCGCCGCCTTGTCCAGGGTTTGAATGGCAAACGTACACCTCACCCCATGGCCGTGAGTTGTGTCGGCAAGACGGCGAGAAGGGAAATGGTCACGCTTGAAGCCGGACCGGGACAGCAAGGGACCAGGAATCCTTCCTCGCACTCAAGGCGAGCACTGGTCAGAATGTATTTTCGATGCACTCCCAGGTGTACCGGCCTGCATAAAAAAAGTAGGGCCTCCCGGACAATTCCAGCCTACAATCCCGTCGACGTTTGGGAATGACTGATCTCGCAGATATTGAATTTCACCGTACCGGCTACGGCATGCTGCCCGACAGCCGCGATAAGGACCCGGGCGCCCCTGTCTGCTTTCCGCGTGCCGTCGGGGGGAGCGTCTTCACCGGATTCTGCAATTGCAGGGCGCGCCGCAGGACCGATGCGTGCGGGCATTTTTCCCGGCTGGTACAAATCGCCCGCGAAATCAGGGAAAACCACCCCGGCCGGCACTGGGGAGAGGTGTATGCCGCAAGCCTTTGGTATCGTCTTGCGGAGCTCTTGAGCGAAGCAGACCCGTTGCGTTGTGAGGACACCCGGGTCATACAGCCTTCCGGGTGCCGGACCCCTGCGTTCGTCTCCGCGCGCGGGACGCTGCTCGCCCGGCTCCTGGATGAGTCCGCAGCGTCCGGGCGCTTTATCGAACGGGCGGGAAAGCTGCCGCAGCCCAATCGCTTCACGGATCGTGCCGCTCTTATTCATCGCATCATCGGCAGCCTGCGAACCGAGGAGGAAGCGAAGATCAACGAGGCCGGAGTCTTCACCCGGCGCCAGTCCGCCGAGCAGAGCTTCTGGGGACGCCTGGCTTACCACTGCTACCGCGAGTACGGCGACGATTGCGTCTTTCACCCGGCGATTGAGGAAAGCAGCGGCGATTTCATCCTCAAGTGCTTCTCCCGCGATTCTGCGCCCCTGGTTGAGTTGGCGGTGCCGCGCAGGCAGGTCAGAAGGGTGCTCAGGCTGCTGGCGGAACACTTTCCGGGCCAATCCGATCTGGCGATCCACCCTGTCCCACTCAGGTCTGTTTTCCTTGTGACACAGGAGACCCAGCTCGATCTCGAAGTCCGCCCTGTGATTCAGGCGTTGCAGTCCTCGGGAGAGTCAAGGTTCTACGACAGCAAGGAATGCGCCGGGTTCCGTTACGGCGACCTGGTGTATATCCCGGAGCTTCACATACTGGCCGAACTGGAAACACCGGGCTCCGGGAGAAGGTTTACCACTCCCGTCTCCATGCGGCTTGAAAAGAGCCGCCTCCCTGCGTTTCTCGACGAGCACCGTCAGGAGATCCAGGAGGGCCTGCTCGTCCTGGAAGAGCGGTTGCGCCATCTGTCGGTCCTGCGCGAGTACGATCGCATTGAGATCGTGCCGGACGCGATCGAGCGCAGCTGGTACTGGCTCTCGATCCGCTACAGGTTTGGAGACGCCTCCGTCTCGCTGGCGGACATCATGGAAACGAGGCGCCGGGGTTTGTCCTATCTTCCCATCGGACAGGGGTGGGTGGACGTCAATTCGCCGGCGTTCGCTGCGCTCGATGCCATTCAGCATCGCGAGGAGTTGGAGTTCTCCGGCGAGAAAGTCCGTCTCGCGGCTATCGACCTGCTGCGGCTGATGGCCTCCGGAGGAAAGCCGGTACAGGTGAAGGAAGAGAACCGGCGCGCGGAGATCGTCCGGCGCCTGCTGGCACTTGCGCCCGGTGCCCCTGCCGGCGGATTGAAAGGCATGAGAACCCCCTTGCGGCCTTACCAGCTCAAGGGATTCGATTGGCTCAGGTTTCTTTACGAGAACGGGCTGTCAGGGCTTCTGTGCGATGATATGGGACTCGGCAAGACCCACCAAGCCATGGCGCTGATGGTCTGGCTCAGAGAGCGGCAGAGGGTGAAGGGTCCCTTCCTCGTCGTCTGTCCGACCACCGTGATCAGCCACTGGATGAACAAGATCCGCGAGCACGCTCCGAAGCTCAAGCCGGCCGTCTATCACGGCCTCGAACGTGACCTGGATGAAGCGCTCGAGCACTCGAAATTGTTGTTGACCTCCTACGGAATCCTGCGCAACGACGTTGTTCAGCTCAGACAAGTCCCGTTCTCACTGGTGATCTTCGACGAGATTCAAAACCTAAAGAACCGCGAGACCCTGAGCTATCAGGCCGCTTCAGCTCTCCCGGCGAAAATGAAGCTCGGCTTGACCGGCACTCCGATCGAAAACTCGCTGGCCGACCTCAAATCTCTCTTCGACATCGTGCTGCCCGGATATCTCGGAAGCGACGAGGACTTCGCTGCCAAGTGCTTGGAGAAAGCGCCGCAAGGCGAGGCCGAAACTTCCACAGCGGAATTGAGGAGGTTGATCACACCCTTTGTCCTGCGCCGGCTCAAGAGCGCAGTGCTGGACGAGCTTCCCGAGAAGTTCGAGGATCTCCGCACGTGCGCGCTGAGCGACATGCAGGTGAGCCTCTATCGGGAAGCGATATCGACAAGGGGCCGGGATCTGGTGAGGATTCTCCGATCCGACTCGCGCCAGCTTCCTTATATCCACATCTTTGCCCTGCTCAACCTCTTGAAAAGAATCTGCGATCATCCCGCACTCGCCCTCAACAAGGTCGGGGAATACCAGGGATACGAGTCAGGCAAGTGGGAGCTGTTTCAGGAACTGCTTTTCGAGAGCCTTGACAGCGGCCAGAAAGTGGTGGTCTTCAGCCAATATTTGGGGATGATCTCAATGATGCAGCATCTGCTCTCCACGCTCGGTGTGGGCTTTATCACGCTCACTGGCGCCAGCACCGATCGTGGCGAGATTGTGCGCCGGTTTAACGAGGATCCTGCATGCCGGGTGTATCTCGGAAGCCTCAAAGCCGGGGGTGCGGGTATCGACCTGGTCGCAGGATCGGTCGTGATCCATTATGACCGCTGGTGGAATGCGGCCCGCGAGGACCAGGCGACGGACCGTGTGCACAGGATCGGCCAGAGGCGTGCGGTTCAGGTTTTCAAGCTGATCACCGAAGGTACTCTGGAAGAGAAGATCTCGGCCATTGTCAGCCGAAAGCGCCGCCTCATGGATTCGGTTGTCCAGGCTGATGATCCCCATCTGAGCAAGATCTTCACACGCGAGGAGCTGATCGAGCTGCTGCGCCCGCCAGGAAGAGCGAGTTGAAATAGACCGGTCTGGGAATAGACTCATTCGTTCGCTGATTTGCGGCGCGACGAACGTCTCGGCTCGACATAATCGTATCTACATCGCCAGCGACGATCACGAGGATTTCTTCTCGAGGGCGGATCAAACGGCTCACTGGGCGGCGCTCCTCAAGTTGCTCAACTACTATCTCGATCCGGCCGGCAGAACCACGAACCAACGGTCCTTTTGCCAGAGCCGCTGGAACTGCAACTGAAGTTTTTGGCTGTGGAGCGACGAACGGAACAAGCCGCAGGCGGATCTTGCCTGCCTCATCGCGCGGCTCAAGAGCGGGCACATCCCGGCTCAGCTCCTCCTGAAGTAGGTGCGAACCGTTCCGGGGCCTTCTCGGGCAGTCCAGGCGCGGAATCCTTTTGCTGCGGCTAGATCAATCAACGGCGCAGGGACAAAGGGGGTGATCAATACATAGACCTCATCGGATTTCAGTTCGGCGAGGTCGCGCATCACTTGCGGCATCGGGTGGCCGCCCGACTCGATGGTCTCACGGGCATCATAGGAGCGAGCCGCCACCGCCGGGTCAGCCCAGGCCGGGCGTGCGCCCTCATGCTCAACCGTCTCCTCGCCGCTCTGCGCCGGCTCCTGGCCGATGGCGGCACGCAGTTGGCCGATCAAGAGCCCAATCGGCACGTTGCCGACCCTGGCAACCTGCCTGAGCGTTGCCACCTTGGCCACAGTCCGCCTCAGGACCGGATTCTTCAGGGACTTGTATGCGGGAGAGAGGGAAATCAGCGTGTCCTCGAGTTGAGGGTAGTGTTCGAGCATTTCCCCCACCTTGGAATCCGGCGTGATCAGAAACGGCGCCGCATCACCGCGCATGACCGCCCTCCCGGTCCGTGTAGCTTAACAGGCGCTGCTCTCCGGTAAGAGCCCGCTTTTCGGTGAGGTCCTGGCTCACCTCGAGGCAACCGAGGTATCCTCCTTCCGGATCGCGCAGGGCGAAGTACTCAATGTGGATGAAACGTCCCCTCATGTTGATCCAGAATGCCGCGCGGTCATGACGTCCGGAGTGGAAGTCCGACAGGATCTGCTCCACGACCTTCACGCTCGACGGCGGGTGACAGAATTGCACTTTTCGTCCCAGTATCGCACGGCTTCGCGAGAAGATGCGCTCCCTTCCCTGTGTGAAATAGCGCACCGTGTCATCCTTATCCACGAAGGTGAGATCGAAGGGTATCGTGTTGAGGATCGCAGTCAGCTCGGCCGGCGTCAGGCTGCCCGAAGGGAGCTGTACGCGGCCGGATGCGAAGCTGCCCTCATGCGTTTGCGCAGGCGTCCCCGCGGGCCGCCACGTGTCGGGAGGATCGTAAAGGCAGAAGCCGTACTCGAGGCTCTGTTGTGCGATCTCGTGCCACTCGGCTTCGGTAAGGGTATCCAGACACATGGGCAGAAGGATGTGTTCCTCCTTGTCGATCATCTCGGAAACCGCCGCCGACGCGGGCTTCAGCACGAGCTGGATGACGCCGTGCGCCTCTTCGGCAGTGATGGAGTCTGCCGCCGCGAGGGCTTCCATCGCCCCCTTGAGCAGAGCTCTGGCCTCGTCGTGCTTGCCCCACATTACCTTCGGAGGGCCCGTAATGCCGTGCTTTTCCAGAAACGGGAAAAGCAGATACTCCTTGCGCAGGTAGTGCTTCTCGACGTCCATCAGGTTGTTGAACCGCATCCGGATGGCGCCCATCGTCTCGGACGCGTCAGCCTGCGCGGCAGCGGCGTCGATGTTTGCATAGAGCCTGGCGAGCTCGTCTGTTTCCCAGCTTAACGCCTTGTTTTCCTCGCGGAATGTGTGCAGGGGGTGCCCGGGCGGGACTTCACGGGCTCCCTTCACGTCGATGACGCCGTGGAGGGCGGCGCTGTGCAGATCGCACAGGCGGAGTATTTCCTCGGTCGGCACGCCCTCGTTGATCAGCTCCTGCTCGACTTCGACGACGTCGCCGTACGGGACCTGGCCGAGGAGCCGGACGACCTGCGTCCGCACCTGATCCGGCGCCACGCCCCCGTGGATTTGCCGGATCATGTGTTTGAGCAGGTCCTTGCGCCTCCTGGCGTTGTCGATCAGTTCACTCATGTTGGTTATCCCTTTCCCCGGTTTATCTTCGGCTGCGGATCCGATTCCTGCGATCCCGGCGGAGTACAAGCTCCAGCTTCTTCCAGAGGTGTTCCGCGTCCCGCCGGAGGGTCAAATCGGCCTCTGCAAGATGCCTTGCGAACAGGAAGGCCATAAGCGCCCCCATGATCAGGAAGCTGGCTTCCTGCGTCCCGATCCCGGGGACAAGCATGCCGCGGGCACGCGCTTCCTCGAGACAGCCGCGAACGAAGCGGGCCGATCTCTGCTTGAACGCCTGGATACGCTCGTTTTCTTCCGGCTCTCCCGCACGACCCAAATCCTCGCAAAACATGAGCCGTGCGAAACCGGGCTGACTCGCCGCAGTTGCGGCGCGCCGGCAGAAGAATTTCCCCAGGCGGACCATAGGATCGGCATCGACGGGGGGGAAATCCTCGAAGAGGAGCTGTTCCAGGCGGTCGATCGCGGCGCGGATGATGGCTTGCTTGGATGGCAGGTGTCGGAAGACGGCGGCGTCGCTGATTCCCAGACGGCGGCCGATTTCCTGCGCAGTGAAGTGACGGAGGCCGCGGTCGCCGATGCTG
>JACADW010000258.1 GCA_013388445.1 Acidobacteriota bacterium | reverse complement strand
TCAAGTAGACCTGTCAAGCACTATTTTGATAATTACATGCCTACAGAATCGAATCCAAAACACTCCCATGCTCTGAATAATCTGCTATTTACTCAAAAACGGCGAGGGGAAGATCCGCCCGAGGTAATACAGGACAGCGAACAAAGCCGCGATGAAGATGATTGTCGGCAGGACCTGGAAGGCAAAGCCGGCGACCGTGTTCCCCGGCGTGCCCAGCTCGCCGAAGACGAAGGAAGAGCCTGCGGCTGCAAAGGATAGAAGGCGCGTGACCTTGTCTCCAATCCATGCGAACAGACGCTGGCCGAAGCAGGTCTTCAGGACGAAAAACGCAAAGGCGATCTGGAGCCCAAGGCCCCAGGCCACGGTCTTCAACCGGATCATCTTACGGTTGCTGGAACAGGCGTACGCAATGACCATGATCACGATGAGGCCGAGCATGCCGGTAAATCGATTCATAAAAGCCTCCTGCGGAGATTACGCACAGGCCGCGAAGTCGCAGGTTCCCCCACCGCAGGAGCGGGTCACGATTCAGAAATCCACAATCCCGGAGCCGGAGCAGGGGATGCTGCGAGGGACTCCGGCTGTCCTGAGTCCTGCCCCGATTTCCCCGATACTGCCGCGCCTATATTCTGATGGGGCCGTCCGGTAGAAGAAACAAAATCTCGCTCTCCGCACAGCAAGCCGAGGGTCGCGAAGGAGGCGCCGGCGGCGCTTTCCAGTCATCCCGCTAAGCGGGGCTGCCGGACAGCGCCAAAAGATCACCGATCTCAACCCGCCCATGGCCGGCCACGTCTGGCACTTGCGGCCGTCCGCTACGCCCGGCGACCGCAGCCTACTCTGAGGGGCTTGTTTTCATGCATGATTGAGCGCGCCCTGGCGCATGAGCCGCTGTCCGTTTTTGATGTCTCCGTCGGGCCGCCGGAGCGTGCCCGGCGTTCAAAGCGCGCGGCTTTGCGGCTGCGTTGGAAAATCAAACTGAGCTTGCGCGGCAGCGGCCGACTTTGATAGCATAGGCCAACCGGAAATCAGAGGAGCGAACAGACTGACCCCGTATGAGTTAGGGGATAGAACGTCGACCTATGCGCAAGGTGCCGCTGACGGAATCTCTCAAGATCATCGCCCGTGGTTCGGTGAACTGGTACACGGGACGCCCGGTGGTCGTGTCTTTTGAGGTCACCGATTCCTGTACTTGTTACTGCAAGCACTGCGACCATGGCGGGCCTGTGGACATGTCGCGCGACATGAAGCCCGCCGACTACCGGCGGTACATGGATGTACTGCGGCCGGTGGTGGTCCAGGTCTCGGGCGGCGAGCCCCTTATGAGGGAAGACCTGGCCGAGGTCATCCGCAATATCAAAGGCAGGGACGGATTGCCTTTCATTATCCTGGTTTCCAACTGGTCGCTCATGACCAGGGAGCGCTATCTCGAGCTCCGGGGCGCCGGAGTGGATGAGTTCTGCGTCAGCCTGGATTTTCCTGACGAGAGGCACGATTATTTCCGCGGACACCGCGGCCTTTTCGCGCATCTGAACAGACTCATGCCGGAGCTTGCGGCGCTCGGCTACGACGACATCGTCCTCAACAACTGCATCACAGCGGAGAATGTGAGCGAGATCAACGCCATCGCCGACAAGGCGAAGGGGTGGGGGGTCAACATCAATTACAGCGCGTATTCCCCGCGCCGCACCGGCTGCCGCGACTACTTCCTCGATTCGCCGGATCAGCTGGCAATCCTGGGCCGCGAGCTTGCCAGACTCAAATCCAGGATGAACGGTTCGCGCTGGATCGCGACAACGGAGAGCACGCTGGATGCGACCCAGCGCTATTTCGAGACGGGCGGTGCTCCGGGATGCAAGGCGGGCCTCAGATGGCTGGTGGTCTCGAGCCGCGGTGAGCTCCAGCCCTGCTCGATGCAGTTCAAACATTACGGACTCCACGAACAGCGCAGGATGGTCGAGGAGTTCACCCGGAACAACACGTGCGACCAGTGCTACGTCTCGATCCGCTCAAGCCTCGACAAGTCGTTCCCCAGACTGCTCTGGGAGAACGTCTCGGGCTTTTTCTCCTTCAAGTCCCGGCAGCACCTTGTCGGCGACGACATCCGGGAGGCGAGCCTTTAGCCGGCGCGCTCACCGACATCCCCA
The DNA here is from genome assembly GCA_013388445.1 of Acidobacteriota bacterium. GTDB lineage: Bacteria > Acidobacteriota > UBA6911 > UBA6911 > UBA6911 > JACADW01. The sequence goes on along the minus strand of JACADW010000258.1, from coordinate 8,922 downwards.
ATCGCCATTTGCTTCCGTTCCTTCCGGTGCTTTAATTCTTCCCATGAATCCGGAGCGCGACGGTCGCGTTTACCCCGGCGGCAGGCGCTATAACGCGATGGCGCCCTATCTCAGGGAACGTTTCGGCTGCCGGGTTCACAAGGTGAGCGTCGATGGGGGCTTCACGTGCCCGAACCGCGATGGGACCGTCGGGGTCATGGGATGCACCTACTGCAACAACGAATCATTCCGGCCAACCGGCGCCGATCGGCGGGCGCCCATCGCTGAACAGGTTGAACAGGGGATCGCACGTCTGAGACGCCGTTTCCGTGCCCGCAAGTTCATCGTCTATTTCCAGCCCTACACCAACACGCACGCGCCGCTCGAGCGGCTGGTACCGCTCTACGAGTCCGCCCTGGCACATCCGGACGTGATCGGATTGTCGGTCGGCACGCGCCCCGACTGCATCGACGAAGGCAAGCTGAAATGGTTTGAGACGCTCGCCCGGGAAAAGTTCGTGATGGTCGACTACGGCCTGCAGTCGATTCATGACACTACGCTGCAACGGGTCAATCGCGGACACGACTACCGCTGCTGGCGGGAGGCGGTCTCGCGCAGCCGTGGCCGGGGAATCTGGCTCGGCACGCATATCATCCTCGGTTTCCCATGGGAGACGCGCGAGCAGATTCTGTCCATGGCTCCGGAACTGTCCGTATCAGGGGTGGACTCGCTCAAGCTTCATCATCTTCACATCGTGAGGAACACGGCGCTGGCCCGGGACTACGCCCGAAACCCATTCAGACTGCTCGGTTTCGACGAGTATGTGGAGCTGGTCGTCGATTTTCTGGAGCGCCTGCGTCCCGGTATCAGGATCGAGCGGCTGCTTGGAGAAGCTCCCGGGGACTTGCTGCTGGGACCCGATTGGGGCAAGTCCAAAGCCGAAGTCCATCGCAGGATTGAGCAGCGGTTGGAGGAGAGGGGAACGTACCAGGGATGCCTCTGGATTGACGATTGACGAATCAGGGGCGCGATCGCGGGGGCTTTGCGCTCTTGAGGGGGTCGGGGTTCTGCCCGGGTTCCGGCCTCTTTGGACACGTTCCCGCGGCATTATTCGTCAATCGGCAGCGGGTCTGGAGATGTAGTAATCGCGGATCCAGTGGTCGAGGGTCTCGCTTGGGTTGAGGACGACATCCGGGGTGATTTCGAACCTGCTGATGCCGCGGGACTTGCGGATGAGATTCAGCCCGTGTTCGTAGTTGCGGAACGTTTCCTCGAAGACATCTATCGCGGATTTTCCGCTTTCAAGTGCTTTCCGGCACAGCAAGCTGGCGGCCTCGGGCTGCAGATGGATCTCGATGCCGTGGCGGAGGGACCACTGCCTCGTGATCTCCTCGAATTCCACCGCCAGAGAGGCCAGCTGGTCCACCTTGGCTACTTCCTGAATCTCCGACAGAACCTCGACCGGAGAATCGACGAGCCTGGCGGTTACCTCGAGCCTCCGAACGCCCGAATGCGGCAGACTGTATTTGAACTCGCGGAATGTACGCTCGCAAACGCCCACAAGGGCCCGGGCCCCGGTCCGTTCCTCGTATGCCTTTTCGGCTATCTGGTGCAGCCCCTCATCGGTGAGGGCCAGCTCTATCCCGTATGCCTCGAACGCCTGAACGTACTGGCGGATGATCGAACCCTCCGAGTGTTTGAGGATCTGGAACAGTTCCTCAATCCCAAGCTCCCGGCAAGTGACGATCACAGGCAGCCGGCCGACAAACTCGGACTCGAAGCCGAACTCGATGAAATCCGGACTCTTGGCCAGCGCCAGGTAGTCCTCATCCTTCGGAATCGCCCCTGCCCCGGCCATAAAGCCGATGCTCCTGGCGCCGAGCCGGCGGCGCACAATGTCGACGAGTCCGTTGAAGGCGCCCGAAACAATAAAGAGGATGTGGCGGGTGTTTATCACCTGCCGCGTGACCTTTCCCTTGCTTTGAAACTCCATGGCCGCCTGAAGTTGGGACGCAAGGTCGAAGGGGGTGCGCAGGCTGACCTCGGTCTCTTCCATCAGCTTGAGCAGACCCCGCTGAACGCCGCTCCCGCTGACGTCACGGCCCAGTATGTTGTTGGGGGTTGCGATCTTGTCGATCTCGTCGAGGTAAATAATGCCGTATTCGGCGAGCTTCACGTTCCCGTCCGCCTTGTGGACAAGTTCGCGGACTAAATCTTCGACATCGCCTCCGACATAGCCGGTTTCGGAGAACTTGGTGGCGTCCGCCTTGACGAAAGGCACACCGATAAGCTCGGCGATCGTACGGACGAGATAGGTCTTGCCCACACCCGTGGGTCCCAACATGATGATGTTCTGCTTCGAGTATTCCCTGCACGGGCCCCTGGCCGAGCAGCGCTTGATGTGGTTGTAGTGATCGCAGATGGCTGTCGCCAGGACTTTCTTGGCGTCGTCCTGGCGGATGACGTAGCGATCGAGGTAGTTCTTTATGTCGCGGGGAAGATAGTCGAACTTCAGATCCAGGGGGGCCTCGCGGACCTCGTCGCCCTCGTCCGCTGTCCGGGCCTGGTCGGGCTGAGTGGTCAGGATACCGAGGCGCACGCGGTCGCCATACTTGCGCGAGAAAAACTCCTCCATGTCGCGGCGGAGCTCGTCAGGGCTGGGCCAAACCTTTTCCTTACTCAAAACAGCACCTCCGGCGATCCGCCTCTCCCCGAGTCCCGTGGCTCCGGGGTGCGTACGCCCATGCACTTTATATGTCCTCAAGAAGTATGAGAGCGGCTGGATGAAAAATCAACCAAAGCAGATGCCGGAGTCCCAGGATTCCAGGGGTGTCCCCGCCCGGAGGAAGTGCAGACTATCGCCGTACACGCCGGCTGGTGAGGCGGATCTTCCGCATCATTGGCTTGGATATGGACCTGATCCTGGTTGCGGCACGTTTTCGGGAGGGCTTGAGCGGGCGGGTTGTAGCCTTCCTCCGGGGCCTGCCGGCGCCTCGTGCCGACCGGGAGGATTTCCTGGGTGCCTCCGCCTGAACAATCTCCGGCCGCTGGACTTCCTTCTCAAATGATTCCAGCAAGGCTCCTGCGCGCTGGATCGAGAGGGGATCGCCGCAATAGGCCCGGACCAGCTCGTTCAAGTGTGTAACGTGCGCTTTGACAATCACATAGAAATCGAGCGCATGGCCGGTTCCCGAAGCACGGAGTTTGCGGATGACCGGCACGAACACGCGCAGAATGATTGGTTCCTCGCATGACAAGGAGCGATTCAGGACGTCCTGGAGAGAGGCTGCACCATCCTTGTTCTTTCCAGGGACCGAAGCGAGGCAGGATCGTACCTCATTCATCAGCTCGGGGTGAAGGACCTGGATCTCCCTCCAGAATGAAGCAGGCAGCCCCTTCAGACCTGAGGTTTGCAGGTCCATGTCCTGAGCGAGCAGCGACCACGCCTCTCGAATCACCGGATTATGGTCAAACTGCTGTGCCTTTTCCCTGTAGAAGATGGAACCGTTTTTCAGAAGCTTCGAGAGCGAACCCCGGAGGTTCATGACCGACTGACCTGTATTTATTTGAACTATAAAGACTTAAAGGGCGCTCACCAGCGATCGGAACGCCCGGAGGATTATCAAATGAGGAAGTCTAGCAGGCCGGGCTCATTGTGTAAAGCCCTATTTTCAAGTTATTTAGAGCAATGGGGAGGCTGGCGACGGTGCAGTGGGGCTCAGCGCCCAGGGACTGATGTAAATGGTTCTAGATATAAGACTTCCCTCGTGTCCGCATCCATCCGTACCCTTCGCCCCAGAGGGAGCGCCCAGTTCTCCATGCCGTGTCCGGTCGGAAAACCCGCCAATACCGGGACCCCTATTGGCGACAACAACTCCCGGAGCACCTCGGCCGCCGTGTAGTCTCCTTCATCAGGCTCGCAGCCGCACAGGCTTCCGACAAGTATGCCGGCCAGACCCTCCAGCTTGCCGGCCAGGCGCAGCTGAGTGATCAGGCGGTCAATCCGGTACGGCGCTTCCCCCATCTCCTCGAGAAACAGTATCTTGCCTTCGGTTTCGATTTCGTAGACTGTTCCAAGGCTGGCCGCTATTATGGAGAGGCATCCGCCGGCGATTACCCCCTCGGCCCTTCCCGGTACCCAAGTTTCGAGTTGCGGGAATGCGAGGGCGGGTAGATACTGCGGGTCGGTCCAGAGCCGGAGAAGGTGCCGCTCTGCCTGCGGGGACATGCGATCACGTGTGAGCGTCGTTGCCACCGGCCCATGGACCGTCGCCCAATCACAGAGACGCAGGAAGTAGAGATGCAGCGTGGTTAGGTCGCTGAATCCCATGAAGATCTTGCAATTGCGCCGGATCCTGCTCTGGTCCAGGAGCGGGATCAGCCTTGAGCATCCGAAGCCGCCCCGAAGTGCCAGGATCGCATTGATCGACGGGTCTTCGACATACCGCATCAATTCCGAGGCCCTGGCTTCGTCGCTGCCGGCGAGGTACCGGCTGGCTTCAAAGATACGGTTGTCAAACCGCACCCTGAAACCCCAACTCTCGATGAGCGCGAGAGCCGGGCGGATCGCATCAGGCGGATGCACGGGGCCGGCGGGTGCGACTATTCCCACGGTGTCGCCTGGCCGCAGGGCCGCTGGAAGGGTCGTCGGGACGTCCATGTGTAAAGTCAGTGATCCTGGCTGCGTTTCCTCGACCCGCAATGGGGCGCAGGAGTGCGGCCTCAGGACTGGAGCCTGTGCATGCTCAACTACATCTGGTTTGGCTTGATCATTGTTGCCGTCCTGTTTGGCGGAATCAACGGCAAAATCGAAGCGGTGACGAAAGCAGGGGTTGATTCCGCCGGGAATGCCGTAACCATCTCCATCGGTCTTGTGGGCGTGATGGCGTTGTGGCTTGGTGTGATGAAGATTGCCGAGGAAGCAGGCCTGATGAGGCTTCTGGCGCGCGCGATCGCGCCCGTGCTCAGGCTGATATTTCCGGACGTGCCCCGGGATCACCCGGCGATGGGAAGCATGATGATGAACATCGCCGCCAACATGCTGGGGCTGAGCAACGCGGCCACGCCTCTGGGACTCAAGGCCATGGAAGACCTTCAGAAGCTGAACCGGTACCCCGGCGTCGCCACCGACGCGATGTGCAGGTTCCTCGCCGTGAACACCGCCGGGGTGCAGCTGATCCCGGCGACGATGATCAGCCTCATGGCCTCGGCCGGCTCGAGGGAGCCGACGGCGATCATCGGCACGACACTGGCGGCCACGACGTGCGCCGCGATCGCCGGACTCGGAGCTGCCGGGCTGCTCGAGGCACTGCCCATCTTTGCGGCGGATCGCGCCGCCGGCAAGGGGGCCTCGTCATGATACAGAGCGTTCTGCACGTGATCTCCGTCTGGGCGATCCCCTTTTTCCTGGTGAGTATCCCCCTGTATGGACTGCTGCGGGGCGTAAAGGTCTACGAGTGCTTCGTCGAAGGCGCCAAGGAAGGCTTTCAGGTAGGTATTCGCATAATCCCTTACCTCGTGGCGATACTCGTCGCCGTCGGGATGCTTCGCGGGGCGGGAGCCATCGACCTGCTTGCGAGGTGGCTGGATCCGGCCCTGCGGGTTCTCGGAATGCCGGCTGAATTGCTGCCGCTGGCTCTCATGCGCCCCTTGTCCGGCAGCGGCTCGCTGGGGATTGTAACGGAACTGATCAAGACCCATGGTCCTGACTCCTTCATAGCCCGGCTTGCGGCAACAGCCTACGGCAGCACCGAGACGACGTTCTATGTACTTGCGGTCTATTTCGGCTCCGTGGGAGTGAGGAAGACCAGGCACGCCGTCGTCGCGGGATTGAGCGCGGACGTAGCCAGTCTGGCGGCATCCATCGTTGTCTGCCGCCTCGTCTTCGGGCCTTGACGCCGCTTACTGTTGCCGGACGCAATCAGCCGCTCGGGGACGGGCCCGAGATTGCCGGGCGCGGCCAGAGGACGCAAGACCCGATCTGTCCGTCTTCGACGCTATCGGGTCGCCCCGCTGCGCGAGCTGGATGGTAAGCACCACCTGAGCCACCCACACGACCGCATCTTCCGACGGGCTTCGATTTCTTTAGCGAGCTCCCAAGCTTCGGGGTATAATGCGCGGTTTTTCAGGCAGGAGTATCGTGTTCGTGGAATGAAACCAGATCCGAGAGGCCAATCTTCCGGGCGCTATCAGGCCATGCGATCCGCAAGCAGCAGGTGGTTGGAGAGCCTCCAGCAGATACCTTCGCTGATGTACCTGGTCGCCGGGGTTTTCCTCATAGTCCTGTACTGGAGACGTGTGCCGCGCCAGAGCGTTCTGGTATGCGGCGTGCTCTTCATCCTGTACAGCATATATCGCTTCTTTCTTGTGCGACGAAGCTTGAAAAGGTCGGGACTCGGGCGCGAGGAGGCCGCCTCGCAGCGGCCGAACTCGACGCCGCTCGACCTCAGGAGGTTAGACCAGAAATGAGTGCCACTGCAGACAATATCATTGTCCGGTTCGCGCCGTCGAAACCGCGCGTTATTTCCATGATTCTCCTACTTACGGCAATGACCCTGCTCTGGGCGCCCGCGGCGGCGCAGGGCTCGCAGGTGCCGGCCCAGGCCGAACCGGCCGCAAGCCATCACGGCGGCGGCGAGGCCAGCCTTGTCCTTCCCGACCTCGGGCAGGTCTCCTTCCACGGCATCAACGCACGGACCCTGCTCAACCTCGGGCTCGGCGTCTGCCTTGTCGGCTTCATCTTCGGGCTTGTGATCTACCTGGAACTGAGAAAGCTCCCCGTGCACCGCTCGATGCGGGAGATCTCCGACCTGATCTACGAGACCTGCAAGACCTACCTTATCCAGCAGGGCAAGCTATTGCTGATCCTTGAGATCTTCATCGGGATCATCATCGCCGTATATTTCGGGGTGCTGCAGCAGTTCGAGACCATCAAGGTCGTCATCATCCTGATCTTCAGCCTGATCGGAATCGGCGGCAGTTACGGCGTGGCATGGTTCGGCATACGCATCAACACCTTTGCCAACTCCCGCACCGCTTTCGCAAGTCTGCAAGGAAGGCCATACCCGATTCTGGCGATCCCGCTGAAGGCGGGGATGAGCATCGGGATGCTCCTGATCAGCGTGGAGCTCTTCATGATGCTCTGTATCCTGCTTTTCATTCCGGGCGACTACGCGGGGCCCTGTTTCATCGGTTTCGCCATCGGCGAATCGCTCGGCGCGGCGGCGCTCCGTATCGCGGGCGGCATCTTTACCAAGATCGCCGACATCGGCTCCGACCTGATGAAGATCGTGTTCAAGATCAAGGAGGACGACGCGCGCAATCCGGGCGTCATCGCCGACTGCACCGGCGACAATGCCGGCGACTCCATCGGGCCGAGCGCCGACGGCTTCGAGACCTACGGCGTCACCGGCGTGGCCCTGATCTCGTTCATCCTCCTTGCGGTGGCGAACCCGGTAACACAAGTCCAGCTTCTGGTCTGGATCTTCGTCATGCGTGTCATGATGATCATCGCCAGCGGTCTGGCCTACCTGGTCAACGGTCTGATCACGAAGGCGCGCTACGGCCATGCCGCCAGGATGAACTTCGAACAGCCGCTGACGAGCCTCGTCTGGGTCACCTCCCTGGTTTCCGTCGCGCTGACCTATACCGTTTCCTATATCCTGATCGCCGATCTGGGCGATGGATCGCTCTGGTGGAAGCTCTCCACGGTGATCACCTGCGGGACGCTGGCGGGCGCGATCATTCCCGAGCTGGTCAAGATCTTCACCTCGACGCAGTCCGCTCATGTGCGCGAGGTGGTCACCTCCGCCCGTGAAGGCGGCGCCTCGCTCGACATCCTTTCGGGATTTGTGGCGGGCAACTTCAGCGCCTACTGGCTCGGAATGGCGATCATGACCCTCATGACCATAGCGTACATGGTGAGCACGCAGGGGCTTGCGGCGCTGATGGTGGCCCCGGCGGTGTTTGCCTTCGGCCTTGTGGCCTTCGGCTTCCTGGGCATGGGCCCCGTGACGATTGCCGTCGATTCCTACGGTCCGGTGACCGACAACGCGCAGTCGGTCTATGAGCTGTCGGTCATCGAGCAGATCCCGGGTGTCGCGGAGGAAATCAAGAGGGATTTCAATCTGGACGCCAGGTTCGACGTCGCGAAGGATCTCCTCGAGGAGAACGACGGCGCGGGAAATACCTTCAAGGCGACCGCCAAGCCCGTGCTCATCGGGACCGCTGTCGTGGGCGCCACGACCATGATCTTCTCCATCATCGTGCTCCTTACCTCGGGGCTGAGGGAGAACCTCGACAAGCTTTCGCTCCTCCACCCGCCGTTCCTGCTCGGCATGATCACGGGCGGTGCGATGATCTACTGGTTCACCGGGGCCGCGACCCAGGCGGTCTCGACCGGCGCTTACCGCGCCGTCGAGTTCATCAAGGCCAACATCAAGCTCGAGGGCGTGGAAAAGGCGTCCGTGGCGGACAGCAAACGCGTGGTCGAGATCTGCACGCAGTACGCGCAGAAGGGGATGTTCAACATCTTCTTGACCGTCTTCTTCTCGACGCTGGCATTCGCGTTCGTCGAGCCCTATTTCTTCATCGGGTACCTGATCTCCATCGCGCTCTTCGGCCTGTTCCAGGCGATCTTCATGGCCAACGCCGGCGGCGCCTGGGACAACGCGAAGAAGATCGTGGAGACCGAGCATCGCCTGCACGACCGGGGCGAACTTGAGGATCATCGGGGTCGAGACGATCGCGACCATGCTCATGAGTTTCACGAGGATGTTGAGCGAGGGGCCGCTCGTGTCCTTGCAGGGATCGCCGACCGTGTCGCCGATGACCGCCGCGCCGTGGGTGGGGTTCTTCGTGCCGTCGGGGAGCCTCTTCCCGCCGAAGTTGCCCTTTTCGATGAACTTCTTCGCGTTGTCCCAGGCGCCGCCGGCGTTGTTGAGC
>JACADW010000192.1 GCA_013388445.1 Acidobacteriota bacterium | reverse complement strand
CACCGGCTGAAGGAGCCGCAGCCGTGCCGCTTGTCTGTAGTTTCGAATCCGTGGGATGATGTCTCTGTGAGCAGCACCGTCAAGAAATATGACGTCGTAGTCGTCGGCGGCGGGCATGCGGGTTGCGAAGCCGCCGCGGCTGCCGCGCGCATGGGCGCGAGAACGGCCCTGGTCACGTTTGACGCCGCGCTACTGGCTCAAATGTCCTGCAATCCTGCTATCGGAGGAATCGCCAAAGGACACCTGGTGCGCGAGATCGATGCACTCGGCGGTGTGATGGGAGAAATCGCCGATCGCACGGGGATCCAGTTCCGGCTGCTGAATCGCAGCCGTGGTCCGGCAGTTCAGTCCCCCCGCTGCCAGTCTGATAAGGCTAGGTACAGCAAGGAGATACGGCGATACCTTGAGGCAATTGAGAACTTGTCCCTGTGCGCAGGTGAAGTGTCAAAACTGGTCGTGGAGAACGGCAGCATTCAGGGGGTCGAACTCGCAGGGGGTGTCCGCCTGGCGGCAAAGGCGGTCGTTATGGCAACCGGAACGTTCCTCAACGGCCTCATCCATATAGGGGAACGGAGCTGGGCGGCGGGCCGGGGCGGCGAGCGATCTTCCACCCTCCTGGCAGACTGCCTGCGCCATCTTGGTTTCAGGATGGGCCGTCTGAAAACGGGGACACCCCCGCGTCTGGATGCCAGGACCGTCGATTACGGGTGCTTCAGCGAGCAGAGGGGAGATCCCGAACCGACCTTCTTCTCCTTCCGGACCAGGGACATCTGCCTTCCACAGATATCCTGTTACATCGGATTCACGACAGGATCGGTCCACGACATCATCCGCAGAAACCTAAATAAATCAGCGCTTTATGGTGGTAGAATCCGTGGGATCGGCCCGAGATATTGCCCGAGTATCGAGGACAAAGTCGTTAAATTCTCGGATAAGGAGCGCCATCAGATCTACATCGAGCCGGAGGGGCTGGACTCGGCCGAGGTCTATCTCAACGGGATGTCCACAAGCATGCCGGAGGAGGTGCAGCTGGAAATGGTTCATGCCGTGCCCGGCCTGGAATCTGCGCGCATTGTCAAACTCGGGTACGCCATCGAATACGACTTTGTGGATCCGACGGAACTACAGCCGACACTCGAGACGAAGCGCGTTGCCGGGCTCTTTCATGCAGGTCAGATCAACGGGACAACCGGCTATGAGGAGGCTGCGGCCCAGGGAATCGTCGCGGGCATCAACGGCGCCTTGCGGGCGGGTGCCGGGGAACCGATAGTTTTTTCGCGGCTGGAGAGCTACATTGGGACGCTGATCGACGACCTGGTTGCGCGTGGAGTTGACGAACCCTATCGAATGTTCACGTCCCGCTCGGAGGTTCGGCTTCTCTTGCGGATCGATAATGCCGATCAAAGACTCAGTCCGCTCGGTTACAGGCTAGGCCTGCTGCCTGCCGAGGCCTTCGCCCGATTCAAGGAGAAGCGGTCGCAAACAGAGAGACTTCTGCGCTTTCTGCGCGAGCATCGGTGGGATCCGACCGAAGACGCGGATTGTCGCATGGGAGGCAAGCTTGACATTCATTCGCTAAAAGGTACGGTGCTCGAGCGTCTCTTGCGCCGACCCGAGGTCAACCTCGCCGACCTTCTGCCGGTTCTAAAGAAGAACGGCTTTGACCCGCCGAGAGACGTCCTGAACACGGCTGAGGTCGAGGTAAAATACGAGGGATATGTCCAAGAGCAGGCCCGGGCAGCTCAGAGACTCGTGAGTCTGGGCTCCCGGAGAATCCCGGAAAACTTCGACTATGCCGGCATTCCAGGCCTCAGCCGCGAGATCACCGAGAAGCTTGTGCGGGTGAGGCCTCGGGACCTGGGTATGGCAGGCAGGATCCCAGGAATCACACCCGCCGCCCTGTCGATTCTCAATCTGTACCTGGAAACGCGCCGTGCAAGACCCGCGGACCTTGAAGAAGCAGCCGGTTGATGCCGAAATTCGGAGCCTGCTTGCGGCGCATGGTTTCCGGCTGCCCCCTGAACAACTGTCAAGGATTTCGGCCTATCTGACGTTGCTGCGCAGGTGGAATGCGCGCATCAATCTGGTCTCTTCGACGGATCATCGAGTGCTCGTCCCGTTGCTGCTCGAGTCGCTCTGGGGCGCCTCTCAGTATCCTGCCGATTTCTGCTCGCATCTGGACATCGGAAGCGGAGCAGGCTTTCCGGCTCTTCCATTGGGGATTGTCCGGCCTGAAGTTGAGGTGACCCTGGTGGAGAGCCGCATCAGGAAAGCGATGTTTCTGGAGACCGTGGCCACAGAACTGGGTCTGGAGAATCTCAGAGTGGTGAATAAGAGGCTTGATGAGTTCCTGAACTCGGTCAAACCGCCGGGCTCCTGGCAATGCATCTCCATCAAGGGACTGAGGCTCCGGGACAAAGACCTGCGGGGCTTGATACATTGTGCTGCGGAGAATCTCTGCCTGTGGGTGTTCCACGGGCGAAGACCGCCTCTTGATATCGGTCCGGCAGGTTGCGGACTTGCACTCGAAAGCCGGGAGGAGTGCCCGTTCCAATCTGGTTGGTACCTCTCCAAACTCCGAGTGCCTGTTGTTTCACGTGAAACAACCTGATCCAGCCTGGTGAAACCGGTGTGACGGGGCCGCATCCGGAATCCGAGGCCGCCTGCGGGATGCGGGATCCTGATCGCGACCGACGGCAGCACTATATCGATTCCCAAAGCCTGCGGCCGCATCGGGCCTTCAGGCCCTCGCCATCATCTCCCGGAAGCAAAGACCGGCCGGGTACCGGGAGGTTCCGAAGATCCTCCCTAATCCGGTGGACCCGGCGGATTTGCGACGAAGGGGTCTTTCCTCGGGGCAGTGCGGAGGCTCCGCACACAGCCGGGAGCCCCTGGCGCAGAGATGCACAAATCCCGTGCGCGCCTCGCTCGCGGAGCGAAAACAAGTTGAGCGCGTTGATTTTGCTGTGCTATGCTCCGCACCGATGGGGAGAATCATAGCGATCACCAACCAGAAGGGAGGAGTCGGCAAAACCACGACTGCGATTAACCTGGCCGCTGCTCTTGCGATGGCCGACATGCGGGTTCTTGTTGTGGATACGGATGCACAGGCCAACTGCACCAGCGGCTTGGGAATCGACCGGAGCACTCTCAGGAAGAGCATCTATCACGCGATGATCTTCAACGATCCGGTGCGCGAGATCATGCTGAGCACGGAGCTCGAAAACCTGAGCATCCTCCCGGCCGACAAGAACCTTACCGGAGCCGCTATAGAGATGATCGAGATGCCCGAGCGGGAGTTCGTACTCAAGCGCATTCTGACTCCCGTTGCCCCGGACTTCGACTATGTTCTCATCGACAGCCCGCCCTCACTGAATATTCTCACCCTCAACGGCCTCGTCGCGGCTCAGTCCGTGCTGATCCCGATACAATGCGAATATTTTGCGCTCGAGGGGATCTCCGATCTCTTTGAGACGCTGAGGCGAGTCCAATACAGCTTCAACAGAGGCCTGTCGGTACTCGGCATCCTGCTGACCATGTACGACGAGAGGACGAATCTCAGCGCCCAAGTCAGACAGGATCTGAAGAACTACTTCGCCGACAAGATGCTTGCTACCGTCATACCGCGAAACGTGCGTCTGGCCGAAGCGCCAAGTTTTGGCAAGCCTATTATTCTCTATGATATACGGTCAAGAGGAGCGGAAGCTTACATCAATCTGGCAAAGGAACTCCTGAACCATGCAAAAGAAGGCCTTGGGTCGAGGTCTGGGAGCCCTGATCCCTGATCTCGAGCGGCCCTCCTCGGCTCCGCTGGAGGTCGACATTGACCGGATCCGGCGGAATCCTGCTCAGCCGAGATTCAAACTGGATGAAGCCCGCCTGGATGAGTTGGCGTCCTCCATCAGGGATAATGGCGTTCTGCAGCCGGTCCTCGTGCGGCCGATCCGCGACGGCTATCAACTGATCGCGGGCGAGAGGCGTCTCGTGGCGGCCCAGAGAGCCGGCCTTCTCCGTATTCCGGTTGTGGTGCGGGAGGCTCCGGATGACCGATTGCTCGAACTGGCCCTGGTGGAGAACATTCAGAGAGAGCAGCTCAATCCGGTCGAAGAAGCCCAGGCTTTTCAGAAGCTGATGGAGACCCTCAGCTGCACACAGGAGGAACTGGCAGCGAAACTCGGCAAGGAACGCAGCACTGTTGCCAACGCTCTGAGGCTCCTGAAACTGCCGCCGGCAATCCGGTCGCTCGTGGCCGATGGCAAGCTGTCCCCCGGTCATGCCCGTGCTCTGCTTTCCTCAAGCGCGACACCCGCCGAAATGACCAGGATTGCGGGCCAGATGGTGGCAGAAGGCTGGTCGGTGCGCGAAGCGGAGCAGTGGGCACAAAGGCAGCCAAAGAAGCCGAGACCGCGCAAGGCAGAGGATCCAAACATAGCTGCGGCTGCAGACCGGTTGCGATTGCTGCTGCACACGAAAGTGGAAATCCGCCTCGGCAGAGGATCGAAGGGATCCGGCCAGATCCGCATCTATTTCTTCAGCCAAGAGGATCTGTTGCGTATCTACGGCATTCTCGCGCCCAACAAGTAGATGAAATGAACGGAGCGGAAGATGAGGTTCTCAAAGGAAAAGCCTGAAGAAATCGTCAGTATCCTGGGTGAAGGTCTGGAGATGACAGGCGAGGTTTCGTTCACGCAAGGTCTGAGGGTCGACGGCATCCTGAAAGGAAAGATTCGCTCGGAGTCGCTCCTTGTCGTTGGGCCCAAAGGCAAGATCGAGGCGGAGGCCAGGATCCGCCGCATCCTCATCAACGGCGAGTATAGAGGAACCATCCACGCCTCGGACAGAGTGGAGGTGCACAGGGAAGGGCGGGTGTATGGCGAACTGTTCACTCCGTGCCTCATCATCGAGGCGGGGGCCTTTTTCGAGGGCAAGTGCAACATGAGTGACCGGAGGCCGGCCCGCAGAGAGGGTGAATCCGCATCCGGGCAGGCCGGCCAAAAACCGCAGGATCCAGCCGCACAGAAGAATCCAGGCGGGGATAAAAAACCGTTTGTCTAAGGCGGCGTGTAGAACTTTTTCTTCCGACAGGTTCGCCTACCACTGAGTGCTGCCGTCCGAGCGGCATCGCATATCCGGGATCCCAGGTGTCGGATACGGAGAATTGCCCGACCTGCGGCCCCTCAGTCGCATCTAGGGGATGCCCGTGCTGATACCTGAACGGCTACTTTCCCAAGGAGGATAGGCAGGCAGAGATGGCCCTGTGCTCGAGTCCGATATCGGACCTCTCGAACTAGATGATCTCTTTCAAAATCAATACCTTAGCCTGTAGAGATCCAGTCTTGCGCAAGATCAAGTCCCGATAGGTGACCTGTTGATTGAGGAAGAGAAACAAGCATTCGCGCTCCCCAACTTGCGAAGCCATGCTTGCCGGGAGCTGAGGCGGACCTGGCACGCCGTGGGGGATAGACAGCGATATGGAGAATCAGGGTTCGCTGTCAACAGATATCTTGAGGGACTTTAGGAACTTGGCGTCCTCGCTCGTGATGTTCAGGCGCACAGGCTCATCTGATCTTGTTGCCCGCTTCTCTGGCAGGCTGTCGCCCTTTTCGATTCGGTTGAAGCCGATCTTCGCTTCGATAATCAAGAACACCTCGTAACCGGAGTCACGGATACTCTGAATGCAGTCGTTGATCTTCGGTGCGTCGCTCAACGTTTCGTTAATGGCCTCGCCGAGCGACTTCATGAGGCGCTTGATTTCTGGGTCTGACATCCCGCACTCCCCGGGCTTGAATCCCGCAGATAGTACCGTTCCGAGAAGCTCTCGTGAACTATTATCGACGATTTCCGATCAGGCTGTCAAGGCGTGGACGAAGTCCGGACGGCGGCGCCGGGAACCAAGCCCGCAATCCGGCCCAAGCACGCCCCTTTCCCCAGAATCCCATGAGATCATTCCGGAAGTCCTTCGAAATGGGCTGGCCCGCGCACATTCGGCTTAACCGTGCATGACGTCCCGGCCCATGCGCGGATCCATAGTGCACCGAGAACGTTAAACACCCGAATGCTGAAAGGAATGAGATACCACTGGAAGCATAAGAATGCGGTTGGGCATTTAATAACTACCTTATTTTCAGTAATATAGGATATCCTGGTTCCGCCGCAGTGTCGCAGCATCCCCCCGCCGGGGAAGGAAATCAGTATGGACGAGGCCAGGAGTAGACGAGTGCGAGTCCGGCATAGGCGCTGATAGCCATAAGGTAGATCAGCTTCCAGGAAATGTGGTTTTCGCCGCGGCTGAGCTCCTCGGGATTTCTGAGAATGCGAAAACCGATGTATGCCCCCACGATGGGTAGGAGAAATGAGATCACAGCCAGCCCGAGCTGCGGGGCCGACAGATATCCCGCCTGGGCAAAGACAAGCCATAGAGGGAATGGAAAGACAAGAAACGGGGCAATCACGAGCGCTGTCGTGTGTACACCGTATTTAACGGGAAGCGTCTGGCAGCCTCCGGCCCTGTCACCGGGTATGTCCGAAAAGTCCTTCGTCGAGCTGGCGCCGAAAATGAAAAGGCCCAGCGGAATGGCCAGTAGCCACGGTTCCGGCAGGAACACAGTCTTGACCGTCGACCAACCGGCAATCGGGAGAAGAAAACCCCGCGGGACAGCCACCGTGAGATTCGCAGGGATTCCCCAGCGCTTGGTCCTGAACGGCGGTACCGAATAGCACGCAGTCAGGACCAGCGCTGAAGCCGCCAGCACGAAGCACTGCCAGTTGATCCCCCATGCGATTGCCATCCCAATGACCAGCACTGAGGCGGTGAATGACCATGCCTGCCCGAGCGTCAGGTTGCCGGAGGGAAGCGGACGCTCCGGCTTGTTGATCTTGTCGATTTCCAGATCGAAGATCTGATTCAGGCCATTGGATCCTGCATTCATCACCGCCGCCATCAGGGCCCCGAGCAAGACATTCAGAAGCACGCTAAAACCATCATCGGTCCAGGATGATTGGTGGCGCGGATCTGCGCCCCACGCCACGATACCGCCGGCGGCCATGCCCACTGCCGGCATCAGGAGCGTGAAAGGACGCGCGAATTCCCAATAGACACGTACAAGGTGCATTCGCACAGCGTACCTCGACATCACATCATAACAGCCCCGGGGGATTTGGGACTCTGGCAGTTCAAGATCAGAATCGAAAGGGCACGAGGGCCACAAGCATGGCTACGCAGGTATGAAAAGCATTCATCAGCGGCCCGCTCGCGCGCTTTGCGGGTCGTGCCGCAAGATAGCTCTCGAGATTCGCGGCGAGCGCCGCTGCAGCGACGACCCATACACCTTCCCAGCCCGTGACGAGTCCCAGGATCACTCCCTCGGCGGCCAAAAGAGTGGCTGACAGGAGCCCCAGAATCGTTCCCTCCAGCGAGACCGCCCCTCTCGTTCCGCGCGGAACAGGCCGAAACGATGGAATCAGCACCGGCCGGTTGCCCCACAACTGCCCCAATTCGGTCGCGGTTGTGTCATAGAGAGAGGCGGCGACGGCAGCTACAAAGGCAATCTCGGCTGGCCGGCTGTCCGGCACAAAGAGCGCAGCAAAGGCTGCCGCAAATGCCGCAAACCCTTTTCCCCAGACATGACGCGCGGCGCGGCGTGCGCCGTCTGCTTGAGCGATGCCCCATTCATCCTTCTGTCGGTACCCCAGTTTGGAAAACGCACTTCCAAGGACAAAGAAGGTCACCAGGAGGGCGAATCCCGGAAGCCTCAAGGAATAAAAGACGAGCGTACCCTGTATAACTGCCGAGGCCGCGCCGCCCGCGGAGATTGTCTTAAACCGGTAGGCGGCGAGGGCCGCGCTCACGCAAATGGCGGCACCCGTCCCAAGCGCGCACACGTCCAGCGGGTCCGGCCGCGATGCGTGCGATAACCAGACCATGAAAGGCGCGCCGGCCGCGCAGATAGCAATGTTGTCATCGACCGGTAGAGGGACCGATTCGATGAGCGAACAGACGAGCGACGTCGTCACTGCATACAGCCAGGCACGTGTCCAGAGGGAACCCCCAGGGGCCGGGAATCCCGTCCAAGCCAGCAGGGCCAGGGCCGCAAGGGTGGAAGCGGCTAACGCGGCTGCGCTTCCCGCCCAGCTCTTTTCCGCGTTCCAGGGCAAACGGGCCCTGCCGAACCGCCGGCCGACGACGTTGGATACGGCGTCGCCGACCGAAAGATTGGCCCAGACGGTCACGACAATGTGCTGTTCGCGGGGGAATAGCAGAACGAGCGAGAAGACCGAGAGGGCGTAGGCCAGCTTTCCAGGGGAGAAACCGCGCTCGGCTTCCCCCGGCCGGCTCGCTGACGGCCAGAGGCGTGTCGAGATGAGGGCAGCGTAGGCAACGGCGAGAAGAGCAAGGGCCAGGGCCTGCGGCCACGTCAAATAGCGCAGCAGAAAAGCGAAGCCTATGGGGGCCGCGTGCTCCAGCTGACGCAGATCTTCGTTTCGGGACGGTATCGATGCCGGCATCGGCTACCCAAGGCTCAAAACAATCGCGGATTTCCGGCAACCTGATGAAAGTAGTCATAGGCGACCGGCTCCGCCGTCTATTATGTCCGGTTTCGGTTCCCTTTTTCATGGTGTAAGATTGTTTGATCAAGCTTCGGTCCCCGCCTCCGTGAGGCAGGCTGGGGCGTCTGCGGCGGTCTGATTTGTGAAACTTTTCCGGCGCAGAGGTCGTAATAACAGACGGTTGGGGACCCGGAGGAGGTTTGATGAGCAGGAAGAAGAAGATCTGGATCACCATTGGCGCCGTTGTAGTGCTGGGTGCGATCATTTTCTTCAGCATCAAGGCGACCCGGAAGGATGAGGTGCTCGTTCAGACCTCCAAGGCGCAGATCAAGGACGTCTTGAAGTCCAAGGTTTCGGCAAGCGGGGAGATCAGGGCCAAGGAGTTTGTGGATCTGCAGACGGAAATCGCCGGCGTAATTACCGACCTCCCTGTTCGGGAAGGTGATAGAGTGAAGAAAGGGGACGTGCTGGTCAGGATCGACCCGATCCAGACGGCGGCCGAAACTGATGCGACCCGGGCATCCTACGAAGCGGCTGCAGCAGAAGCCCGCAGTCAGGAAATACAGATACTCAATGCGGAAATCAACCTGGCCCGCGACGAGGCCTCGCTAAACGCGGCCCGTGCCGAAGTGGAGCAGGCGCAGAACAACTACACTCGAATTCATAACACTTACCTGCGCAAGCAGCAGCTCCACGAGGAGGGCCTCATCTCCCGCGAGGAGTATGAGGCTGCCCAGACCGATCACAAGGTTGCCGTGTCCCAGCTGGAGGTGGCCCGAGCCCGCCTGAAGCAGGCGGAGGCACAGGTCAGCGTATCCAGGAATAACATCCAGCAGATGAAGAGCGCGCATGCCGCTTCGCTTTCCCGGCAGAAGTCGCTGGCCGCTAATCTTACTCGGGCATCCGACAGCCTCAGCAAGACCACAATCCGGTCCCCGCTGTCCGGGGTCATCACCCAGCTCAACGTGGAGAAGGGGGAGCGCGCCGTCCCCGGAATCCTGAGCAATCCGCAGGCTACGCTGATGACAATCGCCGACCTCGGCGTGATCCAGGCGGAGCTCAAAGTGGATGAAACAGATGTCGTGAACGTGTCGCTCGGTGATTTCGCGCAAGTAAAGGTGGACGCGCTCCCGGACGAAGTGATGGAGGGTGAGGTAACGGAGATCGGAAACAGTCCGATAAAGAGCTCCACGGGTTCGACCCAGCAGGAAGCCAAGGACTTCAAGGTGATCGTGACCATCAAGAAGCCGTCTCCCAAACTGCGGCCGGGTATGTCCTGCACCGGTGACATCATCACGGACACCAAGACCAACGTCCTGACCGTTCCCATTCAGGCACTGACGATCCGCGAGGTCGAAGTGGACAAGGATGGGAAGTACATCGAGCCTGACCTGAATAAGAAGAAGAAATCGGGTTCCGTGGCGCAGGCGGACACGTCCAAGGACAAACCCAAGAAGAAGGAGCTCGAGGGTTTGTTCGTAGTCAACAAGGACAAGATCGCCCGATTCCGGCCCGTCAAGACAGGAATCACCGGCGAGTCGGAGATCGAGATCACAGCCAATCTGAAAGAGGGCGAGGAGGTCGTCTCAGGAAGCTTCCAGACTCTCAGGACGATCAAGGATGGAGACCGGGTCAAGGTGGATAACACCAAGGCGGCTTCGGGGACCAAGACCTGAGTTGTGGCAAAGGAAGTTAGAGCTATGAGCGGAAACAATGGAAGCGGCGCATCCTCCGGCACTGTTCTGATCAGGACGGAGGACCTCTGGAAAACCTACGTAATGGGCGCTGAACAGATCCATGCGCTCCAGGGCGTTTCCTTCGAGATCAGGCGCGGAGAATACGTGGCGATCATGGGACCTTCCGGTTCGGGCAAGTCAACCATGATGAACCTGATCGGGTGTCTTGATACCCCCACGAAGGGCAAGTACTATTTGAACAACCGCCTGGTCTCGGAGATGAACGACGATGAGCTCGCGCACGTGCGGAACAAAGAGATCGGGTTCGTCTTCCAGACATTTAATCTGCTTGCGCGGGCCACGGCGCTTCACAACGTCGAGCTGCCGCTCATCTACAACGGGACCCCGGCCAGCGAGCGAAAAGAGCGCGCCATGAAAGCGCTCCAGTCCGTCGACCTTGGAGATCGCATGTACCACAAACCCAACGAGCTGTCGGGCGGACAACGTCAGCGCGTCGCCGTAGCCAGGGCCCTGGTAAACAACCCATCGATCATTCTGGCGGATGAGCCCACCGGAAACCTTGACTCGGCGACCAGCTCGGAGATCATGGCCCTCTTCGACGTTCTCCATTCGCGGGGCAACACCATCGTCCTGGTTACCCATGAGCATGACATCGCCGCTCATGCCCATCGCGTGATCCGCCTGCTTGACGGGAAGGTTGCGAGCGACGATGTCCTCCGCTGAAGCCCCGGCGGGATACAAAGCAGGCAGGGCCGCAGGTGATCCTCTCTCTGCTTCCGATGAGGTGAAAGCATGTTCGGTGTCATCCTCTCCGCTGTTATCGGGCTTGGATGGGCGGCAGGCGCCCCGCAGCAGGGTGTCATCGCCGAGGGTGCAAAGGTCCGAAAGCTGGCGGATGGCTTCCTTTTTACCGAAGGGCCGGCTGTCGACGCGGCCGGGAACGTCTTCTTCACGGATCAGCCCAACGATCGCATCATGAAGTGGAGCACTGACGGAAGACTGTCTACCTTCATGCAGCCGAGCGGTCGGGCCAACGGCCTCTATTTTGACCGGAATGGAAACCTGCTGGCCTGCGCGGATGAAAGGAACCAGCTCTGGTCGATTGATCCGTCGGGCAAGGTGACGGTTCTGGTCAAGGACTATCAGGGCAAACTACTCAACGGGCCGAACGATCTCTGGATTGCCCCCGATGAGGGAGTCTATTTCACGGATCCGCTCTACTGGCGTCCGTACTGGGACCGGGGGCCCATGGAGCAGGACGGGCAACACGTTTACTACCTCTCTCCGGACCGGAAGAGGCTCGTGCGGGTTGCGGACGACCTCAGACAGCCCAACGGGATCATCGGAACACCGGACGGCCGCACGCTCTACGTGGCCGATATCGGGGCGCGCAAGACTTACGCCTACCAAATAGAGAGCGACGGAACCCTCTCGAACAAGAGGCTTTTCTGCGAGCTCGGTTCAGACGGCATGACCCTGGACGCGGAGGGGAATGTCTATCTGACAGGGAAGGGCGTAACAGTCTTCGACAGGACCGGCCGCCAGATCGATCATGTCGACGTGGATCAACCCTGGACGGCGAATGTCTGCTTCGGCGGCAAGGACCGCAGCACCCTCTTTATCACAGCCGGAACCGGCTTCTACGCCGTTCAGACGCGCGTCAGGGGAGCCTTCTGAGGAGGCTTCCCGTCTATCCGAAAAGCGCGAAGTATCCTGCTTTGCCGAGCACCCAAAGCAGCCAGAGTATCAGCACGCCTGTCGCCGCCTTCTTGACTGTCAACGATCTGTCCGAGAGCGCCGCAAATCCTATGGAAAGCAGGAAGATCGTCCAGAAGGAGAAGACGTCAATCGAGGAGAGAAGACTGCTGATCACCGGATGTTCCTTCTCGGAGACCAGCATCCCCAGGTTGCTCGCCACATTTCCGGCAGGACTGATCTCGATGTCGGCGGGATCCTTGATGAACATGAACACGATGCTCAGGATGGTCAGGATGATCCCCGGCGGGGCCATGCCCCAGACTGTCGCCGCCAGCGATTTCTTAAAGGTGATCGCCGCGCCCATGAGCACGAAGACGAGCAGGAAAACGCCGGCGGTGACAGCGTAGCTTACCAGGACGCCGAGAGGAGCGAAAATGAGCCCGCTGTAACGGGAGAAGGCCCCCCGTGGCTGCGAGACGAGCTGCTGAATCTGCTCCTCGGACATGTTTCTTGTCATGGGATTCATGGCAAGCGACTTGCGCATCAGCGTCTCGTGGTCCATGACTGCTGTCAGCGTGTAGTTCACCCCCATGGCGAGGACACAGACTATGATGAAAAGTGCTATCCAGGTCGGCTTCTGGCTGATGTCCTGGAAAGTCTTTCGCGGTTCGAAATAGACCCCGATCAACCGCTGCATGAAGCTCATCGTCGGTACGTCCGGCCCGTTGGCTGGAATTCCGGTGTTGGGTGCTCCGCTCTCCATAATCATCCTCCTGAATGGTTGGCCCGCGAACAATCGCCAGATTCGGCTGTGCTGAAGAATGTATACACCCAAACCTGTCTCAAGATTCAAAAAAATCGGTCGGCCGTGCCGCCTCAGTCCTGGCTGAACGGACTGGAAACGGCCTCCATTCCAGGCTAGAGTACTCTCGGTCGCGAGCTCCGTCTTTAAGCCGAGATCCCCGCTCCGTGGCAGGGACATCGACCTCGACCGGGACAATCCGATTCTATTTGCGTGCTGTTGCCCAGGCGGAACCTGGCTCGATTCAATCGCTGACTGGTGGGGTAAAGGATTTTGGGGACAAAGGCAATGTATGAGTCGTCTCATGAACTTCCCCCTGCTCCCCTGATTCCTCCTCGCAGCAGAGATGATGTCGCCCGAACAGGCTCCTTCTCCGCGAGATCTCTAGTTTCCGAGAGACAGGCGAGTATTACGCATGAATCCGGGTAAGGCGAGCTGGAGTCCGAGTACGTCTGCTTCATTGCGCGAATCACCGCGGCGTTGGGCGCTGATGGCGCTCCTGGTGTCGGCGATGATTGTCTGCTATGCGCACCGTGCATCGCTGGCTGTCGCTGCGCCGTTCGTGATCAAAGATCTGGGGCTTTCGCTCACCGCCATGGGAGTGTTGCTCTCGGCCTTTTCCTGGTCGTACTCATTCATGCAGCTGCCGGCGGGCTGGATCGTGGACCGCTTCGGCGTCAGGAGCGCCTATGCCTGGGGCTACGTGATCTGGTCTCTTGCGTTCATCCTGACGGGCTTCGCCCGAGGCATACTCCTGCTTGTCTGCCTCCGAGTGCTGCTCGGGATCGGGCAGGCGGTAGCTTTCCCGGCCAGTGCGCGTGCCGTGGCCAACTGGTTCCAGGATCGCGAGCGAGGCACCGTGACGGCCGGCTACCTCGCCGGCGTCCGATTAGGGGCTGCGCTGATCAGCGGAGTGGGGGCCTATTTCCTCACCAATTTCAGTTGGCAGGTGTTGTTCCTGACCGTTGGCGCGGTATCACTGCTCTGGCTTCTCCCCTGGGAGTGGTTTTTGCGCGGCCTGGAGGCTCCGGGCTCAAGCGCTCCGTCCAAACATAGCGTCCCTCCGAGGTCCTCGTCTGCAAGCGGCGTCACCTCTGTTTTGAATCGGAACGTGCTCGGGATCTTCCTGGGATTCTTTGCCTACGATTACGCCTGGTTTGTCTATCTCAACTGGCTGCCGGGATATCTCGTGATTGAACGCAAGTTTACGCCGAGGGAGATGGGCATCTACAGCTCGATTCCCTATCTGGCGATGCTGGCCATCATCATGTTGTCGGGGATCGTGAGCGATTTCATGGTGCGTCGCGGTCTTCCTGAAGTCCGGGTGCGCAGGACAATGATCATGATCGGCCTCTCGGTCGGCTGCCTGGTCGTTCCTGCAGGCCTGGTCGAAAGCAGGATGGCTGCAGTCTGGCTGCTCACGGTCGCGTTGTGCGGCCTTGGCATCGCCTCCCCGAACACATGGACGCTGACGCAGGCCGTATGCCCCAGGGAAACGGTCGGCAGGGTGTCGGGGATTCAGAATTTCGGGGGCAACCTCGGTGGCATTCTAGCTCCGTGGTTGACCGGCTACATTGCCCAGGCAACCCAATCATTCGCACTCGCACTCAGCCTCACGGGCGCCATTCTCGTCGGCGGTATATCTGCCTATGCCATGCTGATAAGGTCTCCTCGAGAGCATCGCGGAAGCTCATAGGAGGAGGCGGCGCCTTCAGCGGCCAACCTCGAGCCTTCGCCTTCCAAAAAAAGGCAGGCTTCGGTATTTCCCGCCGCTCTCCTGCTCCAGTCCCTCGAGGAGTATACTGCCAATGGCTGATCCCCCTGCGATGGATCCTTCGCGGGCCAACAACAGACGGAGATGCCGAACGGACACTTGCCTGCTTCTCCGGATCGCCAATCGGCCGCACCACAGCCTTGCGATGGCAGGCTACGTCGTTTCCCAGCATGATGCGGTTACTGATAAAGGAAACAGGCGACTCGATGATCCTTGCCGCGATCCATCAGGCTTGGGGATTCCCTTCTGCAACGGTCCATCGCGTGCCGGCAGCGCGGGTGGAATGAACAACCGGATGGGGGACAGGAGGGGGAGGGAACTTCACCGACATCGCCTGACTTACCGGTTCCCGCGAGGCCTCTTGGTGTGCTGTCGAGCAGAACTCTGCTGTATGGGTGCTCGGGCTGGCGAAAGAACAGCGGCGTCGGCGCTTCCTCGACGATTTTTCCGAGGTACATGACAGCCACTCGCGAGCAGGCGTAGTGAACAGCGCCGAGCGAGTGGGAGACGAGCATGAGGGTCAAACCCATCTGCTCCCTGAGTTCTATGAGAAGGTTGAGCGTCTGTGCCTGCACCGACAGATCCAGGGCCGACACGGGCTCATCCGCGATGATCAGGCGCGGCTCGAGCGCGAGTGCCCGGGCGATAACCACACGCTGTTGTTCTCCACCGCTGAGAGATTCAGGTAGGACATCGGCGAACGCCGGGTCCAGGGAGACCCTCTTCATAAGCTCGCTTATCCATGAT
>JACADW010000227.1 GCA_013388445.1 Acidobacteriota bacterium | reverse complement strand
GTCCGTGCCGACATCAACGAAACAGAGACGCTGCGCCGAGCCTTTCGGGATGTTCGCTTCGTTTTCCACCAGGCCGCGATTCCCTCGGTGCCCCGGTCGGTCGCCGATCCCGCACTCACGAACGCGTCCAATATATCTGGAACGCTGTCGGTTCTTCTGGCCGCACGCGACGCGGGCGTCCGGCGTGTTGTGGTCGCTTCCTCTTCCTCGGTTTACGGAGACGACCCGGCGCTGCCGAAACAGGAGGATCGCATTGGCCGGCCGCTGTCACCCTATGCACTGAGCAAGCTGGTCTGCGAACATTACTGCCGCCTGTTCCTCCAGCTTTACGGCCTGGAGAGTGTCTGTCTTCGCTACTTCAACGTTTTCGGCCCGCGCCAGGACCCGGAATCCGAGTATGCGGCGGTCATCCCGCGCTTTGCGACCCGGCTCCTTGCAGGCAGGAGACCGACGATATATGGCGACGGCGGGCAGACGCGTGACTTCACCTATATCGACAACGTCATCGATGCCAACTGGGTGGCGGCCACCCATCCCCGAGCCGCCGGGGAAGTTTTCAATATCGGCTGCGGATCACAGACCAGCCTCAACCAGCTCCTCGCCCTGTTCAACAGGATCCTGGGGACTCGTCTCGAGGCTGCCTATAAGCCACCCAGGGCAGGTGATGTCCGCCACTCCGTTGCCGACGTGAGCAAGGCGAAACGGCTATTGGACTACACCCCCAAGGTCACCCTCCAGACGGGGCTTGAGAGGGTGCTCGATTGGTACCGTAATCATCCGGAGGCATCCGATGGAATTGCGCGAAAAGATCGCTGATCGCTCGGCCAGGATCGGAGTCATCGGCCTCGGATACGTAGGCCTTCCGCTGGCAGTCGAGTTCGCCAAGGCCGGCTTTGGAGCGATCGGCATCGATGTCGATCGCGCGCGGGTAGGCAGCATCTGCGCGGGGCAGTCTTACATTATGGACGTTCCCGAGACGGAGCTGAGGGGAATGGTCTCCGCCGGGAGGCTCTCCGCTACCACCGATTTTGCGGCGCTTGGAGATGTGGATTGCGTCAGCATCTGCGTCCCGACGCCCCTGCGCAAGACGAAGGACCCCGACATTCAATACGTGGTCGATGCCACCGCCCGTATCCGGCAGCACCTGCATCCCGGCATGCTTATCGTTCTGGAGAGCACGACCTATCCCGGCACAACCGATGAAATACTGCTCTCCGAGTTCAGCAGCACAGGACTCACCGTCGGTCGGGACTTCTTCCTCGCGTTCTCCCCCGAGCGTGTCGACCCGGGCAACCGGCGCTACGGCACCCGCAACACCCCGAAAATCATCGGGGGCGTCACGCCGGAATGCACTCGCGCGGCGAAGGAACTCTACGAACAGGTCGTAGAGACCGTAATCCCGGTCAGTTCGACCAAATCTGCCGAGATGGTGAAACTCCTCGAGAACACGTTCCGGATGGTGAACATAGGGCTGGTCAACGAAATTGCCATCATGTGCGACAAGCTGGGGTTGGACGTCTGGGAGATCATCGAGGCGGCGGCGACGAAACCTTTCGGCTTCATGCCGTTCTATCCGGGACCCGGTCTTGGCGGACACTGCATTCCCATTGACCCGCTCTACCTGTCCTGGAAGATGAAAGGCCTCAACTACAACGCCCGCTTCATCGAGCTGGCGAGCGAGGTGAACACCAACATGCCCGCGTATGTCGCGACCAAGGTGGCACGGGCGCTCAACCGCCGCAGGCGCCCTGTCTGCGGCTCCAGGATCCTGATCCTCGGCGTGTCCTACAAGAAGGACATATCAGACATCCGGGAATCGCCTGCTCTCGACATCATCCGGCTGTTGCAGGACGAGGGGGCCGAGGTCATGTTCTCGGATCCCTACAATCCGGAGATAAGACTGGAGCGTGGCTGCCTCAGATCGATCCCGGCCTCTGCTGAAAACCTGAGGGACTGCGATTGCGCCGTAGTAGTCACGAATCACAGTGCTTTCGACTATGATCTGATCGCGCGCGAGGCTAGTCTGGTGGTCGACTGCAGAAACGCTCTTCCCAAAGGGGCTGCAAACGTCGTAAAACTCTAGACCGGAAGGCTTGAGTCGCAGCGGCGCAGGCGGGAGTGGCGTCCTGGGCCGGGGACAATGGCGCGGCCTGCGGTATTCAGTGCGGTGGCCATGGAGCCCGAGCGCAGTCTTACAGGCGGCTCTCGTGCCCCACATCTCCGCTTCAGCCCCCTGCCGGGCGCTGCGCCCTGACCGTTCCTGTTGCCTGCCATGATGAGATTCCTTTTCGTGGATACCGAGAGAGTCTGGCGCGGCGGCCAGGACCAGCTGCTGACGCTGCTGCAGGGACTTTCCCGGCGGGGGCACAAGGTGCGTCTGGCCTGCTATCCGGGCACGCTTCTCGAGACGCGTGCCCGTGATCACGGGATCGAGGTCTATCCCGTCGCCATACGGCGCGAGACAAGCCTGCTCGCTCTCTTTCGCATGGTCCGCGTGCTTGCGAAATGTCGCCCGGAGATCCTGGCTTTCAACACCCCCCGTCCGATATTCATCGGAAACCTGGCATCGAGGTTCGTTCCAGTGCGCGCCCGGATCATCTTCAGGCGGGTCAACTTTCCGCTGAAGGGCGGCTACTTCACCCGCTTCAAGTACACCTGGGGCATCGATGGGGTCGTGGCGATTTCCGAGTCGATCCGCAGCCAGCTCCTCCTGGGGGGGTTGCCGTCGTCGCTGATCCGGACTATTTACGAGGGCATGGATCTGACGTCTTACCCGCGCAGGCCCCTTCCCAACTTGCACCAGCCGGGCGATCCCGTCGTGGTTGGAACCGTCGCTCATCTGAGTGCCGAAAAAGGGCTCCGTTTTCTCGTCGAAGCAGCGACGCTGATACCGGATGCCAGGTCGCGCCTCAGGTTTGTCGTCGTCGGCGAAGGAGAGTGCCGGCAGGAACTTGAGAGCCTGGTCGAGGAGAAAGAGCTCGCTTCCTGTTTCCACTTTGCCGGATTCCAGAACCGGCCGGCCTACTACATGGGTTCGTTCGACATGTTCGTGCTCCCGAGCCTATCGGAGGGGCTTTCCTCGGCCATTCTTACGGCGATGGCCTGCTCGCTGCCGGTCATCGCAACGAACGTCGGGGGCATTCCGGAACTGGTGGTCGACGGCCTCAATGGACTGTTGGTCCCCCCGAAGGATCCGGTCGCCCTGGCTCAGGCCATACGGTCGCTGGCTGACGACCCCGACCGTTGCTTCCGCATGGGCCAGCGGGGGCGCGAGCGCGTGGAGGAGAGGTTCACCCTGGAACGAAAGATCCTTGAAACGGAGGAGCTCTGCCGCTCGTTCCTGAGCGGCAGGCAGGCCAAACCCGACGATCATGCCTGAAGTACTGAAAAGAATGCTGCCGGATTCACTTGCCACGCCCTTGCAGCGACTCGCATTGCTGGCGCTGGCCGGGGCCGTCGCGGCCTCCCTGCTGTCGATCGCGGCGTCGCAGATACTGCTGGCAGCCGCCATTGCCGGGGCCGTGGCCATGAGGAAGCCCGACACATCGGAGGCGGCCACACTCCGCCCGTTGTTGCTCGTTCTGCTGGCCCTGTTCCTCTGGACCGTGCTTTCGGCGCTGACTTCCTCAGACATCCGGCTGGGCCTGGGAATCGTCAGGAAGTTCTACCTTTTTCTGATTCTCCCGCTGGTGCCGGCACTCGCGAGAGGAAGGGGCAGATTGACCTGGATCTACCGCGCCGTCTTCGCCGCGGCCGCCGTCTCATCTCTGGCCGGCCTGCTGCAGTTTGCCGCCGATCCCGGGCGGGATCTGCTGCACAGGATCTCTGGCTTCATGAGCCAGTGGATGACATATTCCGGTCTCCTGATGCTTGTTCTGGTCTCACTGACCGCTTATGTGCTGGGGGCCGGCCGACGGACTTTGGGGTGGGCAATCCCGCTCGCGATCCTCATCTTTTCAGCGATATATCTCTCTCAGACGAGGAACGCAGTGCTGGGAGCTCTTGCCGGCATCGCAACCGTGCTCGCTGTCCGGCGCCCGCGGGCGATGGTGGCGATGCTGGTCCTCGTTCCGGTTCTCTTCGTGCTTTCACCCCAGGGAATCCGCGATCGTTTCAGCGGCGGATGGAATGTGTCGGATCCGAATACCAGGAACCGCATCGAGCTGTTCCAGACCTCGTTGCGCCTCATCCGCGATAACCCATGGTTCGGCGTCGGCCCGAAGAACGTCGCCACCGAGGCCCTCCGCTATCGCGGGAGCGGGGAATACCCGGACTGGATGTACCAGCACATGCACAACAACGCGCTGCAGATCGCCGCAGAGCGCGGGATCCCGGGCCTCTGCCTCTGGCTCCTTTTCATGGTCAGGCTCGCGTGGGATGCATGGCGAGTCCTGCGCAAGAAGGGCACAAAACCGGAAGACGCGGAGGCGACACTGGCGGCGACTGGGGCGCTGGGCTGCTGGATCGCACTCATGGCAGCCGGTCTTTTCGAATACAATTTCGGCGACTCGGAGGTCCTTGTTCTCTTCCTCTTTATGGCCGGCGCACCCTACGCCTTCCTGGTCGTGGAGGAGCGGGCGGATTCCTGAGGACGTACCTGCCCCCAACGGCGTCCGCCGGGCATGCGCGGCCCAGGCGACTGTGCATGCCGGGGCAAGACCCTGTGACTGTGATTTATGCGGATCGCGATTTTGGGCACTCGCGGTATTCCCGCCAATTACGGCGGATTCGAGACCTTCGCGGAGGAGTGCGCCTCGCGCCTGGCAGCCCGGGGTCACGAAGTCACGGTATACGGCAGGTCCCATTATGTGCCGCGGCATCTCCGGTCCCACCGGGGCGTGGCCGTCGCCGTTTTGCCCACGGTTCCGCTGAAATATACCGACACCGTCGTTCATACATTGCTCTCCGTGTTCCACACACTCCCCAGAGGCTTCGACGTCATCCTCATCTGTAATGCGGCCAATAGCTATGTTGCCTGGCTTCCAAGGCTGGCGGGGGCGAGGGTGGTCGTCAACGTGGACGGCATTGAGCGGCTCCGCCGGAAGTGGAACCGGCTCGGGCGGTTCTGGTACCGGCTCTCTGAGTATTTCTCGGTCTGGTTTCCTCACGAGATCGTGACGGACGCCCGCTGCATCGAGAGCTATTACCGGGAGCGCTACGGCGTGCGGTCGGAGTTCATTCCCTATGGCACCACTACCGAGAGGCCCGCGAGCGACACTCAGCTACGCCGGCTGGGCCTGGCATCGCGGGATTACTTCCTGTATGTAAGCCGCCTCGAACCGGAAAACAATGCCCACCAGGTGGTCCGGGCATTTGAACGGACATCTACATCAAAGCGACTGGTGGTCGTGGGGGACGCACCTTATTCCCGGAAGTACATCCGGGAGCTGAAGCGCACACCCGACCCACGGATCCTGTTTGCGGGTGCGATTTACGGCGACGGGTACCGCCAGCTGATGGCGGGCGCATTCTGCTATATCCACGCCACGGAAGTCGGCGGATCTCATCCGGCGTTGATCGAAGCCATGGGGCAGGGCAATCTCATCGTAGCGAACTCCACCCCTGAAAACGAGGAGGTCCTGGGTGGCTGCGGGATTCTCTACGCCCACAACGACATCGATGACCTCGCCGGGCGCATGCAGGACATTATCGACAATCCGCAGAACTACTCGGGATTCGGTCCGGCCGCGCGGGCTCGGGCTGTGTCGGAATATTCATGGGAAGCCGTGGTCGACAGGTATGAGCGCCTCTTCGAGCGCCTCGTTGCCGAGACTTCGCCCGCCCACGGCTAGCCTCTGAGCCCGTTCGGAATCCCGTACCTTTGCGACATGTTTTTCCCGTCGCCCGCGCCAGAAGAGCCGGGGGATCGGCCTTCTGGCGGAAGATCGGCAAAGCAATCCTCTCCCGCCTGGAACGTGAGCCGGGCGAAGTAGGGAGGACCAGGCATCGATTCTCACCCCAACGCGGGCAGCTGATGCCGGAACCGCGAGGTAAAATCGAGGCCGAAAGCAGTGCCATGCGGAACTTCGCCGTCGGCAGTGTCGAGCGGCGAAGACCCGCCGGGCAGGGTCCTCTGATATAATGCGCGCCCTATGGCGGCTCTGCAGGATCGGGCGCCCAGGGTTCCGCGAATGCTTGCGCCCTGGGTCATATTCTCGAGCTTCCTCAGGAAGCTCTATGTTCAGAGGGGGCTCATTCGCAGCTTCGTCGTCCGGGATCTGAGGGCGCGCTACGTCGGCTCCTTCATGGGATTCTTCTGGAGCGTCATCCACCCGATTGTCCTGCTCGTCAGCTATACCTTCGTATTATCGATCATTTTCGGCGTGCGGCCGCTTCCCGACACCGGCACCACGAGTTTTCCTCTCTTTCTGTTCTGCAGCATCCTGCCGTGGCTCTTTTTCCAGGACACGCTGCAGCGGTCCAGCACGGTGGTCATCGACAACAAGAACCTCGTGACAAAGACCCTTTTCCCGACCGAAATCCTCCCTCTCACGGTGATGCTCGCCGCACTGGTCAACCACCTGATCGGGTTCGCAATCCTCCTGCTGGTTATACTCTATTCAATCGGACAGCTCAGCGTCCTCAGCCTGCTCCTCCCACTCTACCTGCTGGTGCTGATGCTCTTCACGCTGGGGCTCGCCTGGCTCGTGGCCGGCCTGAACGTGTTTGTCCGCGACGTATCGCAGGTCCTCAGCGTGATCCTCACGTTCTGGTTCTGGTTCACGCCGATCTTTTATTCGCCCGAACGGTTTCCTGAGAGCCTCCGGATCCTGATGCATTTGAATCCCATGGCCCATGTGGTGACCGCATACCGCGACTGCCTCCTGCGCATGCGCACGCCGGATCTTCGCGCGCTTGCCTTGCTCGCCGCCGTGTCCGTCGTCGTATTCGCCGCGGGAGGCGTCTTCTTCCGCCAGACGAAGCGGGAATTCGTGGACGTGCTCTGATGCCAGTGATCGCGGTTCAGAATCTGAGCAAGAAGTATCAGATCTACCGGCAACCCTGGGACAAGCTGCGCGAGATCACCGGACTGGGGAAGATGCTCCACACCGAGTTCTGGGCACTTCGGGAACTGTCTTTCACAGTCGATGCGGGGCAGACGGTCGGCATCATCGGCCAGAACGGTTCAGGCAAGAGCACGCTGCTTCAGATACTGGCGGGCATCATGCGCCAGACACGCGGGGACTGCCATGTCAGCGGCAAGGTCTCCGCCCTTCTCGAGCTCGGCTCCGGTTTCAACCCGGAGTTCACGGGACGGGAGAACGTGATCATGAACGGCGCAATCCTCGGTTTTGACTCGCGCCAGATGAACGAGCGCCTGGATGCCATCGCGCGTTTCGCGGAGATCGGAGATTTTCTGGATCATCCGGTCAAGACCTATTCGAGCGGGATGTTCATGCGCCTGGCCTTCGCCGTCGCGGTGAACGTCGACCCGGACATCCTGCTCGTGGATGAGGCACTGGCCGTCGGCGACCTGGTCTTTCAGCACCGCTGCATGCACCGGATGAACATGTTGCGCGACAGCGGCAAGACCATTCTCCTGGTCACCCACGATCTCGCGGCGGTCACAAAGTTCTGCAGCCGCGCCCTCCTCCTGGACCATGGCCAGCTGCTGGAGGACTCGGCGCCCGACGTCGTCGTACAGAAGTACCGCGCCCTGATGTTCGAGCGCGAGCGCCGTTACGGGCAACTCGAAGGGGCGGGGCGCGACGGGGACCTGGCGGTTCTGGACGCCGGCGGCTCCGGCGTCCCGGTAGTGAGGAGCATCCCCAACATCGACCACCGGTTCGGCAACGGGCAAGCAGCCGTTCTGGGCGTCGAGCTTCTCGACGAGTCGGAGCAGGCTACCCGCGAGGTCTTCGGCGGCCAGCGGGTCGTGATTCGTATATCGGTGGAGTTCGCCCGGGACGTTGACCGCCCGATCGTCGGCTATACGATGCGGGACCGCCTCGGCGTCGATGTGTCGGCCTGCAACACATCCTATGCCGGACGGGTTCTCCCGCCGGCGCGGAAGGGCCAGATCTACACCAGCGACTTCAGGGTGCTGATGCCGCGCATGGCGGCCGGCAGCTACTCGATCTCGCCCGCCGTGGCCTGTGGGGATGTGCTGAGGCACGACATGTGCGATTGGATAGACAACGCACTGGTCTTCGCGCTGCGGTCGGATGATTTGATTTACGGCATGCTGAAGATGGACGTTTCGGTCGTCAACTACGCTGCAGGACCGTGAGCGGCCCAGGCATCGGCCGACTGCTGTGAGTCACGCAGTCGATCCGGCCCTGCGTGCGGAATTTCGAGGCGGACCCCGGCTGATAGCCGGCTGCCGCCCGAAGTGATGCACTTCCGGGAAAGGTTCTCCTGCTGGGTCACGGCAACCCTGCATCCAGGAGCAATTCCGGGCATTCAGGAAGAGAAATGCTGCTGTTATTTCGACGTCTGCTGCTCTTCGCGCTCACGGTCCTGATCACGCCGATCCTCGCCCTGCTGGCCCTTACGATTCTCTTTTTCAACGCCGTGCACCTCCTCACCCGGTTCACGCGTCGGCCTGTTGCCGACGGGTGCACGCCACTACCCGGCCTTGCTTCCATCATCATTCTGAACTGGAACGGAAAGGAGCTCCTGGAAGAATGCATACCCTCCGTGCTGGAGGCTGTCCGTTACGATGGCCGTCCGCATGAGGTCATGGTCGTGGACAACGGCAGCACGGACGGTTCGGTTGAATTCCTGCGGCACAATTTCCCGGAAGTGCGCATCGTTGCGCTCCCCGAGAACCTGGGATTCGCCGAGGGGAACAACGCGGGCGTGCGGGCAGCTGCGCACGATGTGGTGATTCTGCTGAACAACGACATGGTGGTCGACCGCGGTTTCCTCCGTCCGCTGCTGGACGGTTTCGGCCCGAAAACCTTCGCGGTCACGAGCCAGATCTATTTTCGGGATCCCTCGGTGAGGCGGGAAGAAACGGGCAGGACCACCGCAATCTTCCGGCGGGGCATGGTCGATTACTCCCACCGCCCCATCCCCGCGACGGGATTCCGGCGTCGTTACCTTCCCGCCTTCTGGGCGGGCGGCGGCTCTTCCGCATTCCACAAGCGCCGTTTCCTGATGCTGGGAGGGTTTGACAGCATCTACGGCCCGGCCTACGTGGAGGACGTCGATCTATCCTACCAGGCCTGGAAGGCCGGCTGGGAGATCCTTTTCGCGCCCGCATCGGTAGTGCACCACAAGCACCGGGCGTCGAGCGCCAGGCGTTTCTCACCATCCTGCCTGCAGTGCCTCATTCAGCGGAACCAGCTGTTCTTCATCTGGAAGAACCTCCGGGGCTGGCGAATGCTGCTCTTGCACTGCGCCTTCCTCCCCTGGAACTGCTACCGGCTTGCCCGCGATCACGGCCTGGGAATATGGGCCTGCATCGTCCAGGGAATCCTCAGGTTTCCCGCGATCCAGATTTCGCGGCTCGGTCCGATTTTCCGCGCGGCGCGCTCGGATACGCAGATTTTCCGGCTCTTCAGACAGCCGGCTGTTTTCTTCTCAGGCGAGGGGGCCGATCTGAGAGAACCGGATCCCGACAGTCCCGGAGTCCTCGAGGCGAAAAACGGCGCCGGCGCCCGGCCCCGGATCCTGTGGGTTACCGCGTACATCCCCCACGTGGGCCGCCATGCGGGCGCCGGGCGGATGTACCACCTGCTGAAACGCATCGCGGCTCATTACCGCGTTACCCTCTTGACCTACCTCGAGCACGAGGAGGAGAGGACGTTTCTGGCCGACCTAGAACCGCTCTGCGAGGAGGTGCGCGCCGTGCTTCGTCATCCCCCGACCCGATGGCCGCTGTTTGCCTATGAGCCGTTTGACGAGTTCCACACTCCGGAGATGGAAGACGCGCTGAGGGACATCCTCGAGGACTCCGATTTCCGATTGATCCAGCTCGAATACACTCAGATGGCTTCTTATGCCGACCGGGGCTTGCGCATCCCCACGATCCTGACCAAGCACGAGGTGGACTTTGCGGCCTGCGCCCGCCGCGCGCGCACAGAAAGCGGCGTCCTGCGCCGATTGCGCTGGTTTTACAACTATCTGCAGGTGCTGGATCGCGAGGTCAAGCTGCTCAGGCGTGTCGACGGCGCAATCTGCATGACTGCGCCGGACGCCGAGGTGCTCCGCAGATACTGCGCTGACGTCCCGCTGCACGTGCTCAACACCGGGGTGGACCTGGAATACTTCGCACAGTTACCTGTGCTTGCGGCGGCCCCGCGGCTGGTCTTTGTCGGTGCGTTCCAGCACGTACCGAATGTGGACGCCATGCTCCATTTCTGCCGCAGTCTTTTCCCCCGCATCCGAGCGGTCATCCCCGGGGCGCAAACCGTGATCGTCGGCAGCAATCCGACCCCGGCCGTGCTGTCACTGGCGGACATACCCGGCGTCGAGGTCACGGGCACGGTGCCGGACATCCGGCCTTACATGGCCTCAGCTGCAGTCTACATCGTGCCCCTGAGGCTGGGCGTGGGAATCAGAGGCAAGATCCTCGAGGCCTGGGGTATGGGCCTGCCGGTCGTGGCCACGCCGGTGGCCTGCTCCGGGCTGCGCGCGGAGGACGGCCGGAACATCCTGGTTGCCGATCCGGATGAGAGGTTCGCCGAGGCGGTGACAAGACTGCTCAAGGACCCGGGCTTGCGGCAACGGCTCGGTGATCAGGGAAGAAGGACGGCCGAGGCATATTACAGTTGGGATGCCGCCGCGGGTGCTTTGCTCGATCTGTATAGGAGCTACGAGGCAGCGAGGCGGTCCCGATCGCGGATGGGCTCATAGGGTCCCGCGATATCCCGTGCATAGGAGATCATGACCAGGATCCTCATCACACAGACGGCTTCGCCGAGGCGTGTGCATGCCAGGGCAGAGGAAATCCTCAAGCGTTCCACCTACCCGGAGGCGTCGCTGACGATCCTCTGCAATCCG
The DNA here is from genome assembly GCA_013388445.1 of Acidobacteriota bacterium. Lineage (GTDB taxonomy): Bacteria > Acidobacteriota > UBA6911 > UBA6911 > UBA6911 > JACADW01. The sequence goes on along the minus strand of JACADW010000227.1, from coordinate 1,484 downwards.
GAACCGGAAACGGTCGGATACCTGAAGACGGTGCCTGGCGCCGAGATCATTCCGCTGCACGCCGCGCACAGAAGGCGCATTCTCCGGGAGCTGAGGGAGCGCAATTTCGACCTGATGGTCACCTTCTGGACAGGGGAAAAGGGATATTGGAGGGAGAAGATCGCCTCGCTGGGACTCTGCAGGAAAAAGGTCGTGGACATGGGAGACGGCGGGCAATGGCCTTTGACCTGGAGATTCGTCGTGCGCTACTGGCTCTTCCGACTGCGCCACCCGCTGCCGACGGACCACGCCCTCTACAGACCCGCGCCGGCGTCCGACGAGCCGGCAGACTACCATGACGGCGAGAGAGTGCTCATCATCCAGTCCGCCGAGCCGCTGCACGTGCTCCGTGCCCTCGACCACATGGAGAGTCACCCTCTCTTCCGCAGGCCGCGCTTCACGCTCTTCTGCCGCAACCGGCCCGAGGTAGTCGCGCGTCTTGAAAAACACCCGATGCTGTACGCGGTCCGAACTCACTCCGAGATGAGGAGAGCGTGGCACCATCTGCGGGCGCTGCGGCGAGAGCGTTTCGATGCTGTCGTCGTCTTTTTCACTGGAGACCGGAGCTACTGGAAGATAAAATTCCTGCCTTTCCTCCTGGGAATCCGCCACAAGGTCGTTTTCAACGAGAACTGCGATTGCTTCTTCTTCTCGTTGCGGAAATGGCTGGCATTGATGGCTCATCGAATGAGCGATCACTCGAGGACGGGGCTGGAAGCCAGGTGGACAAACCAGGTGCGTCGGCTGGCATCGTCCCTGACGAAGCTGGCTGTCTTGCCGTTCCGCTTTGGGTGGCTCGTGCTGGTGTGGGCGTGGCTGAGAATGACAGCGGCGCGCGCCCGAAAAGCCAGTGCCGCATGACAAATGAGTTGCTGTGGAATACAGCTTTGGAGCTCCGCCGGCAGATTTGCACCGGGTGTCTGGCTGAGCCCGGTCCCCTCGTGGCGGGGGGCCCAGACGGAAGCTCTCTCGCCGCCCGGATCGGCCCCGCATCGGTCGTTAATCACAATCTGTCAATTGTCACTCGTCAATCGCAGGTCCTCATGTTCTGACGGGCACTACGGGCCGGTCACGGGAGGCTATACTTGATCGCACGGTACGATTGCCGCTTCTTCCTGGGCCATAGACCCTGCGTATACAAACGCCCGTGCGAGGGATGCCCCCACCTCGCCCCGTTCGGCCGGCGCGTTCTCATCATCAAGCTTGCCGCCATGGGAGATGTACTGCGCACGACGCCGCTTCTGCGCGGCCTTCGCAGGCTGGACCCGGGCTGCCACATCACCTGGCTTACCGAACCGGACTCAGTGCCCATGCTCCAGGGCATTCTGGAGATAGACCGCCTGCTTCCCTACTCGCTCGACCATGTTCTCCAGCTCAGCAACGAATCGTTCGACCGGCTCTTCTGTTTCGACAAGGAGCCGAAGGCTACGGGTCTGGCGATGAAG
>JACADW010000173.1 GCA_013388445.1 Acidobacteriota bacterium | reverse complement strand
GCCGCGGCCGCCGCAGCCGAGCAGGCCCAGGGTGATCTTTGAATTGGCCTGGGACCCGCGTACCGACTCCGGCTTCACGATTGAAAACGCGAACGCCGCACCCGCGGCGCCAACCATGAATTCCCTTCGATCAGGCAGTCTTCTCCTCTTAGCATGAGTCATGGCGAACCTCCTCTCGCATTCCATGTTCCGGCGGCGGCTTACTTCTGAAACAGCTTCCCGACGATTCCCAGGACGTCATCCGCGATCGATCCGTCGCGATTGGCATCGAGGAACGAGGCGAATGTGCCCAGCAGGTCGCTCCCGCCGGCGGATCGTTGCTGTCTTGCGGCGCCAAGGGAAGTGCTCTGCTTGCTCAGCGCACCCATCACCATTCCTGCGACGACGGGCAGCATCTTCTTCAGCACGTCCTCACCGATTCCACTCTGCCGGGAGGCGGCTCGCGCCACCTGCCGGCTGACGTCTTTGCTGCCCAGAATGTGACCGAGGATCCCGTTGCCGTCCTCGACGGTCTCCGGCCGGCCGAGCGTCGAGAGGTCATCCAGATACCTAGCATGCTGCCCTCCGCCCAGGGCGCTGAGCAGGCTCTCCAGGCCGCCGGCCTGCGAGACGTTGCGCATCAAGCCGGAGGAGAGCGCAGGCACGAGATTCGAGATGGCCGAAGCAGCCTGGTTCTGCTCCAGGCCGAAATTCTGAGCGAGCTGCCTGACCGCTCCCCCGTTTTGAGAGTTCAGAATCATTTCCAGCAGGTTCATGGGCTACCCCTAGTCCGGGATGGTCAGCACCTGCCCGACTTTGATCAGGTCCGGATTGCTGAGTTTGTCCCTGTTGGCTTCGAAGATCTTCATGTACTTGGTGGCGTCGCCGTAAAAATGCTTGGAGATCTTCGACAGCGTGTCGCCCGCCAGGACGGTGTAGGTCTTGGGCGGCGGTGGTGCCGGTGCGGCCTTGGGCGCCAGGTTCTGGTCGATCGTGATATCGGCGGTTATGTCATCGTACTTGGGGTTGATGATCTTGATGAGGTCCCAGATCTGATTCTTCACCGCCTGGGACGGCGCCGCGGCCCTGACGAACAACTTGTTATCCTGCAGGTGCAGGTTCGCGAGACGCACGCCCTTGTCTTGGATCGCTTTCAGGACGGTCTGGTACTTGGTTTTCAACTCCTCCAATCTGTCCATTTCTATCCTCCTGCTTTGGTTTGGCACATCATGCCATTTGCCTCCGTGTTTCTCTATCATATTCGAGGCAGGGGAGGATCTACCTCGGCATAGATGCGGCGGGACCCTGGACTTCCTGTTCCGCAGAGGCAGGTCTAGGAGCCCGCGCTTCTGCGGCTTTCACCAACCAGAGCACCCAGCTGCGCACATGGTGCTGCATCGCTGACGGCGTTCCGCTTCGGACCGCTTGCTGCCGAAAAGGGATGCGACCGGTCTCGCGGTAATAGCGGAGATGAATCTGGGATAAACGCGCGAACTGAGATTCCAGCTCATCAAGGCAGCGATCGCTCCAGGCCGGGTGCAGGATCGCGCCGATCCTCCTTGCACGGGCGACGGTCTTGATGTAGGAATGGTCCGAATTTCGATGGAGCGGAAAACAACTCCATGCGACGGAGATTCACTCGGCGCGCTTTCCTAAAGACAGCATGCGCCCCAGGGGCGGCCCTGACCGTCGGCCCGGCGCTATCCGACGGCCAGACACAGAATCCTGTGACCCTGGCATTCGTCGGCTGCGCCGAGATCCATACCCCGGGATCCATCAAGCTCCTGAATGGCCGAAAGGACGCCAGCGTCAAAGGCCCGTTCACCGAGCCCCCGGAAAGTCTCATCCGCCGCTCGACATGTTTGTCCACGCCGTGGGCGAAAGGAGGGATCTCCCCGTGGGGCTGGGGCGCGGGTGAGCGTCATGGAAGCGATGTACCGAGGATCCCGCTAACGGAAGCGGGTCAATCCCGCCTGACGGAGGTCATATGAAGAAAAGGAAACTCTTTGCACTTTGTATTTGCGCAACGCTTGCGGGTCTTGCCGTTCCGGCGCCAGCCGGTGATTCATTCGTGTATATCGGCACATACACCAGCCGCGGGAGCGAGGGCATTTACCTGTGCCGCCTCGATGGACGGACAGGGGCGATGACGGCACCTGGACTTGCCGCCAAAACGCCGAATCCGTCTTTCCTCGCGATCCATCCCACCGGCAGATTCCTCTATGCGGTCAGCGAGATCTCCAGTTTCGAAGGGCGGAAGACCGGTGCGGTGAGCGCTTTCGTCCGTGACCCGAAGACGGGTGCACTTTCGCTGCTCAACACCATATCCTCCGGGGGCCCGGGCCCCTGCCACGTATCGATAGACCGGACGGGCAGGCTCCTTCTTGTGGCAAACTACGGCGGCGGAAGCATCGCAGCCCTCCCGATACGAGAGGACGGCTCTTTGCAGGAGGCGTCCGCCTTCGTCCAGCACTCGGGTTCGAGCGTGAATCCGAAGCGGCAGGAACGGCCGCACGCGCATTCCATCAATCCGTCGCCCGACAACCGTTTCGCAGTGGTAGCGGATCTCGGCCTGGACCAGGTCCTTGTCTATCGCCTCGATCCTGTGAAGGGATCCCTGATCCCGAATGAACCGCCGTTCGCAAGAGTCAATCCCGGGGCGGGCCCGCGGCATTTCGCGTTCCATCCCGGAGGAGAATTCGCATACGTTATCAATGAAATCCAGTCCACGGTGACAGCATTGGCCTGGGACCCGAAAGTCGGCATCCTCCGCGAGATCCAGACCCTGACGACCCTGCCGGCAGTCCTTGTGGAAAACAACAGCACTGCCGAGATCCAAGTGCACGCATCGGGTAGGTTCCTGTACGGCTCGAACCGGGGTCACGACAGCATTGCGGTCTTCGCCATCGACCCGGCGAAGGGGACGCTCGCG
>JACADW010000293.1 GCA_013388445.1 Acidobacteriota bacterium | reverse complement strand
GCCTCACACGGATACACTGGTCTCGCTAAGATGGATTTTGGCGCCGCGACCGGGTCTGAAATCGCAAGCTGCCGGATCAAAACACGGAACCGGTGCCGGGGCACGGGGTTCTGCCCAGCAGGGGGACAGCGCGCTCTCGTCGAGCTTGTCGGAGAGGGGTGGCTCGGCCCGGAATCGGCATTGGGCCCCGCGGATCCCATCATGTACGGGAACGCGAGAGCGTTCTTCAATGTCGATCTGAAGACCGGAAAGTCGCAGGCAGCACCGTGGCTTTGATTGTCACCTGGCCGGACAATGTGGGGTGGCCGATCATCCGGGCACTCCGGGTTTGTAGATGCCCATCTGGACGGGCAGAGCACGGAAGAGGAGAGGTGCGGTATGTGTGTTCCTGGAAAGCAGGGTCTCGGCTTTGACGGTTCCTGCTGTGGGCAGGGCTGGACGCGACGCCAGTTTATCGCGGGATCGGCCGGGCTGGCGGCCGCTGCCGGGTCAGGCTGCCCTGCGGGAGGCCAGGTCTCAGGCGAAACAACTGAACCGACCTTGTCTCGCAAGCCCTTGAAGGTACTGCCCGTGTTCATTTTCAAACCGTGTGAAAGAAAGGATGCGACCTCCTGGCGCTGGTCGGGGGCCTTCTTTGCGGAGGGAGACGCCGAACTCGAACGCCAGAGGATCCGGCAGGAGTTGGATCGCATGGAAGCCGGCTCGGCATTTCCAATCAGGTTCGCGACCCTCCAAACCGCCGGGACGAAGGACCAGGCCTCCACCCTTGCGGATGCGGATGACGATGTGGTTCTTGTCTACGGCGCACAGCGGGAGCCTGAGGTCATTGAGGCCCTGTTACGTCCCGGCAAGCCGGCATTGATGTTCGTCCGTCAAAACTCGGGCCCTTTCTACTACATGTATATCGGGGTCCACGGGCACTTCTTGCGTCAGCGCACCGACTCCATCCGAAAATCCGGGTTCGACCTGACCGATGTTGTCGTGGACAGACAGGATGAACTTGTCTGGCGGTTGCGTTCGCTCTATGCGTTGAAGAACATGCGGGACAAGAGAATCGTCACGATCGGAGGGTCTGACGGCTGGGGAGGGCACCCTGAAGCGGTGCAGAGGGCTCGAGAGTTTTGGGGGTTCGATCTCCTGGACGTGAGCTACACCCAGCTCGGAGACCGGATTCAAAGGGCCCTGCAGGACCCGCGCCTTTTGTCGGCGTGCAGGAAGGAGGCTCAGCAACTGCTCAGCCAAAAACGGGTGACGCTGGAAACCGACCAAGGATTCGTCGAACGGGCTTTCATCTTGCAGAGCGTCTTCGGTTCGCTCCTCAGGGAAGCTGAGACCGATGCGATCACGGTCAACAACTGCATGAGCACGATCATGCCGATCTCGAAGACCACCGCCTGTCTGCCCCTGATGCTCCTGAATGACGCCGGATACATGGCCTTATGTGAGTCAGACTTTGTCGCCATCCCCGCCGATATCCTGCTGCGGTACATATCAGAAACGCCGGTATTCCTTTGTAATCCCTCATTTCCGCATGATGGCCGGGTGACCGTTTCGCACTGCACCGCGCCCAGCCGCATGGACGGGACGACTGCTCTCCCTATCCGCATTCTGACCCACTATGAATCGGACTACGGAGCGGCTCCCAAGGTCGAGATTCCAAAACAGCAGATCGTGACCATTCTCGACGCGGACTTCGCCGGCAAGCGCTGGCTGGGATTTCTCGGAGAGGTGATTGACAGCCCTTTCTACCCGATATGCCGGACGCAGATAAACATCAGGGTTAAAGGTGACTTCGGCCGCTTGGCCGAGGAAATCCGTGGCTGGCACTGGATGGTGGCTTTTGGTGACCACCTCGACAAGCTGGGTTACGCCCTTCGCAAGGCGGGAGTTGGCTGGCTGGCAGTGTAACCGGAATCGATCTGCCTCGAAGGAGGGGAATAGTGAAAACTGAAAATCAGGCTGCTGCCGTGACGCGTCGGGAATTTCTCACAACCACCGGGGCGGCCGCAGCTGCGGCGGACGCTATGTGCGCTACATCGACAACATCGGATCGACCCTGTTCAGGGACGTTCCGAAGGACGAGTTGATGCGCTTCAACAGCTACCTGCTGAATTACGCCGAGAAGAGCTATAGCGAACTGGCGACTTCAGGCCTCTCAGCCGACTGTGTTTACCGGGAGACGCAGCGCGCGCTGGCCGGTGTTTAGGGGAGGTGCCGCATTCTCACCGGGATCGCCATCAGCATTCCAACGTCTGCGAGCAGCCGGAAAGCCTCGCCCCAGGATACCTACGACGCGACCCTGGCAGCCCTGAAGGCAGGTGCGCACGGTGTGATCCTGGCGCAAGTATTTCGAAATGCGCCCCGCCAACCTCGCCGCAGCCGGCCGAGCTTGCGCGGTTCCTGAGCATTGCAATGGGGTCGGCCGGCGAGTTGGAGTACCCCTTGCTCTTGGCTCGGGATCTGGAGGTGCCGGCCAAGGCGGATTACTAACGACTGGACGGAAACGTAACGGAGGTCAAGCGCATGCTGACGTCGCTGATCCGGAAGCTGAAAGCTGATGGCACTCACATACTTCAACAACATTACCGGACGGTAGAATCTACTTTGGTTCCGGCCTGTCCGGGTTGGGGTGCAGGGAGCTTATTGTCGTCCGGTCATTTATGTCGCCTTGGTGCTGCTGTTTGGAGATGGATTAACCAGGCTGGACGCCCAGGACCTCAGCAACCTGCCCGACGTGAGGCCGGGAAAATCCAGGGCCGTCATCTCAGCCGAAGATTACATGGCTGGGCAGAAGATCCAGGATTGCGACCTCTACTCCAGGAGTCTTTCCGTCAAAGACCACTACCTCGGCAGCTTCAAACTGAAACCGGGGAAACACGTGCTGCGCTTTGAGAACGTCGGTCGAAATCCGCTGTCCAAAGGCAACCATTTCGGACTTGATTCAGTGCGGCTGCGTGAGCGGTGGTTGAAGAAGAGAAAACTGCTCGGTTGAATGATCCGCAGGGGCTGAGGCTCTCAGTCACAGAGCCTCATCTCTGCACCTCAGGCCGAAATCGAAGCGAGGAAGCCTAACGCACTTACTTGCGGGAGCAGTAGAGGGTTCCCCGAGTGCGGGTAAAGGTCGCGGCGCCGGAGATTGCCGGCGAGGCCGAGACTCGCGCACCAAGGTCATTGGTTGCCGGCACCGTCCAATCAACGCCGGACCTCGGTGCTGATGCCACATTGTCCAGGCTGATCAGGTAGATCTTTCCGTCGCCGGCGACCGGCGAAGCGCAGTAATCGCCCGGACCATCTTTCAGTCGGTCCCGGCGCAGGAGCTTCCCATCCGCCGGATGAAACGTAGACAAGATATCCCTGCGAACAATGTACATCACCCCTCGTAATGCGGGGCGCCGGCTATTTCCGGAAGTCCTTTCGTTTGCCGCCACACGACGCTTGGGCGGATGCCTCCGTTCGCTCCGAGGCGAACCCGATACATCCCGCCGGCACCGCCGCCGGTGCCGCGGCGATACTCCTCGGCCGTGACCACTCCGTCTCCGTTTCCTGCGTGCAGATCGATGCGGAGAAGGCTGGCTCGCCAGCTGGGATCTTTCTCGGCCCCCTCGAGTGTTACCTGCCCGTCCTTGTTAGCATCGAAAAGTCCGAGCGGCTGGGTAAACGGAGGCTCATTTCACTCCCGCCGGCTCCATCGTCAAGACGCAGTCTCCAATTACAGAAGGCGACGCGACGGGATATGACGTCAGGTCCGGTCTCCACCACAGCCGCCGACCAGCGTCGGCGCGATATCCCATTAGTTCCCCGCCTTATAGGCATTTCTATTCAGGAGGGCAAGGGGAAAGTGGTGTGGGGAGGACAGGAGAGCGGAAGAGCCGGGTGAAGCCTCGGGGCAGGCGGACCGTTGCCGGGCAGCATACGGTTTTTGAGTGGCGGACAGCACGGCTGCGCCTCGCCTGCCGCGAGGCTTCCGCTTCCAGATCAAGTTCCGCCCCGGAGCCTGGCACACCCCGGCCGGACAGATGCCTTGCCGGCATCCGCGACGACCTGCGCGAGCATTACTGGATCGTGTCACGTCGGGAGCGCGGCGGAGGTCGCGGTGCGAAAGCATCCCTCGCCTTAAAGCGCCTGCTTTCGCGATGGCGCAGGATACGGT
>JACADW010000265.1 GCA_013388445.1 Acidobacteriota bacterium | reverse complement strand
GCGCGTGATGTCCTCGCCCTCGAAGAGAATTTCCCCCGAGTCGGGGCGGATCAGCCCGAGGATCAGTTTGAGGATGGTGGACTTGCCGGATCCGCTCTCTCCCAGGATTATCTTGGTCTCGCCGCGAAAGATGCTGAAGCTGACGTCGTTGAGGACGATTTCGTCGTCAAACGACTTTGTCACGTGGCGGAACTCGATCATTGGTTCAGGTATGGCGTCAGATAGATGATGAGATTGTTCAGGAAGAAATCCGTGGCGATCACGAGGATCGAGGCGCTGACCACGGCCTGTGTCGTCGAACGTCCGACACCCTCGGTGCCGCCATATGTGCGAAGGCCGACGTAGCACCCTGTCATGGAGATGATGAAGCCGAACACCACGGGTTTCAGGAGGGTGCCGATGAGATCCGAAAACTCGAGCGCGTTGATGACGTCGGACCAGTACTGGCTCGAACTCAGGAGGAGCTTGTAGCGTGCGATGACCCATCCGCCGACAATACCGATGGCGTTGCAGAGCACGGTCAGGACGGGGAGCATCATGACGGTGGCGATCATGCGGGGTGTGACCAGTCGCCGTGTCGGGTCGGTCCCGAGCGCCCGCATGGCGTTGATCTGTTCCGAGACGACCATCGAACCGAGTTCGGACGCGATTCCCGAACCGATGCGGCCCGCCATCATCAGCGCCGACAACACAGGCCCCAGTTCCCGGACCAGCGTGATCGCCACCAGCTGGCCCGTGATGCTGACGGCGCCGTAGCGCCGCAGGGCGCTCTCGGACTGGATGCCCAGCACGGCGCCCGTGAAGAAGCCGGTCAGCAGGATGATGGTGAGCGAGCCGATGCCGATCCGCTCCATCTGCAGTACGACTTCGCGGAGATAGATCGGCCTCGTGAAGAGATTGGCGATGGCCCGGGCCGAGAGAACGGTGTAGGATTGGATTTCCCAGACGGCAAAGAGCAGCAGCCGCCAGGGAATCGCAAGCAGCGATCGGGCCGGATTTGCCATGCGTAATCTCGCTTGAGTGTATGAGGCGGCGCTTCGGCAAGTCAAGTGCAAGCGTGGTCGTTGAGCAGTCCGCCGCACGAAGCCCGGCAGGCGGTCTTGCGCCGGACCACCCGGTCCCGCCGACCCGGGCCTGTTATCGGCGGCTGAACCATCCGTCGCACGAATGCGATCGGGCTGTGCCGGTTGTCTCTTGATGGGAGAGCACTCATGATTCGGTTCATCACGGCTGGGGAGTCCCACGGGAAATGCCTTACCGGCATCCTCGAGGGACTGCCCGCCGGCCTTCCCGTCAGCGCCGAGGCCATCGACCTGCAGTTGCGCAGGAGGCAGGTCGGCTATGGGCGCGGCGGCCGGATGCGGATCGAGCGGGACGAGATCGAAATCACCGCCGGCGTACGTCACGGGCGCACGCTGGGGGGTCCCGTCTCATTTGTCATCCAAAACCGGGACTGGTCACACTGGCGCATCGCCATGTCCGTGGAGCCGGTCGAGGAGGACGCCAATGTTCGTCCCATCACCCGTCCCCGGCCTGGACATGTTGATCTCGCCGGCGCCCTCAAATACGGGACCTACGATTCCCGTGACGTCCTCGAACGTGCGAGCGCGCGCGAAACGGCGGCCAGGGTGGCGGGAGGTTCCTTCTGCCGGGTGCTGCTGGAGGCCTTCGGAATCCGCATCGGCAGCCATGTTGTGGCCATCGGGACCGAGCATGTTTCAGGGGAATACGAGAACCTGGAACCCGGCAAGATAATGGAGATCGACCCGTTCTCGCCGATGCGCTGCGCCGACGCAGCGGCCGAATCGAGGATGAAGGCGCTCATCGACCGGGCCAAAGAAATGGGCGACACGATTGGGGGAGTCGCGGAGATCGTGGCAAGCCCTGTCCCCCCGGGACTCGGATCGCACACGCAGTGGGACCGCAGGCTCGACGGACGCATCGCGCTGTGCATGATGAGCATCCCGGCCGCAAAAGCCGTCGAGATCGGGTCCGGGATCGAGGCGTCGGCGAGCTTCGGGTCCGCCGTCCATGACGAGATCTTCTACGATCGCGAGCGGCGGCGCTTCTTCAGAGAGACCAACCGGGCGGGCGGGATCGAGGCGGGCATATCAAACGGCGGCGATATCCGCGTGCGCCTCTACGTGAAGCCGATCCCCACGCTCCGCAAGCCGCTCAGGTCCGTGGACCTGCGCACGAAGGAGCCCTTCGAGGCGGCCTTCGAGAGGAGTGACACCTGTGTGGTGCCCGCCGCGGCGGTGATCGGGGAGGCCATGCTCGCGCTCGCGCTCGCCGAGGCGTTCATGGAGAAGTTCGGCGGCGATTCCATCGCCGAGACGCGCTCCAATTTCGAGCAGTATCTGCGGTCTCTCGAACAGTACTGACCGGTGTGATCTGAAGGCGTATCTTTCAGAGAGGGTGCAAAGCCTGGAAGTCAGGATTTCGGGCGAATAAAGGCCGGGCGCGGTGGCCTGGCCGAAAGGACGGCCGAATCTCCGGGGGGCCGCTATGGACAAGGGCTTCGACGTCCAGTAACATTCCAGCCATGCTGCTGCCGATCCTGAAATATGGAGCTGCTGAGCTCAAGAAGGTCAGTTCTCCGGTCGATTTCTTCAACGGAGAGCTGGAGAGGATCGTCCGTAACATGACGGAAACGATGTACGCCGCACCCGGGATCGGTCTGGCTGCAGCCCAGGTGGGAATCAATCTCCGTCTTTCTACGGTCGACCTTTCTGTCGGTGAGGATGAGAAGCAGTTCATGGTCATCTGCAACCCGGAGATCATCTCCGCGGAGGGAACACAGAAGGGCGAAGAGGGTTGCCTCAGCGTTCCGGATTTCACGGAAACGGTCGTCCGCCCGCAGAAGCTGATCGTGCGTGCACAGGACATCCGCGGCGATGAGATGCGGATCGAGGCAGAAGGGCTCCTGGCCCGCTGTCTTTGTCACGAGATCGACCACATGAACGGGGTTCTCTTCTTCGAACACCTCAGCGCGTTGAAAAGAAATCTGATCCGCAACCGGATCAGGAAGCTCGCCCGTGCCGGCGAGTGGTAGGCTATGCGCGTCGCTTTCCTTGGCACGCCGGAATTCGCCGTCCCGTCCCTGCGCGCTCTCATCGAAAGCACTTATCACGTGGCCGCGGTCTTCACACAGCCGGACAGGCCTGCGGGAAGAGGTCAAGGGCTGCATGCATCACCGGTCAAGGTCCTGGCGCGGGAGGCAGGGATCCCAGTCCACCAGCCGGAGCGGATCCGCGATGAAGAAAACCGTCCCGTGATCGAGCGGCTGGGCGTCGATTTCATTGTCGTCGTCGCCTACGGGCAGATCCTGCCCGGCTGGTTTCTCAAAGCCGCGCGGATTGCGCCCGTGAATGTGCATGCTTCACTCCTCCCACAATACCGGGGAGCCGCCCCCATAGTCTGGGCGATCCTGAACGGCGAAGCGTTCACCGGCGTGACGACGATGTGGATGGATGAACACATGGACACGGGGGACATGCTCCTGAGCGCCGCCTTTCCGATCTCCGAGACCATGACTGCAGGCGAGCTGACACGCGAACTGGCGCGGATCGGCGCCGGGATTCTGATTCCTACGCTGAACGGGCTGCGTGACGGAACCCTCAAACCCAGGCCCCAGGATCATTCCATGGCGACCTCGGCCCCCAGAATCAGAAAGGAAATGGCACGAGTGTCGTGGGAGAAGACAGCCCGGGAGGTGCACAATCTCGTGCGGGCTTTCAATCCCTGGCCGTTGGCCTTCGCAGACTTCCGGGGTGCGAGGCTGCAGATCCTCCGGACGCTGCCCGCTGCCGATACGAGATCCGAGGGCGAGGTTCCGGGGACGATCGTCGGAATCAGGGGAGAAGCCCTGCGCGTCCAGTGTGGCGGCGGAACGGTCTTGGATCTGCTGGAGGTTCAGCTCGCCGGAAAGAAGCCTGTTTCGGGGAAGGCATTCGCAAACGGCGCCCGCCTCCGTGCAGGTGAACTGATCACTGAACCACGGTCATGACGCGGGGATCGATCCCTCGGCCAGCCCGAATCGGCTCGGTCGAGTCGGCTGGGATCGGCGGTTCGGATGAGCGGCCGGAAGGCACCCGCTGCCAATTCCTCGCGAGGCGGCAGGTCCCGCCGTTCTACACCACACGGATGGCGTCTGCGGAGTGGAGGGCGCCGCGTTTGGCAGTCGAACCATGCAAGATTCCGTGATTTCCCCAGCGCGGCGCCTTGCGTTCGAAGCCCTGCTGCAGATCGAGGCGGGGAAGGCGCACAGCGACGACCTCCTGAATTCGGAAAAGATCGAGAAGCTGGACCCGCGCGACCGCAATTTGGCCACCGAACTCCTCTGTGGCGTACTCCGCTGGAAGGGCCGGCTCGACCATGTTCTGTCTCAGGCGAGCTCGCGGCCCTGGGAAAGTATCGACGGCGCGGTCCAGTGCGTGCTCAGGATCGGTCTGTATCAGATGTGGCACATGGACCGGGTGCCTGACTACGCCGCTGTGAGCAGTGCGGTGGAGACGGTCCGCCGGCATGGTCCGCGCGGGTCCGATGGGTTTGTCAATGCAATCCTGCGCCGCATGAGCCGCGAGCGTCCCTGGACGAGAAGCGATTTCGTCTCCCGTCTGCCGGCATGGGTGCAGGTCTCGCTGCCCGAGTGGCTCTGGAAGCGGTGGTCGGCGCGCTATGGAGACGACAGGGCCGCCGAATACGCCCTCGCCTTGAACCGGCCGCCGCAGGCTTCCTTTCGGTTGCTTGCGCCGGGCCTGCAGGGCGCCCGGACCGGATGGACCGCCTCCGGGATCGTGCCGGGGGCTTTCGTCGCGGAGGCTCAAGTTCGGGATCTCCCGGCGGATGCGTTGCTCATGGATGAAGCCTCGCAGCTGGTGCCGTTTCTGATAGGCGCGCGGCAGGGGTGGCGGGTTTGGGATGCCTGTGCCGCCCCGGGCGGCAAGACTGAGATTCTGAGGGAACTTGTCTCACCCGGCGGATACGTCGTGTCAGGGGACAGCAGCATCCGGCGGATTCTCCTGTTGAAACACCGGCTGGGAGGAACCGGATCGCTAGCGGACATGATTGTTGTCGCGGACGCAGGCGCGCGCCCGCCCTTCCGCACGCAGTTCGACGCGGTTCTGGTCGACGCACCCTGTTCAGGACTGGGAACGCTGCGGAGGAATCCCGAAATAAAGTGGCGGCTTCGCGAAGACCTCCTGGCGCATTTTCATCGCCGGCAATCGGAAATCCTCCATTCGGCATGTCAAGTGGTCAGGCCAGGCGGGCGGATATTGTACGCGACCTGTTCGACCGAACCGGAGGAAAACGAAACGGTCGTCGCGGGGTTTCTCCATCGCCACACGGACTTCGGCCGGATCCGTCCCGAAGGCCCCGCCGGAATCGGGGCGTGGGTCGGCGCGGATGGTTTTGTGCGCACTTTCCCTTCGGTGCGCGCATGGGACGGATTCTTTGCCGCTCTCCTGGTGCGGCAGAGCAGCGACGTTGGTTCTCCATCCGGCAGCCGTCCGTCGCACGATTCCCAAGGCTCGTTCCCTCCCGGGCCGGACCGCCGGCCCGACGCCGGATCGCGGGGCGTGCGTTTGGCGCTATTGCATGGCGTCGGACCGTGTGTTACGCTTGCGGCGGTAAAATGCGGTCAAAACTGGACTTGGAACGGTCAATCCTGATTGCTCCCTCGATTCTGGCGGCTGATTTTGCCCGATTGGCTGCGGAAATCGAGGCAGTCGAGGGTGCCGGTGCGAGGGTCTTGCACATCGACGTGATGGACGGCCATTTTGTGCCCAACATCACGATCGGACCGCCCGTCGTGGAATCCATTCGCAAGGCCACATCCTTGCTTCTGGATGTACACCTGATGATCGAGAGTCCAGCGCGCTACGTCGGTGATTTTGCCGAGGCTGGGGCGGACTGGATCTCGGTGCACGTGGAGGCCGACAGTCATCTCAACCGGACGCTGGCCTGCATCAAGGAACGGGGGCTGGTGGCCGGCGTGGTTCTCAATCCCTCGACACCGGTTAACGCTCTGGAGGAAGTGCTCCCGGATTCGGACTACGTGCTGCTCATGACCGTGAACCCTGGTTTCGGCGGGCAGCGTTTCATCGGATCCTGCCTGCAGAAAATCCGGAAACTCCGGGAGATGATCACGTCTATGAATTGTCACGCCCGGATCGAAGTGGACGGAGGCATTGAAATCGGCAACCTCGCCCAGATACTCTCGGCGGGCGCGGAAATCATAGTGGCCGGGTCGGCCGTCTTCCGATCCCCCAAGGGACCGGGACAGGGATTTTGCGACCTGAACGAGATTGCGGAACGGTACCTGAAAGCGTCGGAAGTGGTCTGAAGGAGCAGATGGCAGACCCCGGTGCACGGAGCATGGAGGCTAAACCGATGCGAGCATTCGGCCGATACTCAATTGCCCTGCTCATCCTGGCCGGAGTATGGGGCTGCGGCGAGAAGGGTGCCAAGCTTCAGAAGAGCGTGATCCCGCCCGACAAGTCTCTGTTTGAGACCGGGAGCGAGTATCTCCGGAAGAGCCAATACATAAAGGCGCGGCTTGCCTTCCAGACCCTGATCAATACTTACCCCGACAGCGAACTGGCTGCCGACTCCTACCTCGCGATCGCCGATTCTTTTTACGACGAGAGCGGCACCGAAAATCTCCTTCAGGCCGAGGATCAGTACAAGAACTTCATCATATTCTTCCCGATGAGCCCGAAGGCCGCAGATGCCCAGATGAAGATCATCTCGCTCAACATGAAGATGATGCGTGCGCCCGACCGCGACAAGACGTATTCCTACAAGGCTGAAGCGGCCATCCGGAAGTTCCTGGCTGATTTCCCCGACAGCGAGTACGTGCCGATCGCCCGGCAGTATCTGCGGGAGGTTCAGGAAAACCTCGCGCTGGGCGATTACAACGTGGGGATGTTTTACCAGGAACGTGGCAACTACGTCGCCTCGAAGTCACGGTTCAAGGAGATCGAGGAGAAGTACAAGGAATTCTCGATGATGGACGATGCGCTGTACCGTCTGGCGTCATCCCTCGAGAAGACAGAGAACCCGGACGAAGCGGCCATCTATTACGGCAAGCTTGTTACGGGATACCCCTTCAGCGCTCATTTCGAGACTGCCAAGGCCAGGTTGCAGGCGTTGGGCAAGCCTGTGCCCCAGGTCGATACCCAGCTGGCAGCTCAGAACCAGGCGCGTGTCAAGCAGCCGGAGGGGTTCTCGCCGGTGAAACCCTTCGTGGACTTCATAGAAGCGCTGGGATTCCACGGGCCGCCGGACCGGTATGAATACGCGCGCAAGACGGTCGAGGCTCAGCGTGCCGCAGCGGCGGCTCCCAAGCCGGCCGAGGGGGAACGAACGTCGGATGGCATCCTGATCGAGACGACGCTGACCAAGGACGCCTCCGGACGCACGAGCACGAGTACGACGCTGGGAGGGAACCCTAACGCAACTCCTTCGACCACCGATAAGGATGAAGACAAGAGGAAACAGGATCCGAAGGATGCCAGGAAGAAGGATGCAAAGAAGCCTTCCTAGCCGGTGAAAATGCACCAAGGACGAAGGGATTCGCGATGACAAAGAGGCTTCTGGTTGCCGACGACAGTCCGACGATCCACAAAGTGGTTCGCCTCGCGTTCGCCGACGCGGACGTTCAGGTCGAGTCTGTGGAACGGGACGAGGAGATTCTTGACAGGGCCGCTCAGTTCAGGGCGGACCTCATACTCCTGGACGCCTCGATGCCGGGACTGAGCGTCAATCAGATCTGCGATCGCCTCAAGTCCGTCCCCGAACTGGCGCAGGTCCCCGTCTTGCTGATGGTGGGGCCCGACAATGCCTGGGATGAATTCGAGACGGGCCGCGTCGGCTGTGACGGCTGCCTGCGCAAGCCTTTTGACATGGACGAGCTGACGGGCCTGGCCCGGAGGCTGCTGCGCCTCGAGGAAGAGGGGGCGCCGGCGGCCGCCCTGGTGAGCGAGCGCACGAGGGAATCCTTTCTGGGTTCAAACAGCATTCTGGACGTCTTTGGACCGGACTTGCCCAAGGTTGAAGCAGCTGCGGCAGGGTTAGCCTCTGTCCCTCCCGCGCCAACCATGGAGGCGCCCCGGATCCCGACGCCGGCCGCTGCGGCGCCCGCAGCTCCGCCTCCCCACGTCATCCCATTTCCGATCCCGAAAGCAAATGAGGCACAGGAGGCCCCGGTCGAGCTGCCCGATGAGATCCTCGAGGCAATCGCACAGAGGGTCATACGTCAGATGTCACCGGACGTGATCCGAGAGGTCGCCTGGGAGGTCGTCCCCGATCTCGCCGAGATCATCATCCGGCAATACCTCGAAGAACGGGGCATCGGGCGCTAGACTGTCTCCCGCCGATCCAATAAAATAGCCATTTTTTTTCACACCGCAGCGACGCGGAGAACTGCAGCTGCTGCAGTCCGACAAGAGGATGGCGATGCTGGAGAGAGTCTATCAACCGAAGGAAGTCGAGCAGCGTTGGTACCGCTTCTGGGAGCGTAAAGGTTTCTTCACGGCAGACGCACGTTCGAACAAGCCGCGATTCTGCATCGTCATTCCGCCGCCTAACGTGACCGGTTCGCTGCACATGGGTCATGCTCTGCAGCACACGCTGCACGACATCCTGGTCCGCTGGAAAAGGATGTCGGGGTTCAACACGCTCTGGCTTCCGGGCACAGACCATGCCAGCATCGCCGTGCATTTCGTCCTCGACAAGCAGCTCGAAGCGAAGAAGCTCACGCGGTTCGACCTGGGGAGGGAGCGTTTCCTGGAGATGGCCTGGAAATGGAAGGAAAGCAGCGGCGGGATCATACTGAACCAGATGCGCCGGATGGGTGTCTCGTGCGACTGGACGCGGGAACGGTTCACCATGGACGAGGGGCTGTCCCGGGCCGTCCAGGAGGTCTTCATCCGGCTCTACGAGGAAGGCCTGATATACCGCGGCGAATACATCGTCAACTGGTGCCCACGATGCATGACCGCGATCTCGGACCTCGAGGTTAGGTACCAGGAGACGAGGGGCAAGCTCTACTATCTGAAATACCCGGTGCTCGACGGTTCCGAGCATGTCGTGGTGGCGACGACGCGGCCCGAGACAATGCTCGGCGATACGGCGGTGGCGGTCCATCCTGAAGACGAACGCTACGCAATGCTCGTGGGCAGGCACTGCATGCTTCCTGTCATGAAACGGAGAATCCCGATTCTGGCCGACGATTTTGTCGATCGGGAGTTTGGAACGGGCGCCGTAAAAGTCACCCCTGCGCACGATCCGCACGACTACGAAGCCGCGCGACGTCATAACCTGCCCAGGATCGCGGTGATCGACGAGCACGGCAGGATGACAGAACACGCAGGCTCCTACGCCGGCATGGACCGGTTCGACTGCCGCAGGGAGCTGCTCGCTCAGCTGTCGGCGGAGGGATATCTTCTCAAGGCCGAGGACTACCAGCACAATGTCGGGCATTGCGATCGCTGTAGCACGATCATCGAGCCCAAGATCTCGATGCAGTGGTTCCTGAAGGTGGGCTCGCTGGCCAAGCCGGCCATCGAGGCGGTCGAAAACGGAAGCGTTCAATTCATCCCGGACACTTTCAAAAAGCGCTATTTCGAGTGGATGTACAACATCCACGACTGGTGCATTTCCAGGCAGCTCTGGTGGGGGCACCGGATTCCGGTCTGGTACTGCGACGCCTGCGGTGCCGTGATTGTGGCCCGAACGGCTCCAGCCGCGTGCCTGAAGTGCGGGGGGAAGCTGCGCGAGGAGGTCGATATCCTCGACACCTGGTTCAGCTCCGCGCTCTGGCCCTTCTCAACACTTGGCTGGCCGGACGAGACGGAGGACCTCGCTGCTTTCTATCCGACCGACGTCCTGATCACGGGCCCCGACATCATCTTCTTCTGGGTGGCGCGCATGATCATGATGGGGATAAAGTTCATGGGAGATGTCCCCTTCCGGCAGGTCCACATCAACGGCATCGTGAGGGATGCTGCCGGCAAAAAGATGAGCAAGACGCGGCAGAATGTCATCGAGCCGCTCGCGCTGATCGATGAGTACGGCGCCGATGCCGTCCGCTTCACGCTTTCATCGATGGCGGTCCCGGGAACGGACATTCCCTTCTCAACCGACAGGATGAAGGGATACAGCGCCTTTGCCAACAAGGTCTGGAATGCCGCCCGCTTTCTCCTCCTGTACCTCAAGGAGACGGACTGCCCGGTTGATCCGGAGCATATCGACGGGCTGCTCGCCTCGAAACGCGACGCGCTCGCCATCGAGGACCGGTGGATCCTGCACCGTCTGGACCAGGTTGCGGTCGAGATCTCCGACCAGCTGGAGAAATTCCGCTTTCACGAGGCTTCCAGCCTCATATATCAGTTCATCTGGCATGAGCTCTGCGACTGGTACATCGAGCTGGTGAAGCCCTCCCTCTCCGACACGGCGGGCGGTGAGGAGCGGGACCGGAGGGTCCGCATTCTGATCCATGTCCTGGACTATGCCCTGCGCCTGCTCCATCCGTTCATGCCCTTCATCACCGAGGAAATCTGGCAGAAGGTTCCCCACTCGGGCGAGTCCATCATGGTGCAGGAGTTTCCCGGCAGGCGCGAGGTGCGCGCCGACCCCGAGGCCTGCCGTGCGATGGAGGATCTCATGGAACTGATCACCGCCGTCCGATCCCGGCGCGCCGAACTCGACATCGAACCCCGCAAGCACCTCGACGCCTGCCTGGCTGTTTCGGACGACAGGGCCCGAAGGCTGCTCGAGGGATCGGCGGAGAAGATCAGGCTGCTCGCAAAGCTCGGGAAACTGGAGTTCGTCGCCGCCGTGCCTGCGGACCGTATGATCCTGCGCGGCGTCTGGCGCCACGGCGAATTCGGGATCGATCTTCGAGGGGCCATCGATCTGGTGAGCGAGAGGCGCCGCCTCCAGAAGGATCTCGATCGTACAAAGACCGAAGTCGAAAAGCTCCTCCGGAAGATCCAGAGCCATGAATTCGCTCAGCGCGCGCCCGCGGAGGTTGTGGAGGAAACCCAGGCCCGGCACGCAGAGCTTCTGGAGAAATGCCGCAGGCTGGAGTCGACTCTCGCCCAGATCCCCGAGTGAGGTCGGTGGCGGATGCCTCGGAGAGGACCCTGATGTTTTTCAAGCGCTCCACGCGCGAACCGGAAGAGAAGAAGGCGGGGCTCTTTGCGAGACTCAGGACAGCCTTGGGGGCCACCAAAGAGAACCTGGTAGCCCAGGTGGAAGCGGTTCTCTCGGCACGTGAGGAAATCGACGAGGCGCTGCTCGAGGATCTCGAAGGCGCCCTGCTCGGGGCGGACCTGGGTGTCCGGGCGACCACCAGGATCATGAACGAAATCCGTGTCCTGCGGAATCAACAGGCGATACGCACGGCGGAGGAGGTCCGGGCGGCCATCAAGCGGCAACTCCACGCCATGATCACGATACCCGACCGGTCGGGAACATCCAGCTCTGTCGGCGGCCCGCAGGTGTGGATGGTCGTGGGAGTCAACGGCACCGGTAAGACTACGACGGTGGGCAAGCTGGCGGCCCGCCTTGCCCAGGAAGGCAACAGGACGCTCGTCTGCGCTGCCGACACCTTTCGGGCTGCGGCAATTGAACAGCTGACGATCTGGGTCGAACGGTCCGGAGCCGATATCATCAAGGGCAGAAGCGGCGCCGATCCGTCGGCGGTGCTCCACGATGCTCTCGCCGCGGCGGTGGCCAGAGGCAGCGACATCGTCATCGTGGACACGGCCGGGCGGCTGCACACACGCAGCAACCTCATGCAGGAACTCGACAAGATGCGCCGGGTCGCCGGACGGACGATCCCAGGCGCGCCACACGAGGTGCTGCTCGTCATCGACGCTGCGACCGGCCAGAACGGACTGATGCAGGCGCGCGAGTTTCTGAAGGCAACCGGGGTGACAGGACTGATCATCACAAAATTGGACGGCACCGCCAAAGGGGGAGTGGTCTTTGGAATCGCTCAGGAGCTCAAGATACCGGTGCGGTTCATCGGGATAGGGGAGGGAATCGACGATCTTGTCGAATTCTCCGCGGAGGATTTCGTTGACTCGCTGTTCTCGGAAACCCAGACAGCCGATTGAAGAATGTGCAGGGAGTGGTGCGGAGTCCATCGAGGGGGTGACGGCAGCGCGGAGGCACCGGAGAAGCAAGCCCGGCGATGCCGAGTGGCATCCGGCAGTCTTTCCACCGATTGACGCTTTCCTTCGCCAATCGTCAGTCGGCGTGGGCCATCAGCCTGCGCGGATCCATGAGAATGATGCGCCGTCCTTCGACCTTGATGATTTCTTCTTTCTGCAGCCGCGCCAGGGTGCGCGTGACAGTCTCACGGGATGTCCCGACCATCTCTGCGATTTCCTGGTGCGTGATCTTGAGGTCGATGATGATGCCGCGCGCGTCGGTCACACCGTGCTTCAGGCTCAGTTGTCGGATACCGCCGCGGATCCTTGCCT
>JACADW010000292.1 GCA_013388445.1 Acidobacteriota bacterium | reverse complement strand
GACCGGCTGGCAAGCCGGGGGGTTCACGAGCACTGGAACAACCCGCAGGACATGCGGTACAGCCGGAATCTCGGTACCGGCAAGGGGATCGAGCTGATCCGCAGGTAGATGCGGGGATTGCGCCCTCATGAGTCCCGCGCGTCGTCAACCTGCTCCCAGATCGGCGCTCTTGAGCGCCTGCGGCAGAAGGTGCACGAGTAGCTGAGACCCCGGCGTGCGAACGGATCGCATCCTCCGGCGGTTCCGCACCGTCTTTCTCGCGCGGCTCCGGCGCGCTGCGATGCCGGCGCAGACATGTCGTTCCTGTTCCGCCCTCGTTTGCCGGCTGTATGGGTAGTAACCGCTCATGCCAATCGGATCGGCAACGAATGCCCACGCACGATCCTCGCTGACGATCTCAATCGAACGTAATCGTCCACCGTCGTTCAAGGCCGCGATCACGCACTCGGAAAGACAAGAGAGTCATCGCGGACTTGCTGATCGGCGCGCATGCGCAGGTTCAAGCCGACGCTCTGCTTGCCAGCGACCGCGGGTCTTTCCGCAGGTACTTCAGGCATCTGAATCTGATCCAGCCGTGAGATCGTGTGGCCAGTCATGGTCCCTTGCGACGTTCGGTCTGCCTGACCCGCGTATTTCCGACGCAGCGTTTCTCTCGGGTGGAGCCATGATCCCTTCAGGGGATCCGGTGCGTGGGATCTGGCTCCACGGGCGCCCGGCTGTTTCAGGATTCAGAATTCAGAGCCGGAAGGGCGGGCGATGCGGTATAAGAGTGTCTGCGAGGCGAACTCATCGGCTCCGCCGCGCGAGCTCAGAAGGGAGGCGTAGAATGGAATCATTGGATCGGCGGGACTTTTTGAAGAAATCGGCGGTAACCACCGCGGGGGTGATGGCCAGCGCCCCCGTGATGATGAGCCACCTGGCACGGAGCAGTCCGAACGAAACGATCAACGTCGCAGTCGCGGGGATTCGCAGCCGGGGTTTCACCTACAACGGGGGCGGGCACTGCCTCAACCTCTCCAAAATACCGAACGTGCGCATCGTCAAGGTGTGCGACGTCGACGAAAGGCTCTTCCCGGAGGTCGTGTCCGGACTCGAGAAGATGACTGGAAACAAGGTGAAGACGGAGGTCGATTTCCGCCGGCTCCTCGATGATAAGGACATCGATGCGGTTTCGATCTCCACACCGGACCACTGGCACGCGCTGCAGACAATCTGGGCCTGCCAGGCTGGCAAGGACGTGTATGTCGAGAAGCCGGTCTCCTATACCGTCGACGAAGGACGCAAGATGGTGCAGGCGGCCCGCAAATACAATCGCGTGGTTCAGGTCGGCACCCAGAGCCGCAGCAGCCCGGTCGTGCACGAGGCGGTCAAGCTGGTCCGGAAGGGCCTGCTGGGCGAAGTCTACATGGGGAAGGCGTTCGTCTACCGCTTCCGCGAAAACATCGGACACAAGCCGGACGGTCCTATACCGGAAGGCGTCCACTGGGACCTGTTTCTGGGTCCAGCGCCCTACAGACCCTTCAACGAGAACCGGTTTCATTATCAGTGGCACTGGGTCTGGGATACCAGCACGACCGTGTTCGGCAACAACGGCACTCACGGCATAGACAGGATACGTCTGGTCATGGACAAGCGGGTACATCCCGAGAAGATCCACTGCGCGGGCAATCTCTATAACCGTCGCGGATCGGACCAGGAGGTGCCCAACTTCCAGTTGGCGACTTTCGAGTACGGCGACGGCACCATCCTCGAGACGGAGGTGCGCTGCCTCGACACCAACGATGAGGGCGGCGAACGGGAGGGCAGCCTGCTCTACGGCACGGAAGGGTGGATGTACCTCAACTACAGCGTGTTCAGGACATACCTGGGCCGCAAGAGCGAGCCGGGGCCGTCCATGACCTTGAAGGACGTGAAACCTCCGGTGGAAGCGCTGGAGAGGTTGCACTTCGGGAACTGGATAGACTGCATCCGTTCGCGCCGGTGGCAGGATCTTGCCGCGGACATACTCGAGGGACACATGTCCACGGCGATGATGCATCTCGGCAACATCTCCTATCGCACCGGACGCAAGCTGCACTTCAACCCAAGCGCGGAGAAGTTCGTCAACGACGAGGACGCGGACACCTATCTGACCCGAAATTACCGTCCGCCGTACGTGGTGCCCGATGTTGTGTGAGCAGACGAACCGCCGGGCGGCGTCAAAGAAGCAGAATCAGAACCGTGCCGAAGACGGCCTCGTCGTGCCGACGCAGCCTGTTCCGCCCGGACGCGTTTTCATGCGTCGGCGGGTGCGCGCTCGCGACCGTTCCAGAAGCCTGCTGGCGGCTGCGATCGTCCCGATGCCGGGCCAGGTCTGCGCTTGAGAGTCCGGCGCATTTATCTGGAACACATTCGGGTTGTGCGAATGGTACGGAATAGGACTGACCCGCGACCTGTGGTAGTTTCCTCAGCCTGTTGTGCGGCGATTCTCGCGGCCCTCCGCGTGGGGGCTGTTTCACGTCGAGAGGAGCCTCCTTCAAGCTGGGTAGATCCCGATACCGGCCATCGAGTCGTCCGTCTTACCAGCGAACCGGGGAGCGCAAGCCTCTGTTTCAGCCAGAACGCTTACACGGCCGACGGCAGACGGCTGGTCTATACGACTCCGGACGGCATCTCGGTGCTCGACCTTGCCACACGCGGGACCAGACGCGTCGCCGAGGGCCGGGTAAGGATCGTCGAGGCCGGCAGGAAGACACCCCAGGTCTACATGTGAGGGGCGGAGCCGTGTCCGCGACCGACCTCGACACAGCTTCGACGCGGCAGATCGGGAAGCTGCCGCCTCGATCTCACGCTGGCGAATCCCCGCCGCTTCGGCGAGGCTCGCAGCGAGCGGACGCCTGAAGAGGGCCGGTGCGGAACGGGGGCCTCCGGGGGAGCGCCACCGCCTACGCGCGCCAGGGACGTTCTCTTCGCGCGTGCGCGGCCACGATCTCCCTGACCAGGGAGATATCCTCCCCGACCTGAAAATCGTACATCCCGACGTTGACGAAATCGGCGCCCGTCCTGAATGCGAGGTCGAGGCCTTCACCCGGCTTCATGCGCCCCGCTCCCAGGACCTTGAAGGCGATCCAGGGCTTCTGCACCGTCTTCATAAACGCGGCGATCTCGGCGGGATCCTGCGATTCGTATCCGACCGAGTTCAGGGTCTTCACGTAGAAATCCGGCTCGAAGCCCAGTTTTTCGGAGGCCTTCGGCACGTCGAGCGAGTGCGATCCGATGCCCGCGACGAGGCCGTTGCGCTTGATGAAGGACACGACCTCGCCGATCAGCTCGGTCCGGCCCTCCTTCAGGAACGTATCTCCGATGCCGCCCATGATGTAGGCGCCGACGGCCCCGTTGTCGATCGCGATCCGGATGTTCTCCCGCAGGTTGTCCACCTTCGGGTAGGTCTGCGCGATCCACTGGATCCGGCCGCCGCGCTCCTTGCGATATCGCTTCAGGATGCCCACCATGTGGTCGTCCGTGCGCAGGATGGCCGTGTTGATGCCGCCCTTTTCGCAAAGCTCGAGCGTGTCCAGGATCTTCTCCGGCGCGAAGTAGTGTTTCAGAAGACTGGAAACGTAGAGCAGGTCGCCGCTGTGGGCGAAACCGCTGAACAGGTTTCCCCCGCAGATCAACCTGCTGACGCTGAGATTCCCGATCTTCCCCATCTGCAGCGGGCCGCCTGCGGGAAGCCCGGCCTGCGGCGTCCTCGTTTCGTTCCTGAGGTACGCCAGCAGCGGCCGATGTTCGAACGCAAGTCCCGCGGTGAGGCCGCCCGAGACGAGAAGCGATCTTTCCATGAACTGACGGCGACTCGGTCTATTTGTCATGGTCTCAACATATCCCCACCAAGCCGCGAGGGGCAACAGCATTCTGCTCCGGAAAGGGCTTCCGGACGGCGTGCGCGGCCAGGCAGGCGCCGGCGGGCTGATGGCGCCTGTGACGGGATGGTACCCGGCCCGCTTTGCTCCGGCCGCGGCCCGCTCCCGGCGGCGCCGTTTGGGCCGGCGTCCGGCCGCGCGCCCGCCGTCCTCTATCGTCTGTAGCCAGCGGTGAGATATTTGAGAAAGTAGGGCGAGGCCCTGAAGTTCTGGGCGAACGTCTTCACGCGGTCGCCCTCGGCGCCGGGACGGGACAACCTCTCGAGCAGCACGAGGCCTTTCCTGAGATATTCCTCGTCGCCGGTGTACTCGTAGCCCAGGCCGTAGCCGATCAGGTTTATGCCGTCCAAGCCGCCCGTGCCGCCTTCAGGCCTCCAGAACTCACGGATCAGGGCGTCGAGCGCCTTCACGAGATATTCGGCCGTGCCCTTGTCCCCCGTCAGGCGGTAATACTTGTCGTACGCTTCGAACACTAGGCCGTACATCCACTGCTGGTCCTTGAAACTGCCCTGGTTGGCGTCCTGCCAGGGCTTGCCCCACCGGTCCACGAAAAACCGGGCCCGGTCGAGGTACTTCGGCTCGTGCGTGTCGCGGTAGGCGCTGAGCACGCCCCAGATTCCGTGCGCGAGGTTGCGCAGCGCGCCTTTGCCCCAGAAGGCCATGGCAAAGTCCGACGACATGAGGCCGACCTCCCGGTACCAGCGCTCGCCCGTGAGGTAGTACAGCTCGTAGAGGCTCTCGTTCTTGTAGAACGTGAAGGAATCGTGCCCCTCGTAGTTCTGGCCGCGAGCGTAGTTGCGGAAATGGCCGACCACCGGGCCGCTGCGTGGCGAGCCGGCGCGTTCGGGGCGGCCCGGGAACGAATGGCAGATGTCAAGATCGGCGAGATGCAGGCCCGCTTCCTCTGCGGTCGTGAGATTGACGAGGTCGCCGGTTCGAAGGTAGTTGAGAATCACGGCATGGGGGAAATCGTAATAATTGCCGTCCCACCAGCTCTCCCGGGCATTCTCGCGAACGTAGCTATAATGGTGAAGGCCGCTGCCGAAGTTCAGCCAGCCGTACTCGTCCACCTTCCAGCCGGGGCGGGGCCGGTTGGAGATTAGCCGGTTCAGGCACCGGTCGATCTGGTTCTGGAACCGCGATACGAGATCCCGGTACCTCGTGTCGTAGAGTTCGGGATTGTCCGAGAACAGGTCACCCATGACACGCGTTTCCTGGCAGTACCAGTCGGGAGAGGGTGCGGCCACGAGCGGGTGCGTCGTCCCGGCGGCGACGGCTGCGGGCTGGACGCGGCGCGGTGCGGCGAAGTGAAAGAAGAGGAAGTGCGTCTTCGCTCCCGCAGTGTAGAGATCGACGCGGTCCGTTCCGGAGGGCTTCAACTCCAGTGCGAGCGTGCCGTCCGGCCGGACCGCGAGGCCCATGGGATAGACCTGCCAGAACCAGCGCGTGCCCGCGATCAGGGAGGCGACCCTGGAGCGGACCTGAACCCAGCCGTCCGACTTCGCCCCTTCCGTGACCCGGCCGTCGGAAGCGGTGATGCGCATCCGGTCGTGCGCCGTCTGGATCAGGCTGAGCGGCTTCTTCCCGAGAGCGGTCTCGAAGCTCTTGCCTTCCCTGGACAGCGCCACGCGCGCTCTCCGCGCCCCTTTCAGCGGGATCTCGACGGCCAGCCGCTCGATTCCGACAAAGCGTGCCATGCTGTCCATCTGCC
Source organism: Acidobacteriota bacterium (assembly GCA_013388445.1). Classification (GTDB taxonomy): domain Bacteria; phylum Acidobacteriota; class UBA6911; order UBA6911; family UBA6911; genus JACADW01. Next base: position 1,129 of record JACADW010000292.1, on the reverse strand, counting down.
GGTTGATGACGCTGAATGTCATCTGGGCCAGGGGCGAACCGCCGTAGAAATAAAGGCGTGCGGTGAAGTCGAGAGATTCCGCCTCGGGTGTCGAGAATGTGCCCTTGAGCGCTACGACGGCTCGCCCCGGTCCCCGCTCCTCGACCAGGACCGATTGGACTGCGGCGGTCTGAGTGAGAGGATACCCTATGCGGACAAGTTCTGATCTGAATTCACCCGGCCTGTCGGGACGCGGCACGACACGAGATTCTCCCGGCCGGGCTGTGAGGACCACCGACGCCGGTTTCGACAGCACGGCGTCTGTTTCGGCAAAATCCCTGGAAAGGTCGCCGCGCATATAGACCTGGCCGAACGGCGCAAGGCGATCGGTCGGGATCACGAACCGCGCGGGGCCGGTCGTGACTGTGATCGCCCCGTTTTCCTCCCTGATGTCGATGGGATTCGGCGGCGCGGCATCCCCGGAGGTAATCAGCCGGTACCGCAGCGTGCCTCCGGCCTCGAGGTCGGCGACGAAATGCACCGTCACCCACTGGAGCGATCCGTCTTCGATCCAGCGGCTGCGGGGCTCGATGCTCGCAGGGACCACTCGCCCACGGGCGTCCATCAGGCGCAACGCGCCGGCCTCTGTTACCGCGCCTCTCGGCAGCGGAATGCCCGAGTTGACGGGATTCCCGACCCGCGCCACCCCGTCTGCCTCCCGCACGTTCAGCGGCACGTCGACGGCGCCGGCCTGTGCCTGCATGACTGCAACCGCCACGAACGCCAGCAGAGTCGTTCTCACTCGAATTACCTCCCGAGGCCTGACATTAATCTACGCGTCATGCCGTGGCAATAGGCTGCCGGGCTTGTCGGGCCTCGGAGTGGCGGATACAACCGTCGGAGGCTGATTGAAATCGGGCTTGACGTCGGCGAGCCGGAGTAAGGGGTTCATAATCCAGAATTCAGAATTCAGAGGGAAAGGGGAGAGGCTCGCGGTGCAGGAATGCTCGGTGAACTCTCGCATTCGTTGTGAGAGAATCCGGGAGGCGGGCATGGCGGTGCAAGGGTTGCGTCCCGGGGGTTGGCTTACGGGTCAGCCCTCCCTCAATCCCGGCGCGGCGGGCGATCCGGCCGTGTCCGGCCCGGTTTC
>JACADW010000291.1 GCA_013388445.1 Acidobacteriota bacterium | reverse complement strand
CTGTGCGGCAGATGCATGTCGTTTGAGAGCATCGGCCGTCCTGAAGCGGTATAGCGCCCGCTCACGGCCCAGTTGTTGGATCCGGGGCGCAAATCGATTTCGCCCGGGTCTCCGCCGGCCACATCCACACTCCTTATCCGCAGCACCTCCCACAATGGGGAGGCCGGCGCGTCGGGCTCGCTCCGCACGATACCGCGAGCAGCCTTCGGCATCGCGTGGGCAGTCTCCACCGTCACCCCCCATCCCTCCCCGGGCGCGCGGTCGCGGGGCGAGTCATTCACGTACAGGTCGTCGAGCATCCCCGCGCTCAGGCGCGCGGCGAAGCGGTCGCGGCGCCATTCGACCGGGAACTGAGAGTTCATCATCTGGCTGATGTTCGTGCCCACGAGGACGGAGTCGACGGGAGCCCAGGGCCGCGGTTGATATCCGAGAAAGCGGAACTCGATGGGCAAGCGGCTGCGGTTCTGCTCGATATAGGCATTGACGCCGCGCGCATAGGCGGCGAAGAAACGCCGGTCTTCCGAGCCGGCCTGGGCAGCCGTCCATTCCGCTGCCCGGCGAATCTGCAGGTACCGCTGCTGCCTGTCGCGTTCCAGAAGTCGCGCGGCGCTCTCCCCGCGAACGAGCGGCGGGCCCATGATCTCCGACAGCTCGCCCGCCGCGATCCGCCTCGACAGGTCCATCTGGAAGAGCCGGTCCTGCGCCGCAATGTAGCCCTGTGCCATGAAAAGATCGTCGAGGTTGACGGCCCGGATGTGAGGCGTTCCCGTGTTGTCCCGGATGACCGTCACCGGCGCCGTCAACCCGGTGACGACCACCACTCCATCCAGACGCGGCAGGGCCGCGAGCGCGGAAATCCGGAACCAGAAGACAAACCCCACTACGCCGAGCAGCCCCAGCATGCCGCATACGATCAGAATCCTGGCGATGAAGAGACAGGCGTGAGAGAACCGTCCAACTCTGGTTCCTGACCGGGTCTTGTCTGTCATGAGGTGCCGCCTGGAAAGGTCAAGTACTTGACGCGACGATCCGCTGAGGTCGCCGCAAACACTGCTTGTTTCGGGCGAGATAATATGAGAGTTCGGCTGCAAAATCGAGGCGGATGGTGCAGGTTCATCCTCTTCCGATAATAGCGAGGTGGAAAAGCCGGTTACACCATTCCTTCACCAAGTCGAGCGTCGGCGAAGCCAACCTTCATGGGCTTGGGTGCCACCACGCGCATGAGGGACTGCTCCGAAACTAAGATGTTCAGCGGGTGCCGGACGGGGGCTTCCCGCCGTGCGGGATGGCTGAAACCCGCCGCTGGCCCACGAGGAACCGGGGCATGGGAATCGTGCGACGGACGGCCCGTCCGCCGAAAACAAACGTCGCAGCCGGACCGGCGCTTCCCGCCGTGCTTGACGGCTGGATAGCGCCGCCGGCCCACGAGTCCGGGAGTTACGCGAGCTTTTCGACAATGGCCGAGGAAACCTCTCGCGTGGTGGCATTTCCGCCCAGGTCCGGCGTGAGCACGCTTCCATCTGCCGTAACGTCCCGGATCGCTGATTCAACGAGCCGACCGGCCTCGGTTTCGCCAATGAAATCAAGCATCATGGCCCCGCACCAGATCATTCCGATCGGATTGGCGATACCTCTGCCAACGATGTCCGGCGCGGATCCGTGAACGGGCTCGAACATGGAAGGATAACGCCGCTCCGGATTGATATTGCCGCTGGGCGCAATCCCCAGGCTCCCGCAGATGGCAGCGCCAAGGTCCGTAAGTATGTCGCCGAAGAGATTAGACGCCACAATCACATCCAGTGACTCGGGTTTCAGGACAAAGCGGGCCGCCAATGCATCGACCAGGACCCTCTCGATCCTCACGTCCGGGAATTCCCGCCCTACCTCCTCCACGACCTGATCCCAGAGGGTGAGCGTGTGTTGCTGCGCGTTTGACTTGGTGGCGCTGACCAGGTGCTTCCGGCGGGAGGCGGCCAGTCGATAGGCATAGCGAACGACGCGTTCGATGCCCACACGGGAGAAGACCGCCGTCTCGACCGCCACCTCTATGGGAAGGCCGGCATGGGCCCTGCCGCCGGCACCTGCATACTCTCCCTCCGTGTTCTCCCGGATAACCACGAGATCAACGTCACCTGCGCGCTTTCCCGCCAATGGGCTCTTTATCCCGGGCAGGATGCGGCTGGGCCGATAGCAAACATACTGTTCAAGCCTCTGGCAGATCGGGAGACGCAGGCCGCGCAGGGAAACATGATCCGGAACCGATGGAAAACCGACGGCGCCGAAATAGATGGCGTCGAAGGACTGGAGTGTCTCCAGTCCGTCGGATGCCATCATCCGCCTGTTCTCAAGATAGTACCGGCATCCCCACGGAAAATGCTCGTACTCGAGCCTGAATCCGCCCACCCTTCGGGACACGGCGTCCAGCACCCGGATACCCTCGGGCATTACCTCTTCACCGATGCCGTCTCCTGGTATCACCGCGATTCTGTACTTGCGCATACCGATCTCCGCTCATTGCAGGGCACTCATCGGCCTGCCGCAGACCCCGCGGAGCATATGGAGCATTTGCGTTTTCTGACGGGTCCGGCATTCGATCACCTGCCGGGCGAGCAGGACAGCCCGCAACCAGGGGATGGATGAACCTCACCAGGTGCGAGCGTCCAGCATCCGGAATTTCAGAGGCGCGCGATCTCCTCGGCGTGTTTCTGGATCCTGGCAATCGCCTCGGCGATCTGCTCAGTATCCTGTCGAGTGCCCATCAGCATTGTGTGCGAGAAAAAGAGGCCCTCTTTGCTCAGCACATCGGTGGCGGGACATTGGCTCTTCTCACGATACTCCCTGAGCCGCTCACCGGTGTAGATCCTTCGGTAGTGGCGCGAGTTGAGGACCTTTTCCATGAAGGGCTCTCTGTTCAGAGGCCGGTAACTCGAGCCGCAGGGAATACCCTCTTTGTGGAGTGCCCGCAGGAAAGCCGAACGCGACAGGCCTTTGAAGGATCGCTCGTCATAGCGGGCCAGGTAGACGTAGCTGGTGTTGCGGGTGCAGCCCGGGTACATTCCCGCAGGCTTGATCCCGGGAATCTGCTTGAGGAGCGAGGTGAGATGCTTCGCATTCTCTTCCCTGTTGCGGCTTTGCTGCTCGAACCGGGTCAGCTGAGCGAGCAGCAGCGCCGCCTGGAACTCGGTCATCCGCAGATTGCTTCCCTGGTGCAGGTAGCCGTCACGTGTCCCTTTGAGGCGGTCGCGCCCGTTGTTCTGGTAAGCGTGGAGCCGGTCGTATAGATCTTCGCGGCTGGTCACAACGGCGCCGCCTTCTCCGCACGGAAGAACCTTGGTGGACTGAAAGCTGAAGCAGCCGATGTCGCCGAGTGTGCCGGTCCTGCGCCCGTTCCACTCCGAGAAGTGAGCCTGGCAGGCGTCTTCAACAACCGCGAGATTATGCTTGACGGCGACCCGCAGAACCTCGTCCATGTTCGCGACGTTGCCCCCGAGGTGCACGGGAAGGATGCAGCGGGTATTCTCTGTTACCAGGGATTCGAGCTTCGAGGTGTCCAGCTGCTGTGTTTCCAGATCGGTGTCCACAAAGACGGGCAGCGCATACTGCTGGATGACGGCGTTGAGAGTCGCTACGAAAGTGTAGGCGGGCAAAAGCACCTCGTCTCCGGGCCCGACATCCAGCACGTACAAGGCTGCGTAAAGCGCATTGGTGCCGTTGACGACCCCAATGGCGTGTCTTGCTCCCATCAGCCGGGCCAGGCGCTCTTCGAGCCGGGTGGTTGTCTCACCATAGAGGCGGCACCACTTCTTCTGGCGCAGAGATTCCAGGAATTGCTCTTCGTCCAGTTTCTCTATGACAGGCCATGACGGGAAAGGATCGGATCGCACGGGCGCCCCGCCGAGGATTGCAGGCTTGCCCTCAGATACAACGGCAGCTGCAGCATGATTTGCGACGGCGAGATGCCCCCCGGCGAACGCAGCAGATGCTGACCCGAATGTGAATTGACGACGGGAAATCAGGGACCGCTTCATGGCTGCTCCTCCTGTGGCAACACTTCCGGCCTGTCGAAAGGCTTCTGCTACTGCCATTTTATGCCAGCTGAAGCCTGGTGACGCACCTTTTTTCGGGGCCCCTCGGATCTATTAGCGCGATTCGTGGTACGGAGGAATTGCGACATCCAGCCTCCCGCCATGCCGGCGACAGGTCCGCCGGCTGAAGACCGCTGCACACGATTCAAGTGTCCGGTTTTCATAAGCGGCTATACTGGTGCACGCATATTTAGGGGAGGTATCTATGCCGCCGTATTCCTTTTCAAGCACGAGGATCGGGAGAGGCATCGTCATCGCCGTGTCCGCGCTTTTCGCCCAGGCTCTCGCGGCCGCGGGAGACGCGTGCGTCGTGATCCGCACACCCATGCCGCCGCCCGCATGGGCTCTACTGGAGCGAGAACTCCTACGGTTCAACTCGGAGGCGTGCGAGCGCTTCGCCGAGAAGTACCTGGACGAGCGCGGCTATCTCCTCCACACCATCCGCTGGGGGACACTCGACGGTCCCGATGATGCCATCGAGACCTTCTCCAATTGGACGCTTCTTCACGCTTTGGGCGGTTCCGATTCGGTCCTTCGGCTCTACAAGAAAGCGCAGGAGGGCCACTGGCGACAGTACGGTGAGCTTCGGACCAGGCTCACGGAGCTCGCCAAGAACGGCGCCTACTACAAGGAGTTCATCACCCAATCCGACTGGTTTCACACCGGGGAAGGCATGCGCGCCTTCATGTTGCTGGGGCTGTGCGAGCCGGACGATCCGCTGTACCGGGAAAGGATGAAGCGATTCGCAGGGATGTACATGGGCGAAGATCCCGAAGCGCTGAACTACGACCCCGAAAAAAAGCTCATCCGGAGCATCTGGAACGGCAGCCGCGGTCCGATGCTGCGCAAGGCCACCGTCTACGACTGGGTCGGAGACCCGGTCCCCGGGAGCTTCCACCTCCTCCATAACCCGGCAGGCCGGACCAGGCTGCTGAACATGGAGGAATACTACCCGAAGATGCTCGCACACTGCGCGGAGTATCTGGACAGTGTGGGCGACAACCCGCTCAACCTCGCGGCCACCAATCTGGCTCTCAACGCTTACATGCTCACCGGCGATCAGAAGTATCGGGATTGGGTGCTCGAGTATGTCAATGCCTGGAAGGGCCGGACCGCCGAGTGCGGTGGAAACATCCCGACAAACGTCGGCCTGGACGGCACGCCCGGAGGGGAGTACGGAGGCCGCTGGTGGAAGGGCACATACGGCTGGAACTTCACCATTTTCGACGGCGAGATCGAGCGGATTGTGCACCGCAATTATGTAGTGCACGGGTCCTGGCCCGGTTTCAGCAATGCCCTGCTGCTCAGTGGAGATCAAGCCTACGTCGATGTTCTCCGGCGACAGATGGACAACATCTATGCCAACAAGCGGGTTGTCGACGGGAAGACCCTGCTTCCGCAAATGTACGGCGATCCCCGGGGATACAACTGCGATGGCCCAGCGGAGTGGTACCACTGGACGGATAACCTCTTCGACGACCGTCTGACAGAGATCTATCTCTGGTCAATGGACCGAAAGGACCTCGAGCGGGTCCCAATCACCGGTTGGCTCGCTTTCCTCGAGGGCAAGGACCCGGATTACCCGGTCAGAATGCTGCTGGGAGATCTTGACAGGGTAAGGAGCAAAATGGAGCAGATCCGGAAAGACACGACCACAGCGGACACCCGGCTTGCGGACTACCTCCTGGATTTCAATCCGGCAGCAACCGATACGCTCACAAACCTCACTCTCGGAGGTTATTTCGCCAGAGGAAGGATCTGGACTCTCCACAGCCGCTTCCGTTACTTCGATCCGGTGGCACGACGAGCCGGACTTCCTCCGGACATCGGGGCACTGGTCGAGGCGCTGGGGCCCGACTCTGCCACGCTCACGCTCGTCAATACAAACCCGATCGAACCGCGGGCGCTGGTCGTTCAGGCGGGAGCACACGGAGAACACCGGTTCGATGGGGTCGAGATAGGAGGGCATAAAGCCAGTGTCGGAGCGCCGGTACTCACCGTAAAGCTCGAGCCGGGGTGTGGGGGGAGGGTCCGGTTCCAAATGAGCCGCTACGTAAACCAACCCACGCTTGCCTTTCCCTGGGACCGCGGCTGGTATCCCGCGCGATGATCGTGGCCCGTCAGTGGAGACTGCCGAGGCCGATAGCGGGGAGACAGACCGGCGGCGCAGATTTAAGTCCAGGAGTGAATGGTTGACGCCGATCAGTTCCTAGCGGATTGGCGTGCGCGGTCGGACTCGAGGCGGAGGAGTCCCGGGCCGTAGTTCGACGGATGCCGACGGCGGCTCGGTCGAGCTCCCTTGATCGGAACTGCCGCACCGAGAACGATGAGAGAACGATGAGTCGCGTGATCGGGTTTCCGGGTGCAGCATCCCGGCAGGAAAGCGGGGCTGAATTGTCCCGGCACACGAAATCCCTGTATGGGACGAAGGACTTTCGTGAGAAACGTCGGCGTATAGAATCGCGTCACCTGCGGCCCGGTGGACATCAGGGCCGAGGATCGTTCCACCTTGAGAACGTGCATCTTATCTGCACTCTGCTGCGCGCCGTCCTCTGTGTCTCAGGAATGCTGCGGCGCGGCGAGCGCAACGCGCTGGATTCTCGCCTGCGGACCCTGGAATTCGAGTTCGCCAATCTGCCGGCCAGTTTTGAAGGGTTTCGCATCCTCCATCTCTCCGATATACATGCGGATGGCCTTGCGGGCCTGGCCGAGGCATCTTGCGCCCGGCTGCGCGGCCTGGAAGCCGACCTCTGTGTCCTGACCGGCGACTACCGTTACGACATCGAGGGATCGTGCGCCGCCGTATATCCCGAGATGGGAAAAATCCTTGCATGCGTTCGCGCCAAACACGGTGTTGTGGGCATCCTCGGGAATCATGATTTCGCCGAGAAGATTGTGCACCTGGAGCGTATGGGTGTGCGCGTGCTCATGAACGATTCCCTGGAAATCCGCAGGGGCATAGAGAGCATCTGGATCTGCGGCGTTGACGACCCGCACTACTATGGGTGTGACGACTTGCCCGGGGCACTTGCGCCTGTGCCGGAAGGCGCTTTCAAGGTGCTGCTGGCGCATTCCCCGGAGCTATATGAAGAGGCGGCAGACCGGGGGATCGATCTTTACCTTTGCGGGCACACACATGCAGGGCAGGTCTGCCTCCCGGGCGGCATCCCGATTGTGCTAAACACCAGCGCTCCGCGCCGTTTCGCGCGCGGAATCTGGCGTCACGGGCATGTTCAAGGATACACAAGCGCCGGGATCGGATGCTCGCTCCTGCCGGTCCGTTTCAACTGTCCTCCCGAGATCACATTGATCGAACTGCGCACGAAGCAAGAGGGGACCGGGGCGGGCAGCCCGCCCTGAAAAGGCGTCTGCCTCCGAGCGAATCGCGACATCCTGTGGTATTTTCTCCTGTGGCCTGTTCCGCTTTCGGGTTTTCCTGGAGGCCTTATGTATTACCTGCTTTTTTATACGACTGTGGACGACTACGTGGAGCGGCGCATCCCTTACCGCGAACAGCATCTGGCCTATGCCAAGGCGGCCTATGACCGCGGTGAGATCGTGATGGGGGGCCCGCTGTCCGATCCCGTGGACGGCGCCGTGCTGATTTTCAGAGGCGAAAGCCCGGCAGTGGCCGAAGAGTTTGCCAAGGGGGATCCCTATGTCAGGGCCGGCCTGATCAGGGAGTGGCGCGTCCGCCCCTGGAGAGTCGTTTTCGGCGGTTGAAATTTGGTGACAGGCGACTATTTCCCCAATTTCCAGATGCAGCTCGGTCAACAATCCGCAGACAGGAAATTGGGGAAATAGT
>JACADW010000290.1 GCA_013388445.1 Acidobacteriota bacterium | reverse complement strand
GATCCTTGCCTCGGCCGTGCTGTAGCTCAGGCTCTGGATCTGCGCCCAGACGTGGCGCAAGCGCGCGCACAGCACCGTGATGATCTGGCGGACAACCTTGTCGTTGGTCATCAGATGGCGCTGGAAATCCGAGGCGCCTATGGCGGCAATCTTGCAGTCCTCCATGGCCGAGACCGTGGCCGGAGCGCTCTTTCCGTCCAGCAGCGACATCTCGCCGAAGAAGTCACCCTGCTTGTGAATGGCCAGGATTGTCTCTTTTCCTGCAGGTGTAGACTTGGTCACCTTCACCTTGCCGGCCAGAACAATGTACATGTAAGTGCCGGCTTCTTCCTCAAGGAAGATGACCTGGTTTCTCTGGTAAGCGCGAATCCGGAAGATCGGTTCCAGATTCTTGAACTCCGTGTCGTCGAGCGTGGCAAAAATGGGGACGCGCCGCAGCAGGTCAGTTCTCATCGAGTTTGAGCCGAATCATCTCCGTCCGCTCCGGGCGGTCCAGGAAATTGTTCGGCGCATAGCTCCGGAGCAGGAAACGGAAAACGGCTATTCCGAACCCTGCCATCAGTGAAGCCACACACAGCAGCGCGGTAAGGGCCAGCGAGCGCACGACGGTGCCCAGCAGGCTGACCGGAACCCCCCAGACCGTTGCGGAGCTTCGGTTGTTTTTGTCGTAGATCCACCGGATCGAATACTGAAAATCCAGCGACCCGAGAATCTTATCGGCCGGCAGGGGCTCAAATGTTCCTTCTAATATCCCGACCTGAGGACCCACCCGCCGCGCATAGCTTCGGGCTCCAGAAGCCGCATTCTGTGCAGCCGGAGGTGCCGCAAGGGCGTCGAAAAACTCCTCGGCAAGCTGTCCCGTGGGGAAGCCCACCAGCGTCAGAATCCCTGTTTGACCGGAATCCCGATATCGGGCCTGCGCCACTTCCAGGTCTGCGGTGACCTGCGGCCGCGATCCCCGGACGGGCGCTCCGTAGGCCTTGAAAGATCTCGGGCCGAGCATGTACCGCAGCGAGCCGGGTTCGTATCCGGCGCGAGGCAGGCGCCGGACCAGGGGCGGGAGGGCCGTGTCGCGAGGCCCGATGCGATTGCTCACGGATATGGCCACTCTTCGCGCGAGCTGCGCGTCGGCCGACCGGACACGAACCCAGTGCGCGCCAAGAATAAAACTCAAGTGATCGGGTTCCGCCGCAAGATACTCTCCGGGCGGGCCGGCGGTTATGGGCACCTCCCGGAATAGTGTCAGGAGCGAGTAAGCACCCCTGCCGTCTTTGATGTAGGCTACCTCGACAGTCAGCGACCCTCCACCCTCGACCTTGTAGGTGCGGCTTTGGAAACGCTGGCACCCCGCCTCCAAGAGCAGGTCGCCGCGCTCCATTCCCGCAATGGCCGCCGGTTCCCCCGCAAGCCGGTCGGCAATGACTGCGCCCAGCTCCTTGAATTCAAGCTCCGCCGGAAAGAAATCCCGCACGACGAACTCGGTCTGTGCAGTGCCGGCAGGCGGCAACAGCAGCAACGCCACCAGGCCCAGGAGGAAAGGCTGCGGACGATTCGGCGCCCGACGGCCGGCGGAGTGTGCGCTTGGCATACCTTCTCCAGATTACTTCGAACCGGGGTGGGCCTCGGCGACAAAGTTGCTCAGGGTCTTAACATACCCTTCGATGCCCGATAGAAGGGCCCGGGCAACGATCTGCTGGCCGCTCTGCTCGCTGAGCATTTGTTCGTCCCTTGGATTGCTAAGGAAGGCCACTTCAACCAGGACGGCCGGCATTTCGGCGCCGACGAGGACCAGGAAAGGCGCTCTGCGCACTCCCCTGTTTCGCATCTCGGGGAAGATCGTCCTGGTTCCACTGTAGAGAGACTTCTGCAGGATGCCGGCGAGCTCACGGGATTCGGAGGACTTGTCTGCAAGGACGATCTTCCGGATCAGATCCTCGAGCTCGCTGATGCTCTGAACCGTCGCCGCGTTTTCGCGCGCGGCCACCACACGTTCGGACCAGGACCTGGCAAAGTGCAGGTAGTAGGTCTCAATTCCGCTTATCGAACGGCTGGTGCTTGAGTTCGCGTGGATCGAGATGAAAAGATCGGCCTTGTTCCTGTTTGCGATGGCGGTGCGCTCCTCGAGCGACACGAAGCGGTCATCATTCCGCGTCATCACAACAATGGCACCGATCCTCTCCTCAAGCGATTCCTTGAGCTCGCGCGCGACATCGAGCACAAGGTCCTTCTCCTTGAGACCGTTGCGTCCGACGGTTCCAGTATCGCTGCCGCCGTGACCCGGGTCGATGACAATCCTTGTCACCTTCAACCCGAGCACTCGCGTCATCGTCATGTTTCCGCCGCTCGTAGGCGAAGCCATCTTCGCAGGGGAAGGGATGTCAACGGGTCTGGACGGCGTTGCGGCATCTGCAGTCTTTTGGGCTGCAGCTCGTCGTGGTGAAACGGGCGCGGGTGTGTCCCTGATATCAAGTTTGATCTTGGGCAGGTTCGGCTGAAGCATCTCTTCGAGGGCCAGCGTCACCTTCGGCGCCGACGCGAGAGCATCCGCGGAATCCGTCACTTTGGCCGGTCCGTTGGATGGCATTGTGACTGCAGCCGTTGACGCGGCCGGCCCGGGGGATGGCGCGGCTTGCTGTCCGTTTCTTTCGCCGATCTTCCCCGAGCCGTTGACGCGCGCTGCAGCCGATAGAGGCGTCGCCGACTGGCTTCCAGGGGCGGCCTCGGCCTGAGGCTGCACAGCGCGGCCAGTCCTCACGGCGGGCTGGTTGGGTGCCTGGTCCCTTGAATGGTCCGGCGCCGTTGCGGCCCGAGGCGGCGGAGGTGAGACAGGCGCAGGCGCCATGCCCCTCGAGACGCCAGAGGCAGCCAGGGGCGCTGCTTTATTCCCCGCTCTTCGGATTTCCACAACAATCCTGAACGGATCCTCGAGCTCCCTGACGGTGCAGTCGACGTCCTTTTCAAGGTCCAGGACAATGCGGGCGACATCGGGTCGATTCTGCCCCACGCGTATCTTTTTGAGGACCCGGTCCCCGACAACGATCGATCTGCCTGCATGTTCCTGCGTCAGCACGGTATCAGCCAGATCAAAGAACAGCCTGTCGGGATTGCTGATCATCTCCTTCCGGTAGAGAACGCGCCCGTCCAGATCGATTACCATGCGGGTACGTTCGTATGTGGACCAGTGGCGGATGCTTCGGACAGTCGAGATCCGTTTCGCTTGGAGCGATGCGTTCGAGCGGCTCTGCGGCGACATTTCCTGCGCCCTGGCCGGAGCGTGCGTGACCGGCCCTGGCTGAACCACCTGCACCGTCTTGAGGGGGCGGACATCCGGAGCGGTGGTCGGTTCAAGGGCGGCCAGGCGGTTGAGTGCATCCCGCCGGTAAGGGCTCACCCCGTAATCCTTCACCAGGAACCTCAAGAGCCGAACCGCTTCAGCGAGGTCACCGGGCGAGCGGAACCGGGCGGCCATCTCCTGATAGAGGACGGCCTCCCCGTAGATCGCATCGTCGCTGCCGTGGAAGTGGGGATCGCTGAAATAGACCCGCCTGTAGGAATGGATGCACTTCAGGTAGTCTTCCCTGCTGGCCGCAGACGGATCGGTGGTGAGCTGTTGCCTCAGTTCGCACGCCCGGTTGAGGGCTGCCTCTGCAGCTGCCCGATCCCATGCCTGCGAGATGCCTGCGCACACAAAAAGCCACACTGTGAGCGTGGCGATGATCGGAATCCCGGGCGAAAGTCCCTTGCCATCCGGACGGCATTGGCCGCGGCGCATAATCCGCATGTTAGACCCGCCCGCGATGTGTGTCAAGTAAGACATTGAAACTGAAGGCCTTGCGGGAGGATGGCAAGGCTATGCATCGCTGGGGCCAACTCCAGATGTCCCCGTGGGCCGCACCCTCCCTAGGGCTGCGATTGCGTCCAGAGCATCGGATCTGCCTCAGAACGCCGGACGGGAGCGATGTTGGTCAGGTGCTCGACACCTCTCGCGTCCAAGTACCGGAACACCGGAGGCGGACTGCTGCGCGCAGCGGTAACCGGCAGCTCCATCTGTTTCTTGCCATACAGGCGCGTGATCGCCCGGACGTAGTCGTGGGTCTCCTTGATCTGCGGGATCCTTCCCAGCCTCTGCACAAGGTTCTCTCCGGCGTTGTAGGCGGCGAGGCTGAGGCTGAGGTCGTTTCCGAACATGTCCAGCATGAGCCGCATGTGTTTCATGCCGCCGCGGATGTTCTCCTCCGGATCAAAGACATCGCGCACGCCGTGGCGGGCCGCGGTGTCGGGCATCAGCTGCATCAGTCCCATCGCCCCCTTGGGTGATACCGCCTGGGCATTGAATCCGGATTCCCTGGCAATCATCGACTTGACCAAGGCTGGATCCAGCTGGTACTCCTCCGCGTACTTCTCGATGATGTCATCATAGGAGATCGAGGGGTTTTCCTGCACGGAGTCGGCTGGACTCTGCGGGCGCCCGGTGATTTGCAGATCCTGCACCAACCTCTTGGGAGGAATGTTGGTATAGATCCGGATGCCGTTGCCATCTGTATATGAATAGAGCGTCTGTGCGCGAATTGGTATCGCAAGGCCCGGGAGGAGAAGTGCGGCTAGCGTCTGCGCCACTATCGTGCGGAGGTTCGTCATCTTCTAGGCCCTCGATTCGAGCAACAAACCGTGACAACCTATGGATGCCGTGGAGATCAAGAAAGTCTAACCAAGGAGAAGCGCCGATTGAACTCCTAGGCTTTTGGCTGATCCCGCGACAGCGGCCGGGCTCCTCTGGCCGCGGCATAGAGAATCCGGAATTCAGAAGTTGGCTTCGATTCCTCGCCTGACAAGATCCTCAAAGCGGCTCGCCTCCGATGTCCATGCCGTTCCGAAGGAGGCCGAAGACCGCGCAATAGATTGATAATAATCCTGATCGCGATACGCTCCTGCCCTCTGTACCCGGGTGTGGGCGGCCCGCTGGGTACTGCTCATCCAGGCCGTCTGATCCGGCTGAACCCTGGGCTCACCTGGACAGAAGCGCCTCGACTACGGAATACGTCCGTTCTATCGCATCGGCCAGTTTCGATGAATCTTTACCTCCTGCTTCGGCAAGTTCCGGTTTGCCGCCTCCCGAGCCGCCCACAATCGGGGCGATCTCCCTGATGATCTTGCCAGCCGGGATACGTTCGCACAAGTCTCGCGTTACCATGGCGATAAGGGCTGCCTTGCCGTCCTGCGGCGTGCCGAGGACCACGATCCCGGAGCCCAGCCTGGCCTTGAGGTCGTCGGCGATCTCACGCATCGCTACCCGGTCCGTCGCCGGGAGGACATGGGCAATCACCGGTACCCCCCTGACGCGTCGCGCCTGTCCAACGATGTCGCCCAGGCCGGCCCTCACGATTTCGACCCGGAGCTGGGCGATCTGGCGCTGCAGCTCCCGAATCTGGCCCTGCATCTTTTCAAGCAGTGCCGGCACGTCCTGCCGGGTCACGCGGAATTGTTCCTGGATCTCGTCGAGGATCCCCGCATCGGCACGGAAACGGGCAAGAGCCGCAGCGCCCGTCAGCGCTTCGATCCTGCGCACGCCAGCGGCGACTCCCGTTTCCGAAAGAATCTTGAACATTCCGATGGTTCCGGTCGCGGGCACGTGCGTCCCGCCGCACAGTTCCTTGCTGAATCCAGGCACCTCGACCACCCGCACACGCTCTTGGTATTTTTCACCGAAAAGGGCGACGGCCCCGGACTGCATCGCATGGTCGAGATCCATCACCTGGGTGACGAGGGGCTCGTTGCGCCAGATCTGCGCGTTCACCTCGTTTTCGATCTGTTCGATCTCGGCCGCGGTCAGCGGAGCGAAGTGCGTGAAATCGAAGCGAAGGCGGTCGGGCGCCACCAGCGACCCTGCCTGCTTCACATGGGGTCCCAGTACCTGCTTCAGGGCCGCGTGCATCAGGTGTGTCGCCGTGTGGTTGCGCATCGTGGCCTCCCGCCGCGGCAGGTCCACCGCAGCCTGAATCCTGTCGCCCACCTGCAGTTCTCCGGCGGTCACCTCGACGACGTGCGAGATGGCGGATCCCCGGTATATCGTGTCGAGCACGTTCGCTTTATTTCCGCCGCCGGACAGGACTCCCGTGTCGCCGACCTGCCCGCCGGACTCGGCGTAAAACGGCGTGGAGTCGAGTACGATCTCTCCTTTCTGGCCGGACGCGATCGACTCGGCACGCTCGCCGCCGACGAGGATGGCGACGATGACGGAGTGGACCGGAACCTGGTAGCCGTAACCGACAAAGCAGGAGGAGCCTTCGAACACGGTCTCTGCGACCTCCTGCCGGACCCTTCCGGCCAGGTAGTCCTGTCTGGCTCGTTCCCGCTGCTCCTCGAGCGCACTTTGGAAACCGGCCTCGTCGACTGCAAGCCCGTATTCCTGCGCAAGGTCCTCGATGATTTCCAGGGGCAACCCGCGCGTGTCGTA
This sequence comes from Acidobacteriota bacterium, assembly GCA_013388445.1. GTDB lineage: Bacteria > Acidobacteriota > UBA6911 > UBA6911 > UBA6911 > JACADW01. The sequence continues at coordinate 7,230 of JACADW010000290.1, read as the reverse complement.
CAGATAAAAGGCCTCGGCCCCGGGCAGTACCTTCGATCCCCCGGCCTTCAGGCGCCTCGCCCGGTCATAAAAGTCGCGCAGGCCCTTGTCCAGCGTGTCGGCGAAGGCCTCCTCCTCCTGCTTGATGACACGGGCGATCGTGTCCCTGGTCGCGGCCAGTTCAGGATAGGCGCGCCTCATGAGGTCACCGACGACGCCGGCGACACGGTAGATGAACGGCTCGTGGACCTGGAGCTTCTTGCCGTGGACGGCTGCTCGCCGCATGATCTTGCGGATGACGTAGCCGCGCTTGTCGTTACCGGGGTACTGCCCGTCGGCGATGACGAAGGCCGCAGCCCGCGCATGATCGGCGATGATGCGCATCGAGACGTCGTCCTGCGGGTTTGCCCCGTAATCGAGGTTCGCGATTCTTGAGACCTCGTCCAGCAGGGGCCTGAAGAGATCGGTCTCGTAGTTGTTCTGCTTTCCCTGCAGGATGGTCGTGATGCGCTCAAAACCCATGCCGGTATCAATGGAAGGCGAGGGAAGGGGCGTCATCTTCCCGTCCGAGTCGCGATTGAACTGCATGAAGACGAGGTTCCAGATTTCGATCCACCGTCCACAGGAACATGTCAGGTCGCAGTCGCCGTGATCAGGCAGCGGGCTGCTGCCGAAATCGTAGTGGAGTTCGGAACAGGGGCCGCAGGGTCCCGTTTCACCCATGGCCCAGAAGTTATCTTCTTCGCAAAGGCGAAGGATCCTCTCGGAGAGGATCCCGATCTCGTCCCTCCAACAATGCCACGCCTCGTCATCTTCCTGATAGACAGTGATCCAAAGCCGGGCCGGATCGACACCGAAGTCACGTGTGACGAGTTCCCAGGCAAAACGGATGGCTTCCGACTTGAAGTAATCTCCGAAGGAGAAGTTCCCCAGCATCTCGAAGAAGGTGTGGTGCCGAGTGGAGTGTCCGACGTCCCTGAAGTCGTTGTGCTTTCCGCTCACGCGCATGCACTTCTGGCTGGTGGTAGCGCGGCGGTAGGGGCGTTCCTCGTTTCCCAGGAAGACGTCTTTGAACTGGTTCATTCCCGCGTTGGTAAAGAGCAGCGTTGGGTCGTTGAAGGGGATGAGGGAAGAACTCGGCACAATCCTGTGGCCGTTGCGCTCGAAATACTTCAGAAACGCGTCGCGGATCTCGTCGCTGCTTTTCAAGATTCTCTCCTGGGTTCTCAGCCGGGGCGCGGGCGGGCGGGGCGGTCTAGTCGGATTCAAAGTCGCGCCAGGCTTCGGCCGGCACTCTGCGGTGGAGCACGTCGATGATCAATTCGTCGCCGTATCCCCGCCGGCTCAGGTGTCCGATGAGTCTACTCAGCTCGGCTCGGTTCCTGGGCCGGCTCCTCGTTCGCCAGTACCGTTCGAGGTAGGTCTCAATCAAGGCCCGGTCGTCTGTTTCGCCCCGAATCCGTTCCATGGTGCGTGCTGCGACAGCGGCGGGCACCTTTCGGCGGAGCAGAGCCTGGTAGACCCTGGCAGAACCCCAACTCCTCTCGCGGATCCGGCTGGAGGCGAAATTATACGCATACTCCGCATCGTTGAGAAGTCCGAGCTCCTCGAGGCGGTCGAGGACCGCTTCGAGGTCTGCAGGGTCGGCACTCTTGGCGAGCTTGGCGTGGAGTTCACCCCGGCTATGCGCTCGGCGGGCGAGGAGCCGGGTCGCCTTGTGCATCAACGCCTGAGCCGGGTTTTCTCTCGTCACGGTTCACGACCTGCGAGCTCCTGTTCCATCGCCTCGATAGCAGCCTCCTTCGTGCTGTAGATCCCCTGCACCCGCAGCTTGAACTCGTCGGGATTCGTGGCGTAGCCCAGGGCCTCTTCGAAGGTGATTCTACCCGCTTTGTAGTGTTCGTAAAGAGACTGGTCGAAGGTCTGCATGCCGTACTGCGAGGTTCCCGCGGCGATGGCACCGCGAATCAGACGGGTTTTGTCGGGTTCCGTGATGCAGTTGCGGATGTATTCGGTCACGATCATGACCTCGATGGCGGGCAAACGCCCGGCGATGTCGGATCGCCTTATGAGGCGCATGGAAATGACCGAGCGCAGGACCTGGCTGAGCTGCAGCCGGATCTGCCGCTGCTGGTGGGAAGGGAAGACGGCGATCACACGGTTGATGGTCTCGACAGCGTCGAGTGTGTGGAGTGTGCTGAAGACGAGGTGACCGGTTTCGGCTGCCAGCAAGGCGGTCTCGATCGTCTCAAGGTCGCGCATTTCGCCGACCAGGATGACATCCGGATCCTGCCGCATGGCGCTGCGCAGGGCCACACTGAAGCTGGCTGCGTCGACGGAGATCTCGCGCTGGCTGATCAGGCTCATGCGATCCATGTGCAGGAATTCGATCGGATCTTCGATCGTGATGATGTGCCGGGTCATGCGCTCGTTGATGTAGTTGATCATCGAGGCGATTGTGGTGGACTTGCCGCTTCCTGTCGTGCCTGTGACCAGCACAAGGCCGCGCGGTTCCTCGGAAATCCGCTCGAGGACCCTCGGGAGCAGGAGCTCTTCAAAGGTGAGGATCTTGGTCGGGATCGCGCGGATTGCGACCGAGACGCTGCCCCGCTGCTGAAAGACGTTGATGCGGAAACGTCCCAGGCCCTTGATGCCATAACCGAGATCGACCTCCTCCGTGTCGCGGAACTTCTGCTTCTGGCGGTTGTTCATGATGGAAAACGCCATCATGAGCGGGTCTTCCTGACCGAGCTTCCCGTATTCCGCCAGAGGGATCAGATCTCCGTGGACCCGGATATGGGGAAAGGCGTTGGCCTTGAGATGCAGGTCGGAAGCCCCCCGGGAAACCATGACGCGCATCAATGTGTCGAGATTCATGGGCAGACCTGAAATTGGGGCAAATTGCCGGTCATCGCGGAAGGAGTCTTGCCGAATCCCTTGTGCCCAAAGGGTTTGGCCTTGACTGCCCCTGTTCCTTCCCGTAACATTTCGCACTTATGGAATCAGACGTAGCACGAGAGGCGGCCGCACCTGGAGCGACCGGTTTGAGTGTCTCGCAAACCGCCGTGGCCTGCGTGGCTGCGGCGGCGGTTCCGGGACTCGGACACGCCGTCCTCCGGAAGTGGGATCGGGCCATCGTCTTTTTTTCGGCCATTACACTCATGTTCTTTATCGGCATTGGCCTCGAAGGCCGGGTGTTCGGTCCCGATTTCACGGACCTCTTCTCGGTGCTCAAGTTCATCGCCGATGCCGGCGCCGGCCTGCTCTACTGGGTTTCTTGGTTCAACGGGATCGGGCCCGGCGAGCCTACGGCCTACACCTACGACTTCGGCAACCTTTTTATCTATGCAGCGGGTCTCCTCAACATGCTCGTCGTTGTGGACGCCTTTGATATCGCGCGGGGCAGGAAGCCGTGACCGACCACATCGTGATGATGTTTGTCTTCAGCGTCCTGGTCTCGCTGGTGTTCACGTTCATTGCCAAGAGGGGAGCGAAGGAACGAACCAAGTATTTCTTCTATCTCCTTGGCTCCTTTGTCCTGCTGTCGATTGCCGCGGGCTGGCTCATGTATCCGTTCCCGTTCTGACGCCTTCGGTCCCGTTTCAGATCCCGGCGTGAGCGAAGCACACCGCTCCCCCATTCCGGAGTCCTCTTATCTCATATCGTCTGGAGACAGTCGCAGGATAGGTGGAAGAGATGCATTTTCTGATCTACCGGATGCCGGTTCTGGTTTACATGGTCCTGATCTTCTACATGAGTTCGGGTCCGGTAGACACGAGGATCGCTGGGGAGCTTCCCGACTGGCTCCTGCACGGGGCTGCATATCTGGTCCTCTATCTGCTCGCGTTCTGGGCTGTGCACGAGGGCATGCGGCCTCGTCCAGGCCGCGGCGGTTTTGTGCTGCCGCTCCTTGTCACGGTGCTCTACGGGGTTTCGGACGAGATTCACCAGGGTTTTGTCCCGGCGAGGGATGCATCGGCGCGCGACGCGATCGCCGATGCGGCAGGCGCGCTCCTCGGCGTGGGCCTGGTCCGGCTCTACGGCCGTCGAAAGGCCGCAACGGCTGTTTGAGACTGTTCCGGAATAGGATGCTCAGCGGGTGCCGGACCGGCGCTCCCCGCTGTGCGGGATGGCTGGAAAGAGCCGCCGGCCCACGATTCGCGGCAATTAGAGCTGGCGCCCGCTCGGCCGTGGCGGTGCATTTCGCCCGGGCACGTTTTCACGCGTCGTCGGGTGCGCCACAGACCCGCGAGGCACTCTTCCGAAAACAGAGCGCAGACGGATCATGGGCGGTCAAGCGGGCGCCGGCGGCCCGACGGAGCCACTGGGGATAGGCCCTCGGCCTGACCCCCTCCGGTCGCACCTGACAGTCGCGATTACTGCTGCGTCCGGGGGCCTGCACGACTCAGGTATCCGCTAACGCAGCCGGCAGAAACAGACGGGGAGATCGATGCGATCACCGCGATTGATTTTCCCGCCTGAGATGGCTGAAAATGCGGATTTCGGATGCGGAGCGGGCACCATGAGCGGGACCACCCTTCAACAGATCCTCGCCGCGAACGCGCGTTACCGTGCCGGCCGGACCGAACCGCTTGATCCGGGTGGCCCGCCGTTCCTGATCCTTGCGTGCATCGATCCCCGTCTCACGTCGTTCCTGGAACCCGCACTGGGCCTGCCGCAGGGCCGTGCCATCGTTATCCGGACCGCGGGCAATCGCATCACGGCGCAGCATGCGGATGTCCTACGTTCCGTCGCGGCCGCCGTCTATGTCAAGGGTGCGAGCGAGGTCTTCGTCGTGGGACACACGGACTGCGCCATGGCACATTTCCCTGCAGCGGACGTGATCGAAGCGTTCCGAAGGGCAGGGGTCGCCCGATCTGCGTTTGGCGACGGCGATCTGCGCGAATGGTTCGGAGCCTTCTCGGGGACAAGAGAGAATGTCACGGCCGCCGTGGAATTCCTGCGCGCAGCGGCGCCGCTCCCGCGCTCGCTGAAGGTGCACGGTCTGATCCTGGATCTGACGGACGCCAAACTGGAGGTCGTTGTAGACGGCGACAAAGCCACCGCGGGAGCAGCACCGCCTGACTCCGAGGCTGTGAAGACGAGCGAGCCGGTGCCCGCCGCGGCGCCGCAGCCCAAAGTCCGTCCCATCGTCATAACGGGAGAACGCCCTGTCGTCGAAACCAGGGCGGACGAGGTTCCGGCCCCTCAGACATTGATGGATGCGATTCTTGGGCTGCGTGAGGTGCTTGTCGCCGAGCGCAAGAATCCTCAGATGAAACGCCGGCTGGCGGAATTCTCTGCGCTGGTGCGACGGGAAAAGAACCCGAGCAGGATCCTGGCCGGGCTCGAAACGGTCCTGAAAGATGTTCGCGAGCGGCACCCCCAATTGCCGGGGATTCTGGCTTTTCTGCGGGCCACGCTGGAGTCGCGGGGCATGGAAGGCCGCGTAACCGAGTTCATGCGCAGGATAGTCGATTAGTGGGGTTCACGTGCGTCTGCCGTTCGGCTCGAGGAGCGGCGATGATGTTTGAGGGACGGGTGGCAATCGTTACGGGCGGCGGGCGCGGCATCGGACGCGCGATCTGCCTGGAGCTTGCGCGGCGCGGCTGCGACGTTGCATTCAGCTTTTCCCGGAGCCGGCCGGAGAGCGAATCGCTGCTTTCCGAGTTGACGGCGTTGGGGAGAAGCGCGCGGGCGTTCGAGGCAAATGCCGCGAGCCCCGCGGCTGCCGAGTCCATGGCCGCAGAGGTCAGGCGGGAGTTCGGGCGGATCGACTACCTCGTGAACAACGCCGGCATCATCCGCGACCGACTGCTCGTGCGCATGAGCGAGAGCGACTGGGATGAGGTCATCGACACAAACCTGAAGGGCGCTTTCAACTACTGCAAGGCGGTGGTCCCTGTCATGCTCAAGGCGCGTTTCGGTTCGATCCTGAATGTGACCTCGGTCAGCGCGCTGGTGGGCATCGCGGGACAGGTGAACTACGCCGCCTCAAAAGCGGGGATGATCGGGCTGAGCAAGGCTCTCGCCAGAGAAGTCGCGTCCAGAAACATCACCGTCAATGCGCTGGCCCTGGGCATGGTCCAGACCGACATGACCGCAAGGCTGGCCGAGGACTACCGTGCCAAAGTCCTGCAGTCCATACCCGTCGGCCGATTCGCCGCGCCTGAAGAGGTAGCGCGTGTGGATGCCTTCCTTCTCTCGGACGACGCCCGCTACATCACGGGACAGGTCATACAGGTCGACGGCGGTCTCGCCATGTGACGTGGCCGCCGGGCAGCTCGTGCGAGCAGGCTTGATTCCAGCGCTTCTCCGCAAGCGCCGCGTTATGCGATGGCCAACCTGACTGCCTGGGCGGGCGCAGGATGCAGAAGTCATCAAAAAGTTGGCCACCGGGTCCCCTCCGCCGTTAGATGTGCGGAGGCACTTTCGTTTGGACGTTTCCGCAGATCAAGCAGTGATCCAGCCTCTCGAGGGTACGGACCCGGGGCGCGAGGGTCTGCTTCTTCCCATTGCCAGCCTGCTCGGCGGCGGCCGCCAGACAGCGCGCTCCGTCGCGGCGGCGGAACGCCTCCTGCGGCGTTTCCCATCAGCCGCAGATCTCGCGCATGCCTCGGTAGACGAGATCAGACGTCATGGGGGATTGTCGGAGCGAGCGGCCTCGCTCCTTATCACGGCTCTGCTCCTCGGGCGGCAGCTCGCATCCATGCCGCTCCGCCCGGGACAGCAGTTTGCGAACAGCCGGGACCTGTTTGACCGCTATCGGGTCAGGTTTCTGGCAGCCTCGAAGGAGTACTTCCTGTCTCTTCATCTAAACTCGAAGAACCGTCTGATTCGCGAAGTGCTGGTTTCGGTGGGAAGCCTGACATGCTCCGTCGTGCATCCCCGTGAAGTGTTCTCGCAGGCGGTCAGGGACAGCAGCGCTTCCCTGATCTTCCTGCACAACCATCCCTCAGGCGATCCTCAGCCCAGCCGCGAGGACCGCGAGTGCACCGCGCGGCTCTTGAAGGCGGGCAAAATCATCGGCATACGGGTTTTGGACCACGTGATCCTCGGGCATGACGACTACTTCAGCTTCGCGGACGCAGGCTTGCTCCACGAAGTGGACTGACAGGATGAGAAATGCTGCCCGGGCTGCTATCCTGTGGCCATGAAGATCAAGAAGCTCAGGGACCCGTCCGAGACATTCGATGTGGAATTTCCCAAGAACAAGCCTTTCGACGTTGTCGGCTTCGGCCTGAATGCCGT
>JACADW010000359.1 GCA_013388445.1 Acidobacteriota bacterium | reverse complement strand
TCAACGCCGCTTATGGGGCAGCCCGTTCTTGACCCCCTCTATCACCCTGTAAACCGTTTTACACCCCAACAACTGCCTGTGCCCTCCGCCCACAGGCTCCTTAAAGTGCCAAACTCCAGAGCGTCGGACCCCAGTCCGACGCTACGGGTCGACGAAGCTACCGCCGCCGCTGGTAGGTCCCCATCAACACCGCCTCGGCCAGGATGTGTCCCTTCATGGCGCGCTCCACGTCCCCCCTGGCCGCCCCCGGCGCGAGGTTGAGCGCCGCATCCAGCGCATAGAGCCGGAAGAAGTAGCGGTGTGTGCCGCTGGGCGGGCACGGCCCCCCGTAGCCGATCCGCCGCCAGCTGTTGGTCCCCTGCCGGGAGCCGTCGGCGAGGGTCCGGTCGGGGGGGATGCCTTCCGGCAGGCCGGTGGCGGTCGCCGGGATGTCGGTGATCACCCAATGGACCCAGGTGCCGGCGGGGGCGTCCGGGTCGTCGGCGATCAGGGCGAAGCTGCGTGTCCCGGCGGGCGGGTCGCGCCAGGCCAGGGGCGGGGAGAGGTCCTCGCCGTCGCAGGTGTAACGCGCCGGGATGGGCGCGCCATCCCGGAAAGCGGTGCTGGTGAGTTGCAGGGCCATAAACAGCCTCCGTGACTCAATAACGGCCCTACCCGGAAGGTCTGGCGGCGGGACGCCTGGCCTTCGGCCCTCCGGTGGAGCGTGGAACCGTCGGCCCGGCGGCGGAGCGGGCCTCCCCATCCTGGGAAGCCTTCCCGGCGGGGGGACGGGGGCGCGTCGTCTTCTGCGGCTCTTTTTTGAGTTCCTCCAGGACGGCCTCGCGGATGGGGGCGATCACCGTGATCTTGGCCCCTTTGCCCTCGGCGGTCTCGATGCGGAGGGTGCCGTTGATCAGCTCGGAGCGCTCCCGCAGGTTGATCATGCCCAGGCTGCCGCGCTGGTCGTAATTGGCGTCCACCTCGCCCTTGTCGAAGCCCACGCCGTCATCCTGCACTTCCAGCACCAGGTAATTCTCCTGCTTGCGGAGCCGCACCCAGATGTGCTCCGCCTCGGCGTGTTTGCGGGCGTTGTTGACGCATTCGTCGACGATGTTAAACACCACGTTCTGGTCGTTGGGGTCGATGTACCGCTCGATGTCCTCCTGCACGTCGACGATCACGTTCTGCTGGTGGGTATCGGCCATCTTCTTGGCCAGTTCGTGCAGCGCCGGGACGAGGCCCTGCGTCTCCAGGATCAGCGGGCGCAGGGTGAACAGCATGTGGCGGATCTCTTTGGTGGTCTGGCGGGCCAAGTCTTCCACCTTTTCCAGTTCTTCCGGCACCTGGCCCGGCTCGCGCTCCAGCAGACGGCGGATGTAGTTGACGCGCATGGCGATGGCAGCCACCGACTGGGTGGGGCCGTCGTGCAGGTCGCGGCTGAGCTGCCGCCGGGCGTCTTCCTCAACCTCAATGATGCGGTTCTTTTCGTCCAGAAGGTCCTGGTAGAGAGTGGCGTTTTGCAGGGCGATGGTCGCCTGGCTGGCGATGGCCGTCAGCAGTTCGACATGTTCCTCGCTGAAGGCATTGGCCACCGTGCTGCCGAAGACCAGCACGCCGTAATTATCGAACCCGGCGCGCAGCGGCACGCACAGGATGCTGCGGGCGTCCTGGAAGGCGACGAAGTACCGCAGTTCGGGGTCGCGCGAGGCGTCGTGGGCGAAGACCGGCTCCGCCTGCCGCAGGGCCAGCCCCAGCGCGCCGCGCCGTCCAGGCACCTGTTTCTTGAGGTCGGCCTGGGGCATACGGCGGGCGTTGGCGATCATGAGCTGGCCGGTGTTGTTGTCGAAGAGCAGCACCGCGCTGACCAGCCGGGCGCTGGGGCCAATCTCGCGCAGGCCCAGCACGCCCACATCCAGCGCGGCGTCCAGCACGGCCTGGTAATTGAGGGTGGCGCTGAGGGTGGAGGCCATCTCATAGATGGCGCGGGCCTGTTCGCGGGCGTGGCGCAGCCGGGCCGATTCCGCCTCGCGTTCCTGGAGGATCAACCGCTGGCCGGTCCAGCCCAGTTGCGCCAGCTGGATGGGGACGCTGATGCAGACCGCGATCAGCGCCAGCGCGCCGGCGCTCAACACCGCCGGGCCGAGGGGCTCACCTGGGGCGAGGACTGCCCCGCGCAGGATCACGGCCAGGACGGCCTGCACCCCCGCCGCGGCCAGACCGGACCAGCCGCCGACGCGCAGCGCGCCTTCCACCACCGGCAGCGCGCCAGCCCCCACCAGCAGGATGGACATCCCATCGGAGACCCAGAACAGGAACAGCGCGTAGCCGATGTCCATCACCATGCCCGCGATGCCGGGGACGCGGCTGTCGCCCGACCCCAGCACCAGCGCCAGGCCGACCAGGGCGAGCAAGACGCCCACGCCACTGCCGATCAGCAGGCGCTCCCGCAACCAGTAGCCGGTCATGGTGTCCAGGGCGGGCATCAGCAGGGCCAGGATGAAGATGCTGATCACCAGCAGCCAGCGCAGCGCAAACAACGACCAGTCCAACTGGGAGAGGGTTTTTCGGGTTGTCACCGGCTTACACCTCGACAAATAAAAACTGCGTCGGCGGGGCGCACGCAGCTATACCTGGGCAGATGGGGAAGAGTGGGCGCGAAGGGACTCGAACCCCTGACCTCACGGATGTGAACCGTGCGCTCTGACCGGCTGAGCTACGCGCCCGGTAAGCCATAGTATAGCATGACGGCACCGCAAAAACAATATGATGTCGGATGAGGTTTCCGGCGGACAGGTTCGTCAGGCCCCATGCTGATGGCCAGGCCGCCATCACTTGGCGTTGGTCCGCAACCATGCGACGCTTCGATTGTCCATTCTCGGGTGTCAGACACCGGCATGTCTTGGCGAGTGCTGCTGTCGCTACTGTCTAGTGTAAACCATTTATGGGCAAACACAAACATAAATTTGTTGAAATTGGGCAATTTTTTATAAACTTTTTATAAACCGTTGGTAGTGAGGGTGCCAATGGGGTGTTGGGGGCCGCGCCCGGCCTCCAATCTCCCCTGGAAACGCCGCCGCGCTCTGATATAATAAGGGCGCACAACCGAATCACCATGGGGAGAGGTAGCATAGTCCGGTCTAATGCGCTCGCCTGGAGCGCGAGTAGGGGTAACACCCTCGTGGGTTCGAATCCCACCCTCTCCGCCTGGTACGCCCTGTCTCATAGACTAGACGGGGCGTATATTTTCCCTTATAACACCGGTGCTGGCCCGAACAACGCCCATTGGCGGCGATCGATTATGGCCCGGCCATTTCGGTGGCGAACAACCGGTTCTGCGCCTCCCACAGCCGCGCGTAGAGGCCGCCGCGCCCGATCAGCTCGGCGTGTCGGCCCCGCTCGACGATCCGCCCCCGGTCCAGAACCAGAATCTCGTCCACGCCCTCCAGCCCGTCCAGCCGGTGGGTGATGAGGAGGACGGTGCGATCCCCGGCGGCGGCGAGCAGCATCTCCAGGACAGCCCGCCCGGTCACGGCGTCCAGGCTGGCCGTCGGCTCGTCCAGCAGCAGGATGGGCGCGCCTTTGAGCAACGCCCGCGCCAGGGCGACCCGCTGGCGCTCCCCGCCGCTGAGGGCCAGCCCCCCCTCCCCGACGAAGGTGTCATAGCCCTCCGGCAGCCCGGCGATGAAGTCGTGAATCCGGGCCTGCCGCGCCGCCGCGACGATCTGATCCTCGGCGGCGTCGGGCCGGGCGAGCAGCAGATTCTCGCGGATGGTGGTATTAAAGAGGTGGGCATCCTGCGTCACCACGCCGAACCGGGCGCGGACATCGTCGGCCCGGCAGGCGCGCAGGTCGTGGCCGCCCAGCGTGATCCGGCCCGTCTGGTAATCCCAGAAGCGCAGCAGCAGGTTAACCAGCGTGGTTTTGCCCGCCCCGCTCGGTCCGACGACCGCGATCCGCTGGCCGGGCCGGGCGGTGAAGGAGATATTTTCCAGCGCGAACGGGTCTGGTGTAGGGACGAGGCATGCCTCGTCCTTACTGACGGGGTAGCGGAACGACAGGTTTTCCACCGCCAGATCGAAGCCTTCCGGCTCCGGCGAAGGGACGGGAGGATCGCTCACCGCCGGTGGGACGCCCTCGACGATGGCCATCAGCCGCCCCGCCGCAGCGAGGCAACCCTCCAGCGTTTGGAACGCGCCCGCCAGCGGCAGGACGGCCTCAAAGCTGGCGATGGCCGCCAGGGCCAGCGCGGCCAGGTTCACCCCCTCCACCCGCGGGATGGCGGCGGCCAGCACCGCCCCCGTGGCCAGGCTGACCAGCCCTACGCCCAGCGCGCTCTGGAAGCCGTCGATCCTGGCCAGCCGCCGCTGCCGCTCGATCAGGGCGGCGCTCAGGTCGGTTATCCGTGCCAGCTGCCGCCCGGACGCGCCGCAGGCGACCACGTCCGCCAGGCCCTGCACCCCGTCCACCAGCGCCGCGTTGAGGTCCGCCCGCGCCTGGACCAGCTCGCGGCCCGGCGCGCGGCTCAGGCGGCGGGTCAGCAGCGGCCCGCCGACCCCCCCCAGCAGCAGGAAGGCCAGCAGCACCGGCGCGAGCACGGCGGCGAAACTGCCCATGAAGACCAGCATCAGGCCGGTCACCAGGGCGGCCACCAGCGGCGGGGCGACCGCCCGCACGTAGAAGTCCTCCAGCGTGTTCACATCGGCCACCAGGCGGCTGAGCAGGTCGCCGCTGCGGAACTGCATCAGCCGGGCCGGGGCCAGCGGCTCCAGCGCGGCGTAAAACCAGACGCGGACCCCCGCCAGCAACTTAAACGTGGCATGGTGGGAGGCCAGCCGCTCGGCGTAGCGGCAGACGCCGCGCGCAATGCCGAAAAAGCGCACGCCGACGATGGCTACCTGCAAAACGGCGATGGAGGGCCGCAGCGCCGCCATGCTGATGATCCAGGCGGCGGTCGCCATCAGGCCGATGCTGCTGCCCACCGTCAGGAAGCCGAGCAGGGCCGCGAGCAGCATTGGCCCCCAGAACGGCGCGGCCAGGCCGAGCAGGTGGCGCAGTACGTGGGCGCTGGGTGGGCTGGCGGGTGATAGGTTCATGGCCTGTCCTGGTCGATTCCCCTGGTCTGTTGACGAGACGGATTCGTGCAGATGGGCGTTACGCCATTGCGCCCCACGGGCCGTCAGCGCGCCAGTAGCGGCGCGATGAATCGCGACGTTCCCCCCCGCGACGAGGTCATTGGCTCGTAGCGGCACGGTGTGTCACGCCGTTTCTGGTGAGCGTCGGCATTCATGCCGCCGCTACGATCGGGCGTCGAGCATCTGGGCCACATCAGTCGATATCCGCACTGATTTGTTAACGCTCATTACGGCGACGCAGTTTTTCTCTCACATCTGTCCGTAAGCCGTCGCCAAGCGGCTGTACAACCCGCCGGAGCCGAGCAGGGCGGCGTGGGAGCCGCTCTCCGCCACCCGCCCCTCATCCAGCACCACGATCACGTCCGCATCCCGGACGGTGCGCAGCCGGTGGGCGATGATCAGCGCCGTGCGGCCCCGCATCAGCTTCCCCATGGCCGCCCCGATCAACGCCTCGCTGGCCGCGTCCAGGTGGGCCGTGGCCTCGTCCAGGATGAGCAGCGGCGCATCCCGCAGGAAGGCCCGCGCCAGGGCGATCCGCTGGGCCTGACCGGCGCTCAGGCGAACGCCGCGCTCTCCAATCTGCGTGGCATAACCCTGTGGAAACCCCGAGATGAAATCGTGGGCCTCTGCCTGGCGGGCGGCGCGCTCAACCTGCTCCAGCGTGGCATCTGGGCGGCCCAGGCAAATATTGGCCATGACCGTGTCGTTGAAAAGATAAGGTTTCTGGGGAACCCAGCTCACCCAGGAGTGCCAGGTGTACGGGTCAATCTGCTCCAGCGGCCTGCCGTTGACCATGATCTGGCCGGTGTCAGGCCGGATGAAGCCCAGCAATAAGGCAGCCACGGTGCTCTTGCCTGCCCCGCTTGGGCCAACCAGGGCGGTCTTTTGGCCTGGGAAAAGACGAAATGTAATCCCTTTCAGCGAGGCGCGAGCATCGGCCTGGCCCGCGTAGGAGAAGCTGACATCTTCAAATTCTATGACCGGGGGTAACGGCAATTCTGCTTCCTGAGGCACAGGCTTCTCCTCTGGTGCTGGGGGGGTGCAGGTCTGCTGGGCAGGCGTTTCCAGGATGGCAAAAATGCGCTGCGCAGCGGCTACACCCGACATTCCAGCATGGAACCGCGTACCCAGCAGGCGCAATGGCAGGTAAAATTCCGGAGCCAGCAACAGCACAAACAGAGACTGTTCAAAAGGCAGCCGGCCATAGAGCAAGCACAGCCCAACCTCTACCGCTACCACTGCCGTGCTCAACGTGGTAACCATTTCTAAAACCAGCGCAGATAGAAACGTCACCCGCAGCACGTTCATGGTGCGCTGGCGGTATTGGTCGCTGGCCTCGGCTATGACCTTCGTCTGAGCCCGGCTACGCCCCAGGGCTTTGAGGGTGGTCAACCCCTGGAGCACATCCAGGAAATACGCGCTCAGACGGCTCAAGGTCTGCCACTGGCGCCGGGTGAGCGCCTGGGCGACATTGCCGATCAAAATCATAAACAGGGGGATCAGCGGCGCGGTGAGCAAGAGTACCAGCCCTGACAAAGGATCCAGGGGAATCACAACCAACAGAAAGGTCAGCGGCACCAGCGCCGCCAGGGCCAAGCCAGGCAAATACTGGCTAAAGTAAGCATCCAGGGCATCAATGCCCTCCAGGGCAACGCTGGAGAGTTCCCCTGTGCGCTCTCCGCGGGCATAGAATGGCCCCAGGTCCAGCAAGTGCTGGAACACAGCCAGGCGCAAATCCGACTTGACGCGCACGGCAATGGCGTTTCCGGCCAGCTCACTCCCCCATGACAACAAATAGCGCAGCAGAATCACCCCCAAAAGAGCTGCCAGCCAGGCAGCCACATCTGGCAGGCTCTTGCCAGCCAGATAGACCTGGCCAACCATTCGGCTGAAAAAGCCAGCCTGTACCACCGTAAACACGCCTGCTGCAAAACCCAACCCGATCGTGAGAGCCAGGGCCAGCCGACTCTTGCGGGCCAATTGCAGCAGGCGTCGATCCAGGGCAACGCTGGAGAGTTCCCCTGTGCGCTCTCCGCGGGCATAGAATGGCCCCAGGTCCAGCAAGTGCTGGAACACAGCCAGGCGCAAAT
>JACADW010000211.1 GCA_013388445.1 Acidobacteriota bacterium | reverse complement strand
GATATTGCGCGGTTGATCATCAACCCGGTCTCCTCCGACATCCCGAAAGCCCCGTCCCCGCGCCGGGCGTCGACGTCCTCACTCGTCGAACCACACAGCGCAATCTCGAAATCGTGGATGACTCCGGCTCCGTTCATCGCGATGCCCGAGACAAACCCGCGATCCATGAGATCAATGAAAACGGGCGCAAGGCCGGTCTTGATGACGTGCGCCCCAAGTCCCCAGAGCACAGGCTTGCAGGCGATTCGCGCCTGGAAAATCGACGTGGCGAGGATCCCAAGATCGCGTGCGGCGAGTATCTTGGGAAGCCCAGCTAGAAATTCCGCCAGGCTTCCGCCTGCCTTGTGCGGACGCCCGAACAAGCCGACGTCTACTTTGCTCGGCCTGCCGCTCAGCGGGTAGGTTTGTGTCGTGGACAGGTCGAACGGCTCAATCCGGTATCGCGATCTGGACATCAGTCACTGTCTTTCGTCCGCCTCTTCGACCAGATGGCACAGGACGTGTCCCACCATGATGTGGACCTCCTGCACCCGGTCCGTGAATCTCGATGGGACGTTGAGATGGTAGTCGACCAGCGGCCCGAGCTTGCCTCCGTCACCGCCGGTGAGGGCAACCGTTAGTATTCCCATCCCGCGCGCAACTTCGATCGCGCGTAGGACGCTGGGGGCGTTGCCGCTCGTCGAGATGCCGATGGCGATATCCCCCGGATTCCCCAGAGCAAGGATCTGGCGTTCAAAGACGTGTTCGTATCCGTAATCATTGGCGACGCTTGTCAGTACGGATGTATCGGTTGTCAGCGCCAGCGCCGGCAGCGGCCGGCGTTCGCGCCTGAAGCGTCCGACAAACTCGGCGGCGATATGCTGGGCGTCTGCGGCGCTGCCGCCGTTGCCGAAAAGGAGCACTTTCTTCCCCTGGCTGATCGCGGAGGCCACCTCCCCCGCAAGGCCGGCGATCAGTTCTCCGTTCCCAGCAAAGAAAGATTTCTTGAGCTCAAGGCTCTCCTCAACGATCTTCGCGATGGTTTCATTCATAGGCAGCCCATTGTCCCGGGGCTTTGGTCTTTGCGCGCTTTGCCGCCTCCCGCCGGAAGCATCACGCGCCGAGCCTGGTTTCGAGCGAGCGAATGTAGGCCATCGTGTCGCGCAGGATATTCTCCGGCCCCGGCTTGAAATCGAAAACCTCCAGCGACACCCACCCTCTGTATTTCAGCTCCGCGAGGACTTTGAAGACGGGAAGGAAGTCGAGGCCTCCGGTCCCGGGGTGCCGTCCGTCCATTTCGTTGATGTGGACATGGCGGATGTACCGGAAGTAGCGCCGCACCAGCAGATCCATGGGATCTTTCTCGTCGGGCGTATTGTGGAAATCGAACATGGTCTGGACGGCCGGCGTCTTCAGCTCCTTCACGATCTGCACCGCCTGGGCCAGTGTGTTAACGACGTTTGTGTCCTTGCTGGGGAGGGCCTCTATCAGTATTTTGCACCCTCTTTCGCGCGCGTGCGGCGCCACTTTCGCGAGTCCCTCCTTCAAATGCAGGACCGCATCGGCAGCAGTGTTGCCCTTCGACGCGCGCTGCGCGGGCGATCCAAGCACCATCACCCCTTTCCCCAGGTCGGCGCAGAAATCGATCAGCTTCAGGAAGTATTCCCAGCTCTTGCAGCGGATCTCCCGATCCGCGGTCGTAAGGTGCAGCCACTTGGGGGTGATGAGCAGCCAATGCAGACCGGCAAACTGGATCCCCTCCCCCTCGATGATCATGCGCAGCTCGCGACGCCTCGCCGCGCTGATGCCATCCAGGTGGTCTCCCAGCGTGAACGGCGCTATCTCGATCCCCTGAAATCCGGCGGCCCGGATCGCCCTGCACTGTGCCGCAAACTCGCGCTGCTCGAACATCTCGTTGCAGATGGCGTATTTGAATCGCAGTGAGCCTCCGAATGCATCACTGATCAAACGGGTCCAGCGCGATGCCAGCGCCATGCCAAGAGCAGCCGCTCCGCCGTTCAGGAAGTGTCTTCTGTCCATATGATCCTCTTGCCGGTGAAGTCAAACGGTAGCACAGTACCCGCTGCGGCCGCCAGTCACGATCGGTGCAGTTAGCCGGTTCGCAGGCCGCAACAGGCGAGAGCTCCCGACTCTTCGCAGCGTCCGCCTCCAGAGGCTCTGCTTCGAATACAGGCTTTCAAGCGACCACGGGCGGCCAAGCGCGCGCCGCAGGCTGCGATCGGCTACATCAGCAGGCGCCGCAGGGCTTGGCCGGTGTGCGATTGCTTCCGGCGGGCCACCTGTTCAGGAGTTCCGGCCGCGACCAGCCTCCCTCCGCCTTCTCCACCTTCGGGGCCGAGGTCGATCAGCCAGTCGGCCGTCTTGATCACATCAAGGTTGTGCTCGATAACCACGACCGTATTGCCCAGGTCCACGAGGCTATTGAGGATGTCGAGCAGTTTCTTGACGTCGTGAAAATGAAGGCCGGTCGTCGGTTCGTCGAGAATGTAGAGGGTTCTTCCGGTCGCGCGGCGGCTGAGTTCCCGCGCCAGCTTCACTCGCTGCGCCTCGCCGCCGGAGAGGGTCGTGGCCGGCTGGCCCAGATGCACATAGCCAAGCCCGACCTCCTGGAGCGTCTGCAGCTTCTGTGCAATCGAGGGAATATTCTCGAGGAGCGTGTAGGCATCCCCGATGTTCATCTCCAGCAGATCGGCGATGGAATAACCCTTGTATTTGACTGCCAGCGTCTCCCGGTTGTAGCGTTTTCCCTGGCAGGCTTCGCACAGGACGTGGACATCCGGTAAGAAGTTCATTTCGATGGTGCGGACTCCGTCCCCTTCGCAGGTTTCGCAGCGCCCGCCCTTGACGTTGAAGCTGAACCGGCCTGGCTTGTAGCCGCGAATTCGCGATTCAGGGAGGAGGGCAAACAGCTCGCGGATATGCGTGAAGAGCCCGGTGTAGGTCGCGGGGTTTGACCGCGGCGTCCTCCCGATGGGTGCTTGATCGATCTCTATGACCTTGTCGATATGTCCGATCCCTTCGATCCGTTCGTGCTCGCCGGGATCCGTCAGGGCGCGGTGCAGGCGCCGGGTCAGCGATTTGAAGAGTATGTCCTCAACGAGCGAAGACTTGCCTGACCCGGACACGCCGGTGACGCAGATGAACAGACCGAGCGGAAACTCCACGGTGATATTCTTGAGGTTATGGTGCCGGGCACCGTGTATCACCAGGCGTTTGCCGTTGCCGTTACGCCGTCGGGCCGGCGTTTCGATCCGAAGCTCGCCGGAGAGATACTTCCCCGTCAGTGAATCGGGATGCCGCTGCACCGCGTCTATCTTTCCGGCGACCACCACCGCGCCTCCCTCCCGTCCGGCTCCCGGACCGAGGTCCACGATATGATCGGCGGTCCGCATGGTCTCCTCGTCATGTTCGACCACGATGATCGTGTTGCCCAGGTC
>JACADW010000257.1 GCA_013388445.1 Acidobacteriota bacterium | reverse complement strand
TGAGTTTCGCCGCGCGTGAAGAGCGCGGATCCGTGCGTGCGGGGCAGCAACGATACCTCGGCGGAAATGGGCCGGATTTCGTCGAACCTGCGCCCGTCGGGCCGCCGCCGGTCCACCAGGACCTCCCTGCGGAAGACCTTTTCGAGGAGCTGCTGGTAGGTCCGGGCCGCCTGCGCCCGCTTTTCGGGCTCGTCCTCGGGATAGAGCTCAACGATCTCGCTCGCGATCTCGTCGAGCCGTCCGTAGCTTGCGACCTTCCCCTTGATATGGAGGGCTTCTGAGATCTTCTCCGCGTAGTCCCGCTCGATCCGCTGGACCTCGACGGGATCCGACTCCGGTTTTGTGACCTCCCACTTCACAGGAGCCACAAGCTGACGCAGCTCGTGCTGAAGGGCGATCAGCTTCCTTATGACTCCGTGCCCGAACTCGAGGGCTTCCACCATGACCGATTCAGGTATCTCGTTCGCCCCCGCCTCGACCATGACAATGGCATCCTCGGTCCCCGCCATGGTCAGGTTCAGACGGCTTTCCTTCAGCTTGCTGACCGGCGGGTCGATCACAAAACCATCGTCGTTGAGTCCGACGCGCACACCGGCGATCGGCCTGTCGAACGGAATGGGCGAGCAGTACAGCGCCGCCGAAGCGCCGGTGATGCTCATGATATCGGGGTCGTTCTCCTTGTCGGCGGAGAGCACGAGCGCCACGACCTGGGTCTCGTGGTTATAGCCATCGGGGAACAGCGGGCGGAGCGGACGGTCGATGAGCCGCGATGTGAGCACTTCCTTTTCGGTGGGCCGGCCCTCGCGTTTGAAGAAACCGCCGGGGATCTTTCCGGCCGCATAGGTGTTCTCGCGATAATCGACCGTGAGCGGCAGGAAGTCCGTCCCTTCGCGGGGCTTGTCATCCGCGCAGGCGGTGACCAGCACCACCGTGTCGCCGTAAGAAACGTAGGCAGCGCCGTCGGCTTGACGGGCAACCTTCCCCATCTCGATTGAGAACTGAAGTCCGCCTATCTCGGTGGACACTCTGTAAGCCATCTTTACTTTCCTCCAGGATCCAGTTTTCGGAGGAATACCGGGCGGGACCCCAGGACGCGGGAGTTGCGATTATGAGTCCTGAGTTAAGGGTTCTCCGGCGGGCCGCGCCTCGGGGAGCAACCATTAACTCACAACTCATAATGCACAACCCGCCCAGATTCCCTGGAAACGGCCTTCCCCGCCTGCGTGCCAGCAGTGCAGCAGAATGCAGGACGCGCCCGCAGCGGGAAGACCAGGTTGAACTGCTTGAAGAACCTCCTTGCCTGATTCAGCGCCGGTTGCACGACACCGCTATCGAATTCGGGCACAATTGCAGCCCGTGCGCCACGACCGGAATGGGATGCGAATCATCGGGGGGATTGCGCCCCGCACTCGGGTTGGAGCCTCGGTCATGAGGCCCGGTCTCCAGCCGATACAGGGAATCACCATGACGATCAAGCCGGTGGCAGAACATCCATCTCCAGCGCTACTTGCGGATGCCGAGCCTCTCGATCACGGCACGATAGCGGCTGACATCCTTCGACTTCAGGTAGTCCAGCAGCCGGCGCCTCTGGCCGACCATCTTGAGCAGACCCCTGCGTGAGTGGTGATCCTTGGCATGGACTTTGAAGTGTTCCGTGAGGTAACTGATCCTCTTACTCAGGAGTGCAATCTGGACCTCAGGGGAGCCCGTATCAGTCACGTGCCTGTGAAATGCCTCGACTATCTCGGACTTCATCTCTCTGTTGAGCGGCAAGGAGTCCTCCACGCAATTGCTCGGAGTTCTCAATTTTACCGGAGCAAGGCCTTACATGCAAATCCGATTCTCCTCTTTCAGCATGATCCAGAAGACGGCAGACAGCGCCCACGCAGGACGAGCCGGAAGCTGAGCAGATCGTGCCGTCCGGCAGCAAGGCAGGTGCTGCTCCAGCTCGCCGGCTGACCCTGTGGCGGCGCCCTTCCGAGAACAGGATGCCAATGGTGCATCGGCGAGAAAGTAGGCTCCGGTGGCGCTTTTCAGCCACTCCGCGATGCGGGACGGCCCGACGGAGCCGAAGCGGGATATATCTCGGCCAACCTGGAGCTGGCCGCGCCTGGCATTCGCGACCTACGGCCGCGTCCCGCCCTTCCAAGTACAGGGTACAAACCGGGCATGGGCGAGAAAGTAGACATCCGGCGAAGCGGGACGACCCGACGGAGCTTGCATCCTAATCACTGAGGGGGAGGGCGCACGAAAGCGGTAGGACTGAACCTGCGCACGAGGTCCTTCTGGGTTTCTTCGGCAAGCCTCGCGTCGGTATAGGGGCCGACGTAGACGACAAACCAACTGTCTTCCACCCGGTAGAACGGTTCATATCCCTCCTGGCGCAGCTGCGCGATCGCCCAGTCTAGCTGCTGCTGCGTGGTGAGGGAATGGACCTGAACCACCAGCGGCCCCTCCGATATCCGGGAGCCAGAAGGACGGGCAAGCGGTTCCCTGCCCGGTGTGACCGCAACCTCTCGGGAGGAGGCTTCCGGAAGCGGCGGTGCGGCCGGCTGGACTCGCTCCTTGAGTGTTTCGGACGGCTCGAATTGAATCGGCGGCCGCGCCGGCTGCTTCGCCCCATCCTGGATTGATCCGGACGGCCGCTCTTCGACGACCGACGGTTTGTCTGCCTCCGCCGGACGGCCGGGCGGTTCCCCGCGCGTCATGGCCTGCGTGGGGGAGGGAGCGCGAAGCGCCTGCAGGTCTATGGGAGGCATCCATCGCCAGATCCATAGCAGCAGCGTGGCCAGGAGGGCGACGACGAGAAAGCCTGCGGCAGTGGCGAGCGCTCCGGCAGTCAGCGGCCTGGTCCTGCGGAATTCCGCGCGCCCCCGCAAGCCCCGAGCCGCCTTGGCGACCATGCGGCCCTTGATCAGGAACGACCTCTCACTATAACCGGCCAGCAAGGCCCGGTCACAGATGATGTTGACCAGCCGCGGATATCCTTTCGAGTATCGACGGATGATCCTCAAGGCCGCACGCGAGAAGGTCAGGTCGATCGGCGCACTCGCGATTCGCAGCCTGTGGTAAATGTACTCCCTGGTCTCCCGGCGGGAAAGCGGTTCGATGCGATAGCGGATGGAAATCCTCTGATTGAGCGCCCTCAGCTGCGCCAGCTTCAGCTTTTCACCGAATTCAAGCTGTCCCACGAAGATGATCTGGATCAGCTTCTTCTTCGCCGTCTCAAGGTTGGAGAGCATGCGGAGCTGTTCCAGGGTATGGATCGGCAGATTCTGTGCCTCGTCGATGATGACGACGCAGAAGACGTCGTTCTCAGCGCACTCCAGCAGGAAGCGCGCCAGCTCGTCCAGCAGGTCTTTTCTGGAAAGCGACCGCGTCCACCCTGTCCCTGATTCGTACGCCGCCGCCTGTTCGAATCCCCCGGGCGGGGCCGGGTGTGACTTGCCGGCCCGGACATCAAAATCCTGGAGGATCGCGCGGAGGAGCTCCTCCTCCGTCAGCATGGGGTTCAGGATGAGCGCCGTCCGGACGTTTCCTTCCAGCCTGCCGAGCAGTGACCAACACAGGGTGGTCTTCCCCGTTCCGACGTCGCCGAGAATCGCCGTGAAACCCTCCCGCTGCGAGATGCCGTAGAGGATCCGGTTGAGGGCTTCCTTGTGCGTCCTGGAGAGATAGAGGAATTCCGGGTCCGGAGTCAGGTTGAACGGTCTTTCCCTCAAGCCGTAGAAGCGTTCGTACATCGAAGGCCCTGTGCAGCGACGGTCCCTTCCCTCCAATCGCGCCGCAAATTGCGCAAGTCCTCCGATCAGCAGGCACGAGACCGGGACATGTTCAGTGTTTCTGATCGATCGGAGGTGCGATCCTGGTTTCCCTTTCCTTTCCGGCCGGTATAATCACATTACCATAAAAAAGCGAAATTGGTGCCAGGCACCCGTTTACCCGTCTATTTAAAGCGGAGGCTCCGGACGGCTCCGCCGGTCGCCGCCTGGAGCTTCGCCAGCATTTCTTCCTGGAGGTCCGCAAGCGCCTGCACCCAGAGCGGATCGAGGACCTCCACAACCAGCCGCGATTTCTCGAGCGCGAGCGGCCTGCAGACGCAGGCCAGCCTCTCACCCAGCAAACCGGGCCAGGCTCCTTCGAGGCATGAGACGACCCACTCCTCGTGCCGGGGCGTGCCGCGAAACAGGGAGAAGAGCACTTCCGAAACGGGTTCCATCCTGCTCCAACTTCCCGCAAAATGATGTCGATGGTGCCGGGTACCACCGCTACTTTTAGCAGAGAGCTTGCAGAATGACAACATCAAGGAAAGTACGCTGGATACTGGCGTCGGCCTCCCCGCGGCGGCGGGAGATGCTGGCCGGCCTCGGGCTCCGGTTTGCCGTCGACCCCTGTGTGCTGCCCGAACCGGCAATCCGCGGCGGAGAAAGGCCGCGGGCCTATGCCGTGCGCGCGGCGCGGATGAAGGCACGTCATGTGGCGGCGCGTCACAGGTCCGGCCTGGTCGTCGGCGCCGACACGGTCGTGGTCTGCGGTGATGCCATTTTCGGCAAGCCGTCGACGCGCAAAGAGGCCCGGCACATGCTCCAACGCCTCAGCGGCCGCTGGCACCGGGTCATCACCGGGGTCTCGGTCTGCGATTCGGCATCCCTGAGGACCGCTTCAGGACACAGCGAGTCCCGCGTCCACTTCCGCCGCATGTCGCCCGCCGAGATCGACTGGTACCTGGACACAGGCGAGTATTCGGACAAGGCCGGAGCCTACGGGATCCAGGGATGCGCGGCGCTGTTCATCGACCGCATCGAGGGATGCTATTTCAATGTCGTCGGCTTTCCGGTGGCAACGTTCGAACGGCTTTGCCGACGTCTGGGCTACAGCCTGATCACGCACCTTCCGGTCGGCCGGCCGCGCAGGCCCCGCGCCTCAGCGGCGGCTAACCCCACTTGAGCTTGGCCCTCAACAGAGAAAAGAACGTGCTGCCCGCCGGCTGGACCATGCGGATAGCATACGCAGCCTTGCGGACCGCCAGGTGATCCATGGGCTCCAGCGGAATCCCCACCTGTCCGTCGACGGTGAGCATCACGTCGGCCCCGCGCAACAGGTATACCGACACCTGCGCCTGGTCGGGAACGACCACCGGCCGGTTGGTCAGCGTGTGAGGACAGATGGGCGTGACGAGGAACGCACCCAGGCTTGGGTAGAGGATGGGGCCGCCGGCCGAAAGAGAATAGGCCGTCGATCCTGTGGGCGTGGAGACGATCAGGCCGTCCGCTCGCGTGACGCTGACCAGCTGGTCGTTGACCCTGACCTCCAGCTCGATTATGCGGGCGATGGCACCCTTGTTGATGACCGCGTCATTCAGAGCCATGTAGCGGGCGAGGGAGCGTCCGTCCCGGAAAGCCTCCACCTCAAGACACATCCGCTCCTCGATATCGTAGTCGCCGTTGAGGAGGTTCTGCAGCGCCGGCCTCACCTCGTCGGGATTGACTTCCGCAAGAAAACCGAGCGACCCGAGGTTCACACCCAGAATCGGAACTCCGCTCGAAGCCACGATCCGTGCGGCGTGCAGAAAGGTGCCGTCTCCGCCGAAGACCGTGACCACATCGACAGCCGAAACCATTTTGTCGGCGGGAATCGCCGGACAGGGCAAGGAGTCCCCGAATCCCGATTCCTGGTCGACGAAAACGTCCGCACCGCGCGCCTGCAACCAGGAGACAACCTCGTTCACTATGCCGGGGACGCGCGGATCCTGGCGCTTCAGCACCAAACCGATCCTGCTGACAGGAGGATTCATGCAGGGGATGATAGACCAGGAGGTAGCTGCAGGTACAACAAAAACTCCTGGTTGCCCTCCGCGCCGGCAACAGGGGACGCGATGCTCCCCAGCACGCGATAACCGGCGCCGAGCGCAAAAGACTCGACCGATGCCAGCGCCGCGGCGCGCTTCGCCGGATCGCGCACAATCCCGCCCTTGCGCACCTCACCCTTTCCGACTTCGAACTGGGGCTTGACGAGAAGGATGATGTGAATGGGGCCGGCCGGGGCGGCATCGCGGTCTGCCTCCTGAACCTGCCGAAGCGCCGCATATAGAGGCGCAAGCACCTTCGTCAGCGAAATGAAGGAGAGGTCCACCGTGACCAGCGACACTCCCGGCGGAAGATCGGCGCCTGTGATATAGCGGACGTTGAACCGGTCACGCACGACCACCCTGCGGTCCGAGCGCAGGCGCCAGTCGAGCTGCCCCTTCCCCACGTCGAAGGCGTGAACCTCGCGCGCACCGCGCTGCAGAAGGCAGTCGGTGAAACCCCCGGTCGAGGCCCCGAGATCGGCGCAGATCCGCCCCGCGACATCGATCTCAAAGCGGTCCAGCGCGGCTTCCAGCTTCCCGCCGCCGCGGCTTGCATATCGCTGCACACCGAGGATGCGGATCGAAGCCTCGTCAGGAACAGCCTGACCTGGCTTGACGGCCTTTTGACCGTCTACGAGGACCTGTCCGGCGATTATCATCGCCTGAGCTTTATGCCGCGTCGGGGCGAGTCCTCTTTCGACCAGAAGGAGATCGATCCGCCGTTTCAATTCCAGGCCCATTGGACGCGGGAACATGCAGCCGCAAGCCGCTCCGCCTGCGTGCGGCTGCAGCTACGGAGTCAGCACAGAGAGGCGTCTCTCCGCGTCCCTGAATCAGAGATCCTCAGGTCGAACGGTCCATGATGAAGCGGGCGAGGGCCCGCAGCGGTTCGGCGCGTTCTCCGAACCGGCCGATTTCACCGATGGCCCTCTCCACCAGTTCCCCCGCTCTCTTTCTGGACGCATCCAGACCATACAGGGCGGGATAGGTGGCTTTGCGCACCTGCTCGTCCTTCCCTGCGGTCTTACCCAGGTTCTCGCTCGTCTCCGTCACATCGAGGATGTCATCCACGATCTGAAACGCGAGACCTACGTTGCGCCCGTATTCCGTCAGAGCGGCCAGCTCGGGTGCAGCGGCGCCCGCGGCCAGCCCGCCGCAGCGGGTGCACACGGTCAGCAGCGCCCCCGTCTTCGACCGGTGAATGTAGTCGAGCAGCGTGCGGTCCACGTCCTTGCCCTCCGACTCTAGATCAACGACCTGCCCTCCGATCATCCCGTCAATGGTGCCGGTCGCGGCGGCGACCTCGCGAATGATGGACAGACGGACTGAATCGCTCAGCCCGGGCAGATCCACGAGCAGCTGATAACAGCGTGTCATGAGAGAGTCACCCGCCAGAATGGCCATCGCCTCGCCGAATACCCGGTGGCACGTGGGAACTCCCCTGCGGAAATCGTCGTTGTCGAGGGCCGGCAGGTCGTCGTGGATGAGAGAGTAGGTGTGAATCATCTCGATCGCCGAGCCGAGATCGAGCAGCGTGTCTCGCCGCCCTCCCAGGCATTCGCCGGCGGCCAGCGCGAGGATCGGCCGCAACCGCTTCCCGCCGGCGAATATCGAATAGCGCATGGCACGGTGAATCGTCGCGGGATGCTGCGTCTCGGGAGGTAGGAGCCGGTCGAGATTGCGGTCGATCTCGCGCCTGCGCTCCTGCATATAAGCGATGATGTCCATGTTTCCGCCGGCCGTTCGGCTATTCCGCCTCCGCCTCGGGCGAGAAGGCAGCCTCTTTCATCGTGCCGTCGGCCGCACGGGTCAAAACTTCCACTTTCCTCTCCGCCTCCTCCAGTTTCTCGTGGCAGAAACGGCTGAGTCTGACGCCTTCCTCGAATAGCTCGAGTGCCCGGTCGAGAGTCAGGTCGCCGCCCTCAAGCTGGGTGACGATCTCCTCGAGCGACTTCAGGGCCGATTCGAAATCCTTGACCTTAAGATCCATCGATGACCTCATGCCCAGGACCGTCCCAGGAAGCCGGCCCTGCTCTGTAGTGGCGCTCCACCGACTCCTGCGTTCGGTCCTTGAGACCGATCCTACACGCGGACCTTTTCCACTCGGCAGCCCAGTTCCCCTCTTGCGAGCCTGACGCTGACACTCGAACCTTTCGGGACGTCCGAGGCCTGCTTCAGAACTGCGCCGAGCTCGTTGCGGCAGATCGCGTAACCGCGTTCGAGGATGGCCAGCGGACTCAGGGCGTCGAGCCGGCCGGCGGCCAGTTCAAGGCGCGACCGGTGCTTTTGCATTCTCGCGCGCACGTGGGCCTCGAGCAGCCGGCAGCCGCGCTCCAGCCGCTCCGCCTTGTGCCGGATGATGCTGCCCAGGTCCACGCCTGCCAGCCTGGTCATCGCGACGCGCTCACGGTGCCGGAGGACGGTCGCGAAGCGGGTCATCGCCTGCTGCATGCGCAGGGTTGCCTCGTCGAACCGCTGCTGCAGGTCGCGGATCTTGTTCGGTGCGATGTTGAACGCGCGGTTGCGCGCGAGCCGCTCGAGCGTGCCGCGGCGTCTCTCCAGGATCAGGCGCATGGCCTGGACGAGCCGTCCGCGCTGCGAGTCCACCGTGGCCAGCAGCTCCCCGCGTGCCCCGGACACCATCTCGGCCGCTGCGGAAGGGGTCGGGGCGCGCAGGTCGGCCACAAAATCGGCAATCGTGAAATCCACCTCATGTCCCACCGCGGAGACTACCGGAACCTCCGAGGCGTAGATGGCCCGCGCGACGACCTCCTCGTTGAAGGCCCACAGGTCCTCGATCGATCCGCCGCCGCGGCCCACGATGATCACGTCGATATCGTCGCGGGTATTGAAGTACCGGATCCCCTCTGCGACCTCGACCGCCGCGCCGCTTCCCTGGACGCGCGCCGGGTAGAGGAGCACGTGAAGCGAAGCGTTCCTCCGTTTCAGGACGCGCAGCATGTCCTGGATGGCGGCTCCGGTGGGCGAGGTCACGATTCCGATCTTTCGTGGTAGCAGCGGCAGCGGGACCTTGTGGGCCTCGTCGAAGAGCCCCTCCTTGCGCAACTTCTCTTTCAACTGTTCAAAGGCAAGCTGGAGCGAGCCGAGGCCCTTCGGCTCCATATAATCCACGATTATCTGGTAGTCGCCGCGGGGTTCGTAGACACTGAGGCGGCCGCGCACCAGTACCTCGAGCCCATCTTCCGGGCGGAATTTCAGGTACAGATTGCTGTTGCGGAAAAAGGCGGCCTTGATCTGTGCCCGGTCATCCTTGAGCGAGAAGTACATGTGACCGGAGGTGTGGTGCTTGAAGTTCGAGATCTCGCCCTGAATCCAGAGCGTGCCGAAGGTCTCGAGCTTCCGTTTGATCTCGGCGGTCAGCTCGAAGACGGTATAGATCCTCCGCTGCTCGAAAATGTCCACGCGGAATGTTTATCACACGACCCACGCAGTTGGCGCCCTTTTTTTCGCGCTCGCGGGCCCGTCGCCCGACACGCCCGCCTGCACACACGCTGTCAGCTTCAGGCAAAGAACCGGCAGCCTGCAAATTGACGATGTGCCAATGACGAACCGACAATCTCGAATTGTCGAATGGAACAGGTTACTTGTGGCCGTCGGAGAAGTACCGTTCGACCACCTTGATCAGGGCGCTGAGCCGCTCGTCTGCTCGCCGCTGCGATTCGGCCAGCTCGTACATACGATGGGCCTGCTCTTCAACGATGCGACCGATCCTCAAAGTGAGGTCGGCGAGCTGTCCAATATGTGCGGAGTTAACGCCAATCTGCCTGGAGTTTTCCTCCTGCTTCCTTGATATCTCGGCCATCCGGGCATCGTGCTGCGCCTGGTTTGCGGCCAGAAACTCGAGTTGCCGCTCGATTCGTTCGAATCGTTCTTCCGGTTCCATGGTTCTCATTATACTCCTCGACGAATTCACCCCCTGATGTTCCCCGGTGGCGCCGTCGTTTCAGAGCAGAGAGCGGAATCAGGGAAAGCCAACTCCGGAATGACGAGGTACGAATCACGAAGGACAAGTGGAGGGATTTCGAATCCCGAATCGTCAAACCATGCCGGCTCGTCAGGTTTCTCGAGCGGTACCTGCGACAGGACGTCTACCTGGTTTCGAACACCAGATTGATCGTTGTCCCGTCGTCCGTGACGGCAGCCGTCACGTGCGCCGTCCGCTGCCGGTTCTTCTCCGTGGCGGCAAGGATGATCATGGATCCGCTGCCGGGGATCTGACTCATGGTCTTCCGGACCTCGAATCCCGCATCCTCTAGAGCGCCCTCATAGAACGCCGCCACATCCTCCGCAGAGTCGCCGGTCTTGAATGAGCAGGACCCGCGCTTGCCCTTCTCAGCACTGAGAGCGAACGCCCCCGTACTTTCAGCGCCCGGATAGGCAGGCAGCCAGTCCGGCAGCTGGCCGGAGGCGTCTGCGCCCATGCGCATGGTACCTTCCGAAGATCGGACCTCGAGTGAGGCATCCTCCCCTTCACCATGTGCCTGCATCTCCACCTGCTTGCCCTGCTCATCCTGAAAGACAATCTTGCCGCTCTTGGCGTCCTCCAGGTTCATGGTCAGGGTCTTGCCGGTCTTTTTGTCCCGCACCCGGATGATGCCGCGGTCCGCATCGACCGACAGAACCTCGATGTCCGGATTGGCGCTAGCGAGCATCTTCGCCACCGCAAACCCCGGATTCTTCTCCATGAGCGCGGGATCCAATCCTGCCTTGTGGGCAACGAAGATGCCGGTGGAAACGACAATTATCGCGCCTATAGCGACCAGAGCGAGACAGCCGCCGAGAATCCAGAAAAGGGCGCGGCGCTTGCCCGGGGCCGGGCCGCCCGGTGAAGGCAGCGTGATCGGTCTGACCGGCGCCGCGGGCGGGCGGGGCTCATCGCTCGATCCAACCCCCTCGCCGACCGCGGTCCCGCATTTTGTGCAAAAAGCGCCATCGACTGGCGCCCCACAACTTGTGCAGAAAGCCATAAACCCCCCGTCAATTGACGAATGACGAACCTCGAATATCGAATCGTCCGGTGCCTTGGCAAGAGTGAAGGATCACCAACGCCTCACACTTGTCAACCGCCAATTATCAGTCGTCATTACGGCAGGCCGGCCTGTTTGGCGGCTAATTCCCCCATGAAGGGAATCTTGTACGTCTCTTTGTTGTAAGCCTTGTACATCAGGAAAAGCCAGAGCAGAAATGCCGCCAGCGAGACCAGCAGGCTGATCAGGCTCAGAATGGGCCAGAGAAAACCGCCGCCCATGAACAGCGTCCAGAAAATGCCGTTCCAGAGAATCCAGAAGGCTATCAGGGCAACGCTGAAGAAGATCGACTGAAACGCGTGAAAGCGGACGAACTTGTCATCCTTGTACGGCTCCAGAACCAGGAAAATGATGCCGGTTATGAAGCCCAGCACATAGGTCAACAGAGCCGCGACGTTGGACTCAAAAGGCTTCCCTGCCACAGGCACCGCCGGCCCCCCCGGCGCAGGCGCGACCGGCGCGCCGCAGCTGCCGCAAAAAGCCGCCCCTTCGGTAACACTCGCTCCACACTTCCCGCAGAATGGCATGGTTCACTCCTTAAGACTCATCGTTTGTACGCATGCGTCGTGAGCCTGACATAGCACAAAGGCGTTTTCCACACAACGCTTATCTCAAGAGGCGCCCATAAAGCAGCCTGGCTGCCATTTCGCCAATTTCGAGGACGCAGAAGCACGGAGCCCTCGGCTCTGCGCAAAAGCGCAGCCCGACACAGAGCTTCTCGGCAACGGACCCTTGTCTCCGGCCTCTGAAGGCTTGCGCCCTCAAGCTGAGTAATCTCGACTGGTCCCCTGAAGTCTATGCGAGCCCGCCTTGGGGGCACCTGAAACTGCGCTCAAAACTCGAGGTCTTGACCACACGACGTCTCGATGCCATGCCGAGACACATAC
>JACADW010000172.1 GCA_013388445.1 Acidobacteriota bacterium | reverse complement strand
GGCGCCGCGCCCGGCGGCGCGGATGCGGGCGCGCACCGCTGCGCACCGGCCTTCCTCATGTGGGCATTCTTCCCCCGCACGAGCCAGCGCACGCCGAGCGCGCGATAAAAATCCAGATAATGAAGAACGTCACCCGCCAGTTTACCTCGCCCACTCATGTGCCGACTCCCAGCTGGTCCAGGACGGAATCGTCTTCTCGCCACCTGTGCACAGTTCGCACCCTGAGGGCAAGATGGACCTTGCACCCCAGCAGCTGTTCTATCTCGCGACGCGCGTCAATGCCGATGTCGCGAAGCCTGAGCCCGCCGGCACCCAGGATGATACCCTGCTGGGACTGCTTTTCAACGAGAATGTCTGCCTCGACAACGACGATATGCGCCGAATTGCGCCGGCTTTCGTCGAACCGCCGTATGAGCACCGCGCTGGTGTAAGGGAGTTCTGCCCTCGTTCGCGCGAGTACCTTTTCGCGGATGAACTCGGCGGCGAGGAACCGTTCGGATCTGTCCGTCACCTGCTCGCCCGGATAGAGCGCTTCGCCCTCCTCGAGGTAGTGGAATATCCGATCGACGAGGAGCGGCAGGTTATCGCCCGTCAGGGCCGAAATGGGAATGATCTCCAGATAGGGGTAGGCGCCGGCGTATCGCTGCATGACAGGCAGGAGCTTCCGCTTGGCAACCCTGTCGGTCTTGTTGATGAGGAGCATCGCACGCGGGCGGGCCGTGCGCACCATGTTGAGTACGTATTCCTCCCCAGCCCCATATGGAACGGAGGCATCCACCAGATGCAGCACGAGGTCGACATTTCGGAGTGATTCATGAACGGCAAGCTGCATACGCCGGTTCATCCGGTAGACGGGCTTGTGAACGCCGGGCGTATCCACGAACACGGCCTGTCCGCCAGGCCCGGAGAGAATCCCGAGGATGCGGTGCCTGGTTGTCTGGGGCTTGTCGGATACGATCGACACTTTCTGGCCGACGAAAGCGTTGAGCAGCGTCGATTTTCCCGAATTGGGCCGGCCGATCAGGCTGACGATACCAGACTTCATCGATTCGTCCGGGGACCAGACATCCACTTGGTATGCAGGGCTTCACCCCTGCTCCGAAGCCGTCGCGCGGGAGGAGATGAGGTCGAGAGCCGCGTCGAGTATCCGGTGTGCTATCGTTGTCTTTGTCTCATCGGACAGGGTCTCGACATCGCGGCCTCGACGGAGAAGGTGAACGGTGGCGCGGTCCTGGCCGAACACGCCGCTCGAGACGTCGTTCACCACGATCATGTCAAGGTTCTTCTGCGCCATTTTTGCCCATCCGCGGTTCAGGATGTCTTCGGTTTCCGCGGCAAATCCCACGAGGACCTGGGATTTTTTGCTTTCGCCGAGGAGTGCGAGAATATCTTCGTTCAAAGCGAGCGCGAGCGCAGCGGGCTGCGAGTCCTTCTTGAGCTTCTGGGCGGCAGGCGCCAGCGGCCTGAAGTCGGATACGGCTGCCGCCTTGAGGACGATGTCGGCCAGCGGGAAGCGCTGCAAAACGGCATCCTTCATGTCTGCCGCAGACCTGACCCGCACCAAGTCGACACCGGCGGGCGCCGGCAGGGAGGTCGGTCCCGAGATCAGCATGACGCTCGCACCACGCATTCTGGCGGCCGTTGCCAATGCATAGCCCATCTTGCCGGAGCTGCGGCTGGAAATGAACCGCACCGGATCGATGTCTTCGATCGTGGGTCCCGCCGTCACCAACACCCTCAGTCCGGCCATCGACCGCCCGGCCCCGAGTATTTCAAGGATCCCGCCGATGATGGCTTTCGTTTCGGCGAGCCGGCCCACCCCCTCCGTGCCGCACGCCAGCATTCCCGCAGCAGGTTCGACGATACGGTGACCCCGCTCCCGCAGCACCGCGAGATTCTCCCGGACCGCAGGGTGATTCCACATTTCTGAATTCATCGCCGGGGCGAGCAGAACAGGACAGGCACAAGAGAGATAAAGGGTGCTGAGGAAGTCGTCGGCGATTCCCCGGGCAAACTTGCCCAATATGTTTGCTGTGGCGGGCACCACCGCCAGCAGCGCCGCTTCCTGTGCCACCCGTATATGGACGATCTCGCGATTCGAGTCCGGCGCAAACATCTCCGAGATCACCGGCCTGCCCGACAGGGCCTCGAAGGTCAGGGGCGCGACGAACCTGCGGCCGGAACGCGTAAGGACCACCTGCACCGCCACGCCAGCCTTTTGCAGCCCACGCATCACCTCGATGGCTTTATAGGCTGCAATGCACCCGGTCACACCCAGTACGACGACCGATCGCTCACGCATAGTCATTGGTTCTGTTCGTTGGGCAGTATCTCGAAGCTGACCAGCCCCTCCTCGACTTCACGCATGGCGATGTGGGCCGGCTTGGTCGACTTGGTCTTGATCTTGGGCTTGGCTCTGTTTTGCAGCTGCTTGGCGCGTTCTGCCGCGATGATGATGAACCGATACTTGGAACCAACATTCTCAGGGATCTTGAGCATCCGCCCCTCCAAACGTGCCGACAATCGCCCGCGCCATCTCTTCCCTGCAGGATATGCGGCATCGCAGACTCATGATAACGGCCTTCAGTTCCTCCACTGCACCGGCGAGGTCCCCGTTTATGATCAGATAGTCGTAGTCCGGATACAGTCGCACCTCATCCCAGGCGTTCCGCAACCGCTGCTCGATCACGCGGTCCGGGTCAAGCTGCCGCTGCTCGAGCCGCTCACGCAAGACGCGGTAGGATGGGGGCATGATGAAGACGCTCGTGGATTCTGGACACCGTGTTCGCACGATCCTTGCTCCCTGCACATCGATGTCGAGCAGGACGTCGCTTCCCGTGTCAAGCATCTCTTCGACTGCCCGCTTGGAAGTCCCGTAGAGGTTGCCGTACACCTCAGCCCATTCGAGGAACTCCCCTCTCCGGATCAGGTCATCGAATTCGTCGCGCGACACAAAGTGGTATTCGACGCCGCTGCGTTCACGCCCCCGCGGCGGCCGCGTCGTGTGCGAAACGGAGAAGCGAAGGCCGGTCATCGCTCCAAGAACGCCGGCAGCTATCGCGGACTTTCCCGCCCCGGAGGGACCCGACAAGATGATGAGGTTTCCCCGCCCCGCCATGTCACTCTATGTTCTGGACCTGTTCGCGCAGCTTCTCTATAACCGACTTGATAGCAATTCCCTGCCGCGAAACCTCAAGGCTGCCGGACTTGGAGAGGATGGTGTTCGCTTCGCGCTGCATCTCCTGCAAGAGGAAATCCATCCTCTTGCCGACCTCTTCCGCATCCATCAACCCGCGAAACTGCACTGCGTGACTCTCCAGACGAGCCAGCTCCTCTGTGAAATCCGACTTCTCCGCCATGATGGCCACTTCCTGCTCCAGGCGCTCCTCGTCCACCTGGGCCCGGCCCAGCAGCTTTTCCAGTTTCTCGGTAAGCCTCTCCTGATACTCCGTGGCCGCCGTCGCTGCCAGCACGCGGAGCTCGGATACCCTCGTCAGCAAGATATCCAACTGCCGCAGCATTTGGTCACGCAGCGCCCTCCCTTCCTGCAAGCGCATCTTCCCGGCCTGGCTGAGCGCGTCACCGACAAAACCGAGAATCGCGGTTGCGAGTTTCTCCGGGACAGTGTCCGGCAACGACATCCCGCCGGAGTCGTCCGCGACAACACCCGGCAGCGCAACCAGAGTCTTCAAGTCCAGCCGTTCCGCCAGCCCAAGCTCTTCGCACAGCACTTTCGCAGCCTCGCAGTAGCCTCTTGCCGCGGGAACGTTGAACGTGAAAGCGGGAGGACGTTCCGTTTCGATGGAAACGGTCACATCGACACGCCCCCGCCGGACCGCGCCGCGGATCGCCTGGTGAATCCTTGGTTCCAGGGACAGGTACTCGCGCGGGAGACGCACGTGGGGATCGAGGAAGCGATGGTTCACGGTGCGCACCTCGACAGCCACATTCGCACCGCCGCACTCACCCCGCGCGGTGCCGTAACCCGTCATACTCAGCATGTTCTAGTCAATGACAAACCTCTAAGTTTACCTCCCAGGATGCCGCATTTCAATGAGTTTCTTGAGTTTACGGCGCTCCCCCCGTCTTGGCCCCGGCGTACGCGAAAGGATAGGTGGCCCAGTGCACGCGCATTCCCTGCGCTGGAGGTCGTCAGGCGGGCTCGCGGCGCGCGATGACGGACAAGCACGCCCGTCTCTCCCGCAATGTACTTCCGCAAGAGGCGTCACGGCATTGCATCAACGAGGAAACCGTCGTGCGTCTGGATCCGGTAGAAGCGTGTGTAGAGTCCGTTCCGCTGGAGAAGTTCCTCGTGAGTGCCCGTCTCCGCCAGCCTGCCGTCGTCGAGAACCAAGATCAGGTCGGCGTTCCGGATTGTAGAGAGCCGGTGGGCGATCACGAACGTCGTACGTTCCCTCATGAGATTGGCCAGTGCCAGCTGTACCAACTTTTCAGCTTCGGAATCCAGCGCCGAGGTCGCCTCGTCGAGTATGAGGATCGGGGCGTTCTTCAGGATCGCTCGAGCGATGGAGATGCGCTGTCTCTCTCCCCCCGAAAGCCGTTGGCCCCGTTCCCCGAGGAGTGTCTCGTATCTCATCGGCAGCTGCATTATGAAATCATGAGCCAGCGCAGCCCTTGCCGCCGCGACTATCTCGTCACCGCTAGCCCCCAGCCTTCCGTACGCGATGTTATTACGAACGGAGTCATTGAACAGGAAGGTTTCCTGTGTCACCACGGCGATGTTGCGCCGCAGCGAAGCCTGGCTGAGGTCGCGGATGTCGATGCCGTCGATGGTGATGCTTCCTGAGGTCACATCATAGAACCGGGGCAGCAGGCTCACGAGGGTCGACTTGCCGGAGCCGCTGCTGCCGACCACCGCCACGATCTGTCTTGGAGTCACTGAGAGGTTGATGTTCCGCAGGACCCTGGTCGCCCCTGTGGCATCCCGATAATCGAAGCAGACGTTCCGGTACTCGATGCCACGGTTCACCCCGGACAGTTCCAACGCGTCGGGACGGTCCTGGATCTCCATGTGCGTCGCCAGGAGTTCCATGATCCTTGAAATGGAGGCAAATGCCCTCTGAAACTGAACGTGCAGGCGGCTGAGCTTTCGAATCGGATCGTACATTCTGAACAGCGAAAACAGCGACCCGCCGAAAATCCCCATGGTGAGCGTCCCCTCCGAGATCCTCGCATGGGCGTAATACAACAGAGGGATGAAGCAGACGACGCCGAGCAGCTCCATAACCGGGGAGTTTAGGAAAACGATCTTGGCGGCCCGCATATTGACGGCGAGCAGGTGACCCGCGCCCCTGCCAAAGCGCATCCGTTCATGATGCTCCCGGCCGAAGGCCTTGATAACCTTCATCCCGGTGATCGACTGCTGCAGCAGGTCATTGAGATTGGCTACGCTCTCGCGGCTCCTGAGGCTGACGCGGCGGATGTTCCGGCCCATGGCGACGGTCAAGAGCAGCGCCGCAGGCGCGATGAGAAGCGCCAGGCTGGCGAGTTTCCAGTCTATGTAAAACACCCACATGACAAGGGCGATGAGAAGGACCGATTCCCGAAAAAGCTCAGCGAGCGAGGTCGATACCGCTTCCTGGACCTGCTCGACATCGCTGTTCATACATGACATGAGCCGGCCGGTAGAGTTGGCAGCAAAGAAGCCGATGGACTGTCCCACGACATGTTCGAAGAGCCGGTTGCGGAGGTGCAGGACGACACTCTGGCCGACATGACCCATTAGATAGTTGGAGGAATAGATCGAAATCCCTTTGAGTGCAGTCAGTGCGACCAGAGCGATCGAGAGCTGGGCAAGGATACCGCCCGGGAGGATTCCGAGGTATCGCCATAGAAAACGGAGTTTTGCCGAGGGAGATGTCGCACCATGTAGGCTACTATCAGGAGTATCAGGAGCTTGCGCTCTTGCCCTATATCCGCCGGACGTTTGTTCAGGCTTGCTGACCGACAAGACGTCGTCAAACAGCGGAATGGCAAGGGCGGTGGTCATCACCTCACCGAGGCCGGCGAGCAGCAGCAGAACCAGCGATAGGACAAGCTGCGCACGAAATGGTCGGACAAACGTCAGGATTCTACTAAAGTCGCTCATGTTGCGCCCGGAGGGGGCGATTCTAGGTCGGTGGCACTCGGACAGTCAACGAAATAGCCGGCGGACCATGGGCCGGAAGGGGAATCAGCCGTCGGGAACCGGCGAGCCAGGTCGGTGTGCCGCGCACCCAGAGGGATACTCCCTGCTGTTCGATTACGCAGGAACTATGGCCCGGTCTTTCAGAAACAGGCCCGGTCACGCATCCGGGTCGTTTAATGCCTGCGGCCCCGCAGAATACCGGCGCCACCTCCGGGCGGAGCGCCTCGCGTGCCGCCGCGAACGGCGCCCGGCGGCGTCGCTCGTCCCCAAGACGGCGACTGGTGTATGACGGCCGGGCCACCCGAAGCTCCGGAAGGGGACCGGCCGCTCTGCCATGAACGCTGCGGCAAACTCGGGCTTGATCCTCCGCGGCCGTAAGACTGCCAGCGACCGGGGTCGGAGGCAGCGAACCCAATCCCGGACCTCGGCTCAACCGAGTAGGATCTCGGCATCGACATTGAAGATGACGGGTTTCGGATCTCACCTCTCTCTGAGAATCGGTCCGTCGAAGAGCTGTATGAGTTCCGGCTTTCATAACGCTGGCCGGCCGGGGAAGCCGGCTGCGGAGAGGATAACGAGCGGCGTTGAGAGCCTTCACGAGCTGGGCTCTCCGGGCGATTGCCCGGCTCGGCGCGACGGCCTGCATCGCTTCCGGATCTCCGTTCGATTACACTGGGTGCGGCGGTTTCCCTATTGCCCGCCGGCGCTTCGTAAGCGCGCCCGCCGGGATTTCCGGGGACACTCCTGCCCACGCTCCGTGGATTCGCCGTGCGTATTTCAGATGCGGCTTCGGAAACCGGGGGTGCCGTTTCAGTCCTAGAAGGGGAGTCGACACGGTTCCATATCCGGGTGCCCTGCCCTCCCACCGGGTTGCGGCGACTGGTTTCATTCCCACCATCTCCGATCACGTTTACGTTCGGCTCCGCAGCTGAAGCAGGGGCAGCAGCCGTCCGGCCGGGCTCGCTGCGGCCCAAATCGAGACGGTTCACGGGAGTCTGGAAACCACGCAGCGGGAGGCCATTGCTGGGATCCGCCGCCGGAGCTCTGTCACCACGCGCACCACGCGCACCACGCGCGCCGGCCGCGCCGTCACCCGCAGAAGGCACTCCCTGCCGGCCTGCAACAGGGAGAAAGCTCTTCGAAGTGGGAGCGACGTCGAGCCGGCCCGTCACCATCCGGCCCTCCTTCCAGGGCTGTGCGATGCTGGCAACGGAGGCGGACGGAGCGCCGCGGCCGACACGCCCGTTCACGAAGTCATCCGTAGGCGCTGCTCGGAAGGCCCCGGGGATGTGCCGGTTCGCCAGATCGTTGGGTCCCCGATGCTGCACCAACTGCATGTGGTTGAGGTAATGGCGATGCGACGGCCTGTACCAGTAGTAGTCAACGTTGTAGTAGTCCCCAGGGCCAAGCGGGACCCAGGAAACCCAGGACGGTCCATGGTAGAAACGGACCAGGCCAGGAGACCAGAAATGGAAGCCGAACGAAGGTCCTGGAAGCCAGCACCAGCCGAGATTCAGGCTGAAATGCCAGCGCCCGTAGTGGTACGGCAACCAGCCCCAGGGCTCGTAGCTTATCCAGGTCCAGCCCCAGTACGGCCTGTAATACCAACGCCCGTCCCAGTAAGGGCTCCAGCCGGCTCCGACGTAGGGCACCCATCCCCAGCCATAGGTGTCGACGGCGACCCACCGGCCGTACCGATCTAGGTCGCTTACGCCGTAGTAGACGGTATCGGGCAGATACCTCCTGCTCTCATAGGCGATCAAGTCGGCCGAGCGGCGGTCGGTCCATTCGTCCCAATCGTCGCGGCCGTCGTATCGGGAAAGCAGGTGCGTCCCCTGATCACCGGGCTCGACATGCACCAGCTCACCCGTGTCCAGCCGTTCGGAAAAGTCGCGCCCCGAGACATCCATCCGCCCCCTGCGGACGATCCCGTCACTGGCTCCGCCTTCCGTGATATCAAAACGGTAGACTCCGTCACGTCGCGTATTGAACGTGGCCGCCGGAGTGTTGACCTCGAAGGGAATATCCGTGCGTGCGCTCAGGGTGCACAGGCCCACCAGGACGCGGAAGCGGATCCGGTCCTCGCCCATCGCTACCAGCTCCACATCGGTTTTTTCGGCCATGCGGAGCACCGACCCCTCGTCGAACTCGATCTCAGCCCTGCCGTCGGACCCCGTGTAGATGCGGTCACCCGGCTGCAGGGCCAGGTTGACGGAAGCCGGTGCCCAGTCAACCTCATTGGGATGCATGAAACTCACGTGGCCCTCGACAAGCGAGAGACGCGCGATCCTTGCGTATTCTCCCGCATGTCCGGTTGCCGCAAAGGCCAGCAAGCCGAGCACGATGACGACCAGATTGAGGTTGCGTTTCATGGCTCACCTTCCAGTGCCAAGCCTTTCATTACCTCACATCTTAATAGATGTTGCGCAAGTCGGAAAGTATCAACCGATTGACCCGTGAGCTGCACCTCTCGATATGCGCGCGCTCCCGCTGCCCCAATCAACGGCGGGGGGCCGTCCAGAGCGGGATTCGAGAATCGAGAAGATTCCCGAGGCGTTCTTTCAGCGGCCCGCCCCCTTGCGCCGCCGACTAGGATCGCCGGGCACTGCGATGAGAACAGGATTCTTGTGCCGCTGTCCATGGCGGCTCCAAAGCGGGGGTCGCCCTGTCCGAGGCCGCCGCCCCAACGACCTCACGCACGTATGGAGCCAGGTCCATCGTCACGAGCCTCCCTACTTCGCTGAGCAGGAAGCCGGCGGTCTCTCCGGCTGTCTGGAACCGGAGCGCTTGGGCGGAGATGTCGGCGGCAGAAGCCAAGGAGATTTCCTTGATGATCTTCCGGACCGTGGGGATCGACGTGGAGTTCATGCTGAGCTCGGTGAATCCCATTCCGAGCAGCAGGACCGCAAAGAAGGGGTTGGCACACATCTCGCCACAGATCCGGACCGGCTTGCCGCACTCTTTGGCAACGGCGGCTATGCGCTGCAGTGATTGAAGCATGGCAGGGTGCAGGGGCTTGAAGAGGTGCGAAACACTGGGATTGCCCCGATCGACGGCCAGAAGATACTGGGTGAGGTCGTTCGTGCCGACGCACAGAAAATCCACCTCTCTCGCGAGTCCGTCCAGAGCGAGGACGGCCGCGGGGACTTCGATCATCGCTCCTATCGCTACTGGAATGCCGGGAAGGTCGCCGGCAGCGGCCAGTGCCTCGCTTATTCTGGCTATGACGGCCTTGGCTTCGCGCACCTCCTCGACAGAAGCGATCATGGGCAACACGAGCTCCACCTTGCCTGACGCGCCGGCACGCAAAATAGCCTCGATCTGGGTAGCAAACAGGTCCTGCCTGACCAGGCTCCAGCGTATGCCCCGCAGACCCATGACCGGGTTCTGCCGGTTGGAAACACCCGTGGTCAGGTCGTTGCTGTCGCCTCCGAGGTCGAGTGTACGGATCGCCACCGGGTACGGGTGCATCTCTCGAGCCAGCATGCTGTAGGTCTCGAGCTGGCTCGCCATCGTGGGAAATCTGCCCGGGCAGCGCAGGAAGAGGAGCTCGGACCGGAAGAGTCCGATCCCTTCGGCTGCACAGCGCCGCGCCATCCGAACCTCCATCGGCAGTTCGGTGTTCGCCTTCAACGTCACAGCCACACCGTCTCTCGTCCTGGCAGGGACGGCTGTAGCCGCCGGCGGTTCCGCCATCAGCGAGCATTCCTCCAGCCGTATACGCGCAGAATCGAGACGCTCGGACGTCGGATTCAGGACGAGCTGGCCCCGGTCCCCGTCGAGCAGGACAGGGTCACCGGTCGCCACCTCGGCGAGGAAGCCCGTCATTTCCATCACGGCGGGGATCCCCAGGCTCCTCGCCAGGATCGCCGTGTGTGAAGTTCTGCCGCCGGCTTCGAGGGCGAGTCCTTTCACGGATTCGAGATCCATGCTTGCCAGAACGGAGGGGTTGAAATCGTGGGACATGATGATGAGATTCCGGGGCAGGCCGCCGCGCTGGACGGGACTTGCGCCGCTGAGGTTGGCGATCACGCGGTCCAGTACAGCTTCCACATCGCTGATCCGCTCACGGAAATACTCATCGTTGAGGGCGACATACGCCTAGTGGATCCGTTCAGCGACACGGCTTACCGCCCACTCGGCATTGGCGCGCTCACGCCGGATGAGTCCTGCGATCTCCGAAATCAGCGCCCGGTCCTCGAGCATCAACATGTGCGCGTCCAGAATGTAGGCGTGTTCCGGCCCGATCTCCTTCTCGAGGCGTTTCTTCAGCACGCGCAGCTGCTCACGTGAAGCGTCGATCGCGCGTCTCAGCCTGCGAACCTCGTCCTCGAGCTCTTTTTCCGGTATCGACGTCCGCAGGATGACCCGGTGCTGCCTGTCAATCTTGAGCGCCTGTCCGAAAACAATCCCGGGCGACACGCCGTTCCCAAGGAAGACGACTTCAGACCGCGCAGGCATCAGCTATCCTCCCCAAAGCGTTCGGCAAAGAGCTTCCGGATCGCCTGGCTTGCCTCGACTTCGTCCGTGCCTTCTATCAGAAAGATGAGCCGGGATCCCTGTGGCGCGGCGAGCATCAGGATCCCTAGAATGCTGTCCCCCGAGACTGTTTCGGCATCCCCGTCGCGGCCGATGGTAACACGGCTGTGGAAGGTCGAAACCATGCGGACGAGTTTTGCAGCCGCCCTTGCATGCAGCCCGAGTCTGTTTTCAACCTCTATGACCTGCCGGATCATGGCTAAAGGAACTCGCTCGCACTCCGGATACTGGAACGTCCCTGCTCGAGCACGGACTGCACGAGCGACGCCAGCGTCTCGTCCTCGTTCTGGGCGGCGATCTTGATGATCATCGGAAGGTTGACGCCAGTCACGACATCGATCTTGCCGGGCTCGTGGAAGGCAAATGCGATGTTCGACGGTGTCCCGCCGAACATGTCGGTCATGACCAAGACCCCCGAACCTGCATCGACCTCGCCGATTCTCCTCTCGATTTCCTTGCGGGTATCATTCACATCGTCATGCCATCCAATCGAAACCGCTTGGATATGAGAGATCTCGCCGACGATCATCTCAGCGGCAGCCACCAGCTCCTGCGCAAGATGCCCGTGAGTCACGACCAGCGCGCCGATCATCTTTTTTCTCCTTTGCCGTCATGCCCCTTCCCATGAAACCGGCCGCGGCCGACGGGCCGCCTCGATAGATCCTGATCCGGCCCCTTTGCCCTCGACGGGAGCCGGAATGCCTAGAGGACCTACTTGGACTCGTCCCGGTGCCGGACCTTCAACACAGGCTTCAGCCGCCGCAGGCTCCTGGCCAGCTGTTCCACGGCGAAGACCGACCTGTGCCGTCCCCCGGTACATCCGATTGCCACCGTCAGGTAGCTCTTTCCCTCACGCACATAGAAGGGAATCAGGTAAGTGACAAAGTCGCTGAGGCGGCGTATGAATTCGCGGGTCTCGGGAAACGCGAGAAGGTAGCGGGCGACTCTTCGATGCCTGCCCGAGAGTGACCTCAGGCCCGGCGCGAAATATGGATTGGGCAGAAACCGCACGTCGAACATCAGATCCGCCTCAAGCGGAACGCCGTGCTTGAAACCGAAACTGAGCAGATGGATCGTCAGGCTCCCGGATCCCGACCGGGAACGGAAGCGGTCCATGACGAGCGCTTTCACTTCATGGATCGAATAGGTCGAAGTGTCGATCGTGGTATCCGCCATTTCCCTGATAGGGCGGAGGCGATGCCGCTCCAACCGGATCGCGTCCGGGAGGGGCTTGTCGGCGGAGAGCGGGTGCGGCCGGCGTGTCTCGCTGAAGCGCCGGACCAGCACGCTGTCGCGCGCTTCCAGGTACATGACTGTGACACGAAACTGCAGCACCCGGAGGTCCGAGATGATCCTGGCCAGATCGCGCAGTTGTTCGCCCGCCCGAATGTCTATGCCCAGCGCGGCACGCTCCACCTCGCCGCCGCTGACATGAATTCCCTCGATAAACTTGGGAATGAGGGCGACCGGCAGGTTATCAATACAGAAAAAACCCAGGTCCTCGAAGGCTTTGAGGACGGTTCCCTTCCCGGAACCGCTCATGCCGGTGACTATGACGAGGTCCGTGAGGCTCATGGAAAAGGCCCCGGCGGGTTCTGCAGCCTGGCCGGACTGCGGTGGGATGCGACCGGATGGGTCTCAAGCATAGATCAATCCGAGCGATCCATCCCGACGTCGGTAGAGAACATTGACGTTCCCGGATTCCACGTTTCGAAAAACCACGAACGGGTATTCAGATTCACCGAGTTGAAGGACCGCCTCTTCGACGGCCATCGGTTTTCCGCGCACCTCCTCCTCCAGAATTCTCCCGTCTCGGCGTACGGCGCCGGGTCTGGCACCGCGTCCCAGGTCTGACTTCTCGGCCTCAGCCCGGTCCCTCGCACGCTGCCGCTTGGTTTCGATGATCTTGGCCTTGTGCCGCAGCGCCTGCCTCTCGAGCTTGTCGACGGCCTTGAGGATGGATGCATACAGGTCCGAAGTTTCGCCTTTACCGGCGATGTTGAGAATCTTCGATCTGAGAACTATCTCGGCGGCGTGACGCCCCTTCTCGGCGTCGATGACAACGTGGCAATGCAGTCCGTCTCCGAAGATCTTCGTGAACTTGCGAAGCCTCCTTTCCAGATAGGTTCTCAGTGCAGGGGTGACAACGAGATGCCTTCCGGTGATTTCAAGCTTCATGCTCACTTCCCTTCCAGCCTTGCCCGTATGTGCGCGATCGCCGCGTCCGAAACCTCCGGCACATGTGCGGCTCCGCATGGAGCGCACGACGCCGTTCTTCAGAGGAGGTATCCGATCCGGCGTTCGCGGGAGCCGGGAATCTGCATCTGCTCCCGGTACTTAGCGACAGTTCGCCGGGTAATGAAGATGTGGTCCTGGCGCAGCAGCTGCCCGATCTGGTTGTCCGAATAGGGCTTGCTCCGGTTCTCACCCTCGATGATCTTCCTGATCTTCAACTTGACCTGGACGATCGACAGCTCCTCGCCGTCCGGATTCTCCACCCCCATGGTGAAGAACTTCCGCAATTCTATGACCCCCTGAGGGGTATCGACGTACTTGTTCGTGACAACCCGACTGACGGTGGAACTGTGAACCCCGAGTTCGTTGGCCACATCCTTGATGAGCATGGGGCGCAACGCGCTGGGGCCATGCTCAAGAAAATCCCTCTGGCGGTTCACGATGCACATACACACCCTGTAGATCGTCTGACGCCTTTGATTGACGCTGCGCAGCAGATCCACCGCCGAGCGAAACTTCTCGCGCAGGAAGGCCTTTGTGTCCACCGGCACGCCGTTACTTTTGAGGAGCTCGCGATAGCTGGCGTTGAGCCGCAGCTGCGGCATGCCCTCGTCGTTCTGAATGATGACGAAGTCTCCGTTGACTTTGGCTATCGTCACCTCCGGCTGAACGTAAGTCGCCTTCTCGGGATTATATTTCTGCCCCGGTTTGGGGATCAGGTGCCGGATGACGTCAGCAGCCTTGAGCACTTCTTCGAACGTCGAGCCGGTCCGCGAAGCGAGTTCCTTGAACTTGTGCCCCTCGAGCAACGTGAGGTGATCACTCACTATCTTCCACGCCAGAGAATCCTTCAATCCCTTGGCTTCCAGCTGGATCAAAAGGCACTCGCGAAGATCGCGCGCGCCGACACCGACGGGATCCAGGGACTGCACCGCTTTGAGCGCAGTTTCGGCTTCCTCCTCCGTGCATCCTGTCAGAGAGCGCAGCTCCTCCATGGACAATAGGAGGTAGCCGTCCTCGTTGAGGTTGCCGATGATTTCCGCAGCGATCTCGGAAATCCTCGGCTCGACATAGGAGAGTCCCAACTGCCAGGTCAAATGGTCTCGAAGGGATGTGGGCCGGACCAGGAACGACTCGAAGGACGGACGGTCCTCGGTGTCTTCTACTTCGCGGTTTCGAAAACCCGTGTCGAGGTACTCGTCGAAAAAATAGCGGAAGTCGATTTCGTCGAAGGAATCCGGTTCGCTCTGCGAGGAACCCGACTCTGGTCCGGAAGGCTCGTCCTCGGTCTCAAGCCCCATCTCCCTCGCAGGTTCGGTCTCCGTGACCTCCTCCAGGATGGGATTCTCCAGGAGCTCCTGATTCAGCATCTCCTGCAATTCAAGCCGGTTGAGCTGGAGAAGCTCGATCTTCTGGAGCAGGGACGGCGTGAGCGCAAGCCTTTGGGTCAAACGCAGATCCAATGACTGTCGCAAGTGCTGCCTGCGGTTGTCCATGGTCTTAGTTCAACCTGAAGCTTGCTCCCAGATACACCTTCTTGACTTCCTCGTCGCTGGTCAACTCGTGCGGAGAGCCGCCGCGCAAGATTCTGCCTTCGTTAATTATATAGGCGTGATCGGTAATATTCAAAGTCTCTCGAACATTATGATCGGTAATCAGGATTCCGATGTTACGGGATTTCAGGTGCTGGATGATGCGCTGGATATCCGCGACCGCGAGGGGGTCGATTCCCGCGAAGGGTTCATCCAGAAGGACGAATTTTGGCGTCAGTACCAGCGCGCGTGCTATTTCCAGACGCCTCCTCTCCCCTCCGGAGAGTGAATAGGCCCCCTGCCGGCGCAGGTGCTCTATCCCAAACTCCTCGAGCAGCGTGTCGACCGTCACACGCTGTTCTTCCGGACTCAGGTCAAGCGTTT
Source organism: Acidobacteriota bacterium (assembly GCA_013388445.1). Lineage (GTDB taxonomy): Bacteria > Acidobacteriota > UBA6911 > UBA6911 > UBA6911 > JACADW01. The sequence goes on along the minus strand of JACADW010000172.1, from coordinate 3,954 downwards.
CCGCGATGCTGTAGAGGTTCTCTTCGACGGTCAGCTTTCGGAAGACAGACGGCTCCTGAGGCAGGTAGCTGATGCCTACCCGGGCCCTCTGGTACATCGGCAGACCCGTGATGTCCCGTCCACCCAGGAATACACTTCCAGAATCGGGCGAGATCAGGCCGACGATCATGTAAAAGGTTGTGGTCTTCCCGGCACCATTCGGACCCAGCAAACCCACAACTTCCCCTTGACCAACCTCCAGGTTGACCCGATCGACGACCTTTCTTCCCCGGTACTCTTTGGTTAGGGCCAGGACGTACAGCGTGCTAGTGATCATCAGAAGTCATTGAAAATCAGTCCTTTAAGGCCCAACAGGATCAGCTTTTTTCAAGGAGGATCCTATCATCCAAGCTGAAGAAAGTCAACCTGCGCGCGGCGGACTTGCCACGCACCGGATCGGTGATTTCTGCCGGGTTTCCGACAACCACGAATTTTCCAGGCGCAAGAAAATAGTCGGCCTGCTCGCCTCGGGCTTCGCGGCCCGACTGCTTGATACGCAGTCGGCCCGATGCCTTCGCCCATTCGATCCGACCGGCATCCTCGTCAAGCATCGCATCGAGGCGCTCCGACCAGAGCCTCAGGTCCCCGGATTCCAGCGCGACATCCTGCTCGTAGCCGATCATGTTGCGGGCCTTTTCATACCGCAGCTTCCGGCATCGGATCACTAGAGGAGATGCATCCTTCCGGCTGTCGCGACTCGCTGCCGTGCCGTGGCTCTCGCCCCTGCCCGATTCCGGTGCCTCGGACCTCCGCTCGATGCGATGAAAGACGCCTCCATCTGCAGCCAACTCATTCCCTGAGTCCAGGATTTCAATCCTCTGCGCCCTGAGCTGACTCTCTTCGGAAAGCATGCTGACGCCGCCGGAATATTCGACTCTGGAGGTCTCGGTCCAATAGAGCATCCGCTGCGCTGTGACCACAGTCGGCGCACCGGTGCCGGATGAAGCAAGAAAGGGCGTGCCACCATTGCCGTGCGGGGCCGGGAAGAAGACGGACCGCACGTCCTTCCTCACGGTGATGATCTTATCCCTGAGCTGATACTCCAAGATCGTCCCCGCTGTCCTTGTCGTGGTATCGACTACCTCAGGGGACCCGGTCATGACCAGTGTTTCTGTCCGAGCCTCGTAGCTGCTCTCACCTGATCTGGCCGTCCTGTTGCCGTCTCTGTAAAAAAAACCGCCCGATTGTCGCACCTCCTCGGCAGCCCCGTCCGACTCACGGAAGGTCGCAAGGAGCCTCTGGCTGTGCGTCTCGAAGGCCTCTGCAGCACTCGTTTCGCCCTGCGGCCTGACCGCGGCCTGATAGACCACGCGAACTTTGCCCTCACCATCCAGCGATCTCAGCCGATTTCCCCCCTGGTGAAAGGCGAACTTCACCTGTTCGGCCTCAAGGCTGCGGACCGGCGGCCTTGTATCCGCGGGAGAAGCCAGAAGAGTAATACGCACGTTTCCCGAAGCGTCCCCTTCTTCCAGTGATTCGCCCGAGGGGAGGTAGCGCATTTCCATTCTCTCGGCGGCAAGCATGCGGCCTGATGCGCTCGCCTTCCCTCCCTCAGCCTCCCTCGGCGCCGAGATCCACCGAACGCAGCCCTCGGCCTGGAGCCGTCTTGGCCTGCTCTCGCCTTCGATCTCGACAAACTCGAAACGGATTCGATCCGCCCTGAGCTCGTCCACGGGCTGGCCAGCACCGGGGCGTAACGCCATTTGGGCGTTCCGCCTGACGCTGAGGCTCTGGAGACGCCTCGTTTGCCGCGAGAAATCCGCCTCCAGCTCCTCTCCGCTGATCGCCGTATTGCTGCCACCACGCCAGCTTTCGAATTCCGCCCCGGCCAGGCTGCTGATCTTCTCCAGCGAACCTCCGCCCGGGCCCAGCACCAGTTGGATCTGCGCGCCTTTCAGCCGGAACTTGTCGTTCCCACGTTCCGAGTCAAAGCGGGCGTTGCCGTTGACCATGATCCTCTCCAGCGACCTTTGGAGAGGACTAATAACAAAGTCCAGACGGTCACCTGCCAGCACCTCGACTGAATCGGGCTGCGAGGATCTGTACTCGGCATCGCCCGCAGACATCAGGGAAGATAGGTGCCGGCGGTCCTCGCTCAGCCGTACCTCAATCTCCCTTCCCGACAAGTATGCGTTTGCGCTCTGCAGGCGGGCGTTTCCCCTGAAGACGGCGAACCGGTCCGCTTCAGAGTAGTAGAGCAGGTCAGAGACAATATGGCTCCGCTCTTCGACAGCCGGACTGGCGGGCCCTTGGGCTTTTCGAACAAGCTCGAGATCAACATCCCCCTGCAATTCCAGGATGCGCCGGGCATAGTCATAACGGACACCCCGAGCGCTGCCTGAAGCCTGAGGCGAGGTCAGGTGCATGGTGTCGTCCGTCCATCCGCGGTTATCCCTCAGGTCGTAGTGGAGCGAACTTGTGCGCAGTTCGATGCCGCCGGCCATTTGAATCTGGACATCGCCGACGAAGAGCGCATGCCCCGCTTCCCGGTCATATTCCGCCCGCCGGCTTTGGATACGGTTGCGCTGAGAACCATCCGGGTTGAAATCGAAGGCTTCGATGCCCTCGAGGAAGTTCTTGCCCTGCCTCGTCTCCAGGAGCTTGCTGGCGTGAATCTTGAATCGCAGCTTCCCATTCTCATTCTCGGAGTATTCAAGATCCTCCGCCGACCGGATCATCTCGGAGCCGAGGATGCGCGCCGATTCCCGCACCGCACGAATCCGGTTGCGCCACGTAAGGAGGTAGTCGGCGACAACCCACAGGAGTACAACGGCGATCAGAACCCCCAGGCCCCTTTGCAGTAATCTGACGCTCCTAAGATGCACGATGCGACCCCATCCGTAGAGAGAGTGTGCGGGTTGATGTCAGGACTGAGGTTGAGGGCCCGGGGGCTTCCTCTGAGTGACGATCCCGGCTCCGGTCAGGGTTTCCCCAGCGCTCTGGCCAGCGAGCTGAGAGGCATGACTTTCTTACTCGCCACGTTGACCTGCCAGATATAGCGCGCCTCGGTCCCATCCGCGCTCCTGGTAAACGTAATGTCCACCCAGTAAGTATCTTCATCCCTCCTGGCTGCGGCCCACCTGACAAAGCGCAGCGACGGATCTCTTCCCTGCACCATTCCGGCCAGCAATTCGGAGCTTTTCAGGACCAGGTCATAAGCTTCCTGCTCGGCAGCACCCTGGCGAAAATCGACGGCGGCAGCATCATTCTCAGTCTCGGCAACCGCAGCCTGTCCTTCCGCGGATGCCGGAACCTCCGTCTCCGCGCCGGCGCGAAAAACGGGGGCCCGGAACTGGACGGTGCCGGGAGTCTGAAACCATGTCTGGAGCGGAATCTCGTATTCCTTGGGAAAGGGCTCGGCATTCTCTCCGATCCTGGCGACCACCGGCGGGGATGCCTGTGAACGGGCCAGCAGAGCCGCCCGCAGGATTTCCGCGCGTTGCTGGAGCCGGTGCCGCAGCGACGGAATGCCGAGGATTGGAATCCCAGCGACGACGACGAACAACAGAAGGCCCATGTAAAGCCGGTACATGATCCTGGCGTATCTGCTCCTCCGCGCCGCGCGTCCCCGCCAACCGCCGTGCCTGAGTTCCCTCGCCTGCAGCTCAAGGTCCGAGGACAGCTTCCGTTCCCCGCTCATGAGGAATTTCCCCCAACGCGGACGAGCCGCAAACAAACACGGAGCCACTCACCGCAGAGGCGCCCAGGACTCAGAGCAAGCGATCTTGCGCTTCTCTGCGCCCCCGGCGTTCCCCGCGTCTCTGCGGCCAATTGAGACGTCATATGCTCAGGATCTCGAAAGTTGACGACCCGTTGGACTGCCCTCAAAGCCGCAGCCCGGGCGGGTTTCAGAGAACCAGTCGAAGATTCTCGGCAGAAACGCACAAGTTTCAGAACCAACGGGCTAAATAGCCG
>JACADW010000210.1 GCA_013388445.1 Acidobacteriota bacterium | reverse complement strand
TTCCGCGAGAGTCCGGCGAGGGTTTGCCGCGCTTCCGCGGAGCCCGCTTCACGGGAGAGTATCCGATGGCCCGCATCGATTTCGACGACGCGACACTGCCGCTCGGCGTCACGCTTGAGGCCTTCACTCCCTTCATCGCCCTGGATGCCGACGATTCGGGCCTGCCGGTGGCCATATTGTGCTACACGTTGAAGTCGCGTTCCGGGAAATCCATCCGCGCCGCCATCGCGTTTTCCCTTGAAAATCCGATCGGATATGACGGTGTCGCGCGCATCCCGGCAAAGCGGTCGCCGCTTTTCGGGCAGAACCTCAACGAATTCATCGAGAGTTCGGCGTTTCGCGGCCTGCGCCTGACTTCGTCGAAATACCCCGCTGACGACCCGCGCTTCGGCAGCATGGCGCTCGTCACCACCGCCCATACGGCCAGTTATCTGCTGCGCTGGGCTGGAGGTGAATGGTGGGACGACTTCCATAAGTGGTGGGACGAGTTTTCCGAGACCGGTCAGTTTGCCGACCCGGGCAGCCCGCAACCCTCGGCCGACCGGACGACCGACATCGCGACGCTGGCCCCACAGGTGGAGATCGGGCCGGGCAAGACGACCGAGGTCACCTTCGTTCTCGCCTGGCATTTCCCCGTGCGGGAGAATTACTGGAACTCCGAGCCGGCGTACAAGGGCAAGCGTTTCCGCAACCAGTACGCCCTGCGATTCCCCGATGCCTGGAGCGCCGCCGAATACACGGTCACGAACCTGGAGCGGCTGGAGCGCGAGACTCGTGCCTTCCACGATTGCCTGTTCCAATCGACGCTGCCGGCAACGGTACTGGATGCGGCCTCGAGCCAGATGTCCATCATCCGGACCAATACCTGCATGTTTATCGAGGGGCGCAAGTTCTTCGGTTTCGAAGGATGCAACGACAGCAGTGGCTGCTGTCCGATGAACTGCACGCACGTGTGGAACTACGAGCAGGCGCTCGCGCATCTGTTTCCGGAGCTTGAGCGCAGCATGCGGGACACGGATTTCAGGAACAACCTGCATCCCGACGGCGCGATGGCGTTCCGTACGCTGGTCCCGCTGGGGACGGAGCTGTGGAAGCACCGTCCGGCTGCCGACGGACAGATGGGGTGCATCATGAAGGTCTACAGAGAGTGGCAGCTTTCGGGCGACGACGCCTGGCTAAAGGATCTGTGGCCGCACGTGAAGAAGGCGCTCGAGTATGCCTGGGTGCAATGGGACGCCGACCGTGACGGGGTGATGGAGGGGGAGCAGCATAACACCTACGACATCGAGTTCTACGGCCCCAACTCGATGATGGGGACGCTGTATCTGGGCGCGTTGGCCGCGGGGCAGCGCATGGCGCGGGCCGTGAGTGACAAGGCTGCGGAGGAGCGATATCGGGAGATCTTTGAGAAAGGGGTAAAGAGACTCGATGCCGAGCTGTTTAACGGCGACTACTACATCCAGCGCTACAATGAGTCGGAGCATGAGAAGTATCAGTTCGGGGAAGGGTGCCTGTCGGATCAGCTGCCGGGGGAGTGGCTCGCGGCGGTGATCGGCTTGGGGCCTCTGTTGCCGCCGGAGCATGTTAGGAGTGCGCTGCTATCGATTTTCCGTAACAACTTTCGGCATGAGTTTACGGACTTCGCGAACCCGCAGCGGATTTACGCGCTCAACGACGAGAAGGGATTGTTGCTGTGCAGCTGGCCGAGGGGCAAGCGTCCGGCGCTGCCGTTTGTGTATTCGGACGAGGTCTGGACGGGGATCGAATACCAGGTGGCAGCCCATTTGATCTACGAAGGGATGGTTGACGAGGGCCTGGCGATTGTTAAGGCTGTGCGGGACCGTTACGACGGGTTGCGTCGCAATCCCTGGAACGAGGTGGAATGCGGCAGCCACTATGCCCGCGCCATGTCAAGCTGGTCGTTGCTTCTCGCCCTGTCCGGCTTTCGCTACTCGGCCCCTGAGAAACGCCTGACCCTGGCCCCGCTCGTCAAGACCCGCGACTTTCGCTGCTTCTTCTCTACTGCCAGTGCCTGGGGCGTATTCGTACAGAAGGTCCGGAATCAGTCACACGTAACAACTCTGGACCTGCGAAGAGGATCCATGGAAGTGTCGGAGCTCTGCCTGCGGTTTGGCACGACGCCGCGCGCGACTGACATCGAGGCAGCTGGGCAGCGTTTCCGCGCGCGTGCGACCGCGGAGTCCGGGCTGCTGATTATCCGTCTTGACAAACCTTACACCCTTCGGCTTGGCGAGCCGTTTCAGATTAAGCTCTCATGACCCGGGAGTCTGTCGAGTTCAGGGCGAACGCCTTCCAGGCCTCCGGCGTTGCTGTCTTTGCCTGTCAAAAGACGCCGGAACCGATGCCGGGCCGGAACTGGCCGGATTTCTCGGGCGTAATCGCACGTTCATACATCCATGGCGTTCGGCCGATGAGGGCATTGGGTTGAGCTTGGGACTCCGCAGGAACGACAAAGATAGCGCTGCTGCCGGTCGCCTCATGCGCCCGGGCGCACAGCCGGCCGCCATCCAGCAAGAGGCGAGTCGCATCCGATGACAGGAAATGCTGCTCTTGGAATCTCGTTGCGTGGGCTGTGGCTGGCATTCACCAATGTCACACTCGCGATCCTCTCGGGTCTTTTCGCTTACGCGCACGCGCTTAATTTCCTGCGCTACCAGCGCATCAGCAATTTCCTGATAGTTGCCAAGGAATTCCTGGACGCATCTTTCTTTGTTGCCCGCCGTGCACCCTTCAGAACCTCAAGACATCCTTGCCACTGGCTGGTTGGGGTTGCCGGCACTTTTCTCCCGCTCCTTTTTCGTCCGGTGGACCGGCCCTGCGATCTTGTTCTGGGCCAGTTGTTGCAGTTACTGGGTTTGATCTTGCAGGTCGCGGGAATCCTCTCACTGAACCGCAGTTTCGGCATTGTGGCCGCTGACCGGGGCATAAAGACCGATGGCCTCTATCGTGCGGTCCGTCACCCACTGTATTCGTCCTACATCTTGGGGCACATCGGTTACATTCTCAATAATCCAAGTCTCGAGAACTGCGTTATCTTTGTCTTGGGTACGATGCTCCAGGTTCACCGGATGTTCATTGAAGAGAGCTTCCTGAAGCACGACGACGCTTACGGAGAATACATGAAACGCACGCGCTGGCGGCTCATCCCTTTCGTTTTTTGACTTGCGGCACCGATGGTTTCCCGCCTAAGGCGTCTTTATACTCTCGCACCTGTTGTGTCAGCGCTGATTCTTGTCGCTTGCCTTGGGGCCTGTAAGCGCGGTTTGGATCATGACCTTCAGATCGGCGACTATCTTGTGGATGCCAAGATGCCGACTGCCGTTATGGTTATCAAGAGCCGGTCCCGCTCCTCACGCCCATCGAACGCATACATCGTACACGGATTCCAGTGCAACAGATCCATGATGGCGCAAATGGGCAAGTATCTGGCTCGCAACGGGATAGATTCTTATATTGTCGAATTGCCGGGACACGGACAATCTCCCCTGCGCTACGAGGTCGAGGCATGCTACGAGAACAGTCGCGCCGCACTCGAGGAAATCATCCGTCTCTTCAGCCTGCATCGGGGCAGCATTTCTCTCGTGGGGCACTCGTTCGGCGCAATGATCATTGCCCGAATTGGCCTTCTCGACACTCGTTTTAGATGCAGCGTGCTTGTGGGCCCAGGTTTTGAGGCGAACCTTGGTACAACGGCGCCTCGGAATGCGCTTTTTGTGACGGCGGAGCGTGACTACTCGCTTGTTCGTGAGTCTGTGCGCAGGATGATTCTGTCGGCCAGCGCCGGCAGGATCGACAGGGAGGGGGAACTGATCGGTTCGTTTGAAGCGGGCAACGCCAGGCAGTGGTGGGTTGCGCCGGGCGTCGCGCATGTAAGCCTCATATACAACGGCGATGTTTATTGCAGGATACGGGAATGGATCGCCCGGTCGATGCTCCGACCGGATTTGCTGCCAGAAGGGTCTGTCAAGTACTCATCCTTGGGTGTTGCCCTGGGCCTGGCTGGGGCTTCTGTCGTTCTGATCAGTATCGTTGTTCTGTGGCTTGCATCTTCGGTGTTCCCGCAGGCTCCGGGCCCGGTGTTGTTCGTTTCCACCAAACCGGCCTTTGAATTGCTGGTTTTGCTGGCAGGGTGGTTGGTCAGTCTCAATGTCCTGCGCTTCTTTGTGCCGCTCCGCTTCCTCCGCCTTGAGGAGGGCGAAGTGATCGCATCGGTCTTTTTTCTTTCAGGTTTTCTAAGTACAGCTGCCTGGTTTGCCTTCCGGTGCAAATTCGAAGCCAAGCATCTTCGGCGCGCTCTACGGCCCATCCTGGTCGCCGTTGTGTCTGTGTCCTTCCATTACCTTGCGGCATTGACGGTGGTATCCCGAGACTTGTATCAGCTCACTCTTACACTGGACAGAGCATGGAGGTCGGGAGTGATCGCTCTGGCTTCGCTCCCCCTCTTCCTCGTAACGGAGGCCGTAGTGCGCGGGTTCCAGAGAGTGCATGGGAAACACCCTTTGCGATACCTCCTGGCCCTTCTGGTCGGTGTCACATTCCTCGCCGTTGTATTTCTCTCGTCAATCGTACAGGATGTCCGCTTGATTCGTTTTTTCCCGTTTTTCTTCGTGTTTGTCGTGGCCGTGGAGACTTACTCATGCATACTCTATGAATTCGGCAAGACACCCTTCCTGACGGCAACTTTTCAGTGCCTGATGTTTGCCTGGATCATGGGCGCGGGTTTTGCCATTCGTTGAAAGGGGCTCCTCTTGATGACGCGGACAATGTGCTGAACAGCTGGCTGGTTCGGATTGGTCAAGGAGGCCGGCATACGGCTGGGTGTTGCGCGAGAAGGGATGTCTCCCGGATTGTTCATTCATAGCCTCTTGTCTTTCCTGTCGGTGCGGCAAGCGTGCATGACTCGAACTGAGGCGATTCGATGCCGTGCGGCCGTCAGCGCGTGAAGAGGATTCAACCGGCGATATTGCGCTTCCGGCTGATGGCATTGATGCTGGGTGATGATGTCGAATCCGGTAGCGCCGACTAAGTACTCCGGTTCATAAATATGGCAACGTATCCTCTATGCCGCTGGACGGAACTGGATAGCGGCAGGGTTCATCTTGTTCATCATCTCATCGAGGTCCGCACGGGTGAATTTCCATTCAAACGGCCTGGCGATTGTCTCGTAATACGCCTGGAAACGAAACAGCCGATCCTGGACTTCCTGTAGAGAGGAGAAGTCGTTCGGTGTGAGGACCTTGCGTTGGACAATGGAGAAGTAGATCTCGATTTGATTGAGCCAACTGGCGTGCACTGGGCCGTGGACGGGGACGATATTGGAATAGGCGGCCCGAAGGCGTTCGATAGAGGCTTGGCCGCGGTGGGAGGAGCCGTTATCAACGATCCAGAACACACGGCGGGCGTCGCAGTAAGGGGGCTCGTTCATGACTTGAGCAACCAAACGATCGAAAGGCTCGATGCCAGTGCTCTGCTCGCAACGCCCGAAGACTTTTGCTCGGTGAACATCGAGAGCTGCCAAGTAGGCCCAGGCTCCACCGCGGGTGTACTCATGTTCGACTCGGGCGGGCTGGCTTGGAAGCGGAGGCAAAGAAGCATGCTTGCGAATGCGTGCCTGGATGCTGGTTTTCTCGTCGGCACTGATCACGAACTCGTCGGGGCGCAGAGGTTGCCCCTGCCATTGTCGGCAATACAGGTCGAGAATGCGCCCGGCTTTGTTGGCGAAATTCGGATCGCGCGGGAATATCCAGCAGCGATGTTGCCAGGGGCGGATGGCATCTTCGTTCAGCCACCGCCACACAGTTTTGTCGCTGATGGTCGCGACGATGCCGCAGCGCAGAGCTTCGCGGACAACATCCGCGGTGCTCAAGCGTGAGAGCGGCAAACCGAGCGTCGAAGGGAGTTCACAGGCGATGGCCTTAACCTGGACGACCACCTCCGGGGGGAAAAACCGGGGGTCGGCCCGGTCGGGGTCGCTCCTCAAGGCCTGGCAGCCGCTTTTGAAAGAAGCGCTTGCGCCAAAGACTGACGACGTCACGGCCCACCGAGAGGGAGTTGGCGATTTCGTCATTAGACAAACCCTCGGCGGCCAGGAGAATCATCCGAGCGCGAAGGACAACATAATATGGCAACGTATATTTTCGCGTCCGACCCTCCAGGAGTTGCCGTTCTTGCGGCGACAAGCTGATGACATATGGGCTTTTTCTCGGCACTATCGTTCATCCTCCTCGGATGACACAGTAGCCGAGAATATCTAAGATAGCAAGTATAATATGTTGGCATATTTATGCGAATGACTACTAAGTTCCTGACAGAACATGAATTCCATGGGGCACTGGGTTGACAAGATCCAGGATCAACTACTTGCAGCGGGGATCCTGCTGGCCATATTGCTGGTTTTCTTTGCCAGAGCTCTTCCGCCAGACAAGGTCTTGAGTCCCGCGGATCTGATATTCACCACTCCTGTATTTGCCGAAGCGGCTCCAGCAGGCTTCAAAATGCCCGGCAATCAGCTCCTGTTCGACCAGGCATATCAGTTCACGCCGTGGCGCTACTTGGCTTGGAGGTCCTTACGCGAGGGAGTACTTCCGCTCTGGAACCCTTACAGTTCCTGCGGGACACCCTTCCTGGCGACCATGCAATCGGCGCTGCTATATCCGATCAACCTGTTGCTTGTCCTCGTTCCATTCGAGTCGACTTTTGTCTGGAGCGCAATTATCCGTCTGTGGATCGCCGGTCTTTCCACCTATGTGCTGTCCGCATACTATGGTCTCCATAAACTTCCGTCCCTAATAGCCGCGGTCTCATTCATGTTATGCGGTTTCTTGATTGTGTGGCTTGGCCATCCTCATACCAATGTGGCTGTGTGGCTGCCTTCCATTATCCTTTGTGCAGAGGGGCTGGTTCGCGCCGACGGAAGCAGAAAGTCGGCACGCTGGATCGCGCTGTCCGGAATACTCATTGGCATCCAGTTTACAGGAGGACACATCGAGACGTCTGCCGATATTCTGATCACATACGCGACTTACTATCTCATACGGTGGTATCAGCTGCGTCGTGAGGGCAGTGTGCGAAATTGCAGGAGGGCAACGCGCCAGCTCATTCTATATCCAACATGTTCGGTACTTCTTGGCGTGGCCATTGGGGCGGTTCAACTCATCCCTTTCCTTGAGTGGCTCCCTAACAGCGCGATCTTCGGCGAGAGAATGTCGGCCGGTGTTGCCTTCTTCGATCCAACGTTCATTCTGCACGTATTTTCCCTGCCTCTCATGGCCTATCCGAACATCTATAACAATCCCACATGGGCATATCCTTATTGGTCTTTTCTGTTCCTTTGGTCGAATTACAACGAGATGATTCTGTACGCTGGGACGATTTCACTCATTCTTGCGTTTGCGGCCATGGCGAGGAGGCAAGCCTGCTTCGTATCCTTGGTCAATGCATGGGTCATTGTCAGCCTGCTGAGCCTCGGTCGAGCCTGCAGGTTTCCGATCGCCGATCTCCTGAACCAGCTTCCCGTGGTTAGGTTGGGTATGCCGGAGCGGCTTCGACTGATCTTCTCCTTTGGAGTGTGTGTGTTGGCCGGGATCGGTGCTCAACAGCTGCTTTGTGCGGAAGACACTAGCAGATCTGCTGCGCGGAGTACCGTCATGAGGCTGTCTGCGGCTATCACGGCATTAGGCTTTGCGATTATGATCGCTGCAAATTCACTCATTCCATATGCCAGTGATGGGATATTAGATCAGATCAAGCAACGGATTGAGCGTGTATATCTCAGCGAACGGATACCGACACAGACGCTCCAACATTACCTGGATGAAGCCCAAAAGATGATTCTCGGGATGAGGACCGCATTCGAACCTTCAAATGTTGCGATGTATGAGCCTATCGTATGGGCGAGTGCGCTAGCGCTGCTGCTGTTTCTGTGCTCCAGATACCCGAGGGGCCTGAGGTCCAATTTGGCCGGCGGGGTGCTGTTTTTGCTGGTTTGCGCTGATCTGATATCTTTTGGGATGATGTACAATCCTACTGTGGCCAGGGAGCATTTCTTCCCGCGGACGCCAGTAACGCTGGCGCTTGAAGACACAGGCCTGAACTATCGCGCTACATTCCTTGACATGGACTTGATCGCTGACGCCCACCTTATGTATGGAATATACGAAGTACGTGGGATGGATTTTCTTGCTAAGTGGTATCGCCGCTATCTGGGTCTCGTCCCGGGGCATGTACCCTGGCCAGGATACGGCTACGCTTTCGCATCCGCAGATTCGCCGCTCCTGAGGGCTTTGGGGCTGCGTTATGTGGTGGCATCCAGGGCAAAGGCCATCGAAAAAAAAGGGCTGGAATTGAACGACTATGGAACCTGCTTGGTGGGCAAGATACTAAATGGTCGAAAGCGGGCAAGTACGGCTTACAGCGTAGATAAGGTCCGCAATGACGACGAGGCTGTCAAGAAGCTAGGTAAGAATCCTGAGAAAATATACTCTGAGGTGTTAATTATCGCCGATGGAGAGAATGCAGCAGATGACGTCAAGCAGGAGGGGAGCGGTTTCGAGGCCGTTGATGTGATATATAGCAGCACCGACGAAGTCAGGATTAAGGCGCGTACTGATCGCTCGGGTCACTTGATCTTGTGGGACACCTATTATCCGGGCTGGAAGGCATACGTTGATGGCACGGAGGGTCGGATTTATAGAGCGAATCTCGCCTTCAGAAGCGTGCATCTTGAACCAGGTGAACATGACGTCAGATTTGTGTTCAAGCCGATGTCTTTCTATCTTGGCCTGTTCTTGAGTTGTGTGGGGATTGCTGTATCGATGGTCCTAATATCGTGGTCGAGCCGGACTGTGGGACATGCATTGGCAGGATCAGCAGTGCGAACGGCTGCCACGGCAAATGGTAGCTGTCGCTGCAGCATGAAAGGATGAGGAAACAAGCCGATTCCTGAGCTCGTCAGTGGAATGAGGCCTGGTGTGCGAGGAATGTGGAGCTATCGATTATGTGGTAGCGTGGCGCGACGCAGTTGCGGAAACTTGTCTATGCGTCGCGCTGGCAGTCCGAAACTCGACACGCTCCTTCTGGGAATTGCAGCTGCTGTAATTGATGTACGCTCCTTGGCTTAACGGTCGAGAACTCCCCATGTGCCGGATCCGTTGCGGTCTAGCTGTCCTTGCAGCCGCCAACCCCAGACAACCAGGGGATTAAGGTTGCGATGCTTGTTAGCAGCGGTTTAAAAGGTACCCACTTCCGGTGAAATAGAAGGTGACCATCTCATAGGAAGACATCTGCGGGGAGGCGGTATAGAAACTCTATAATCAGACTCTATATATAGAGA
>JACADW010000191.1 GCA_013388445.1 Acidobacteriota bacterium | reverse complement strand
GTGACCTATCTGCCGGCATCTCAGGCCGCGAGAACCACGAAGTGAGCCGTCCGGCACGCTGATCGACTACCGGCAAACGGGGGCTCAGGCCGATCCGCCCAAGCCTGCCGGGTATTACCCTGCCAACGTCCTCATTCCGTACGTCTCGATGCGCCTCAATTCGGCCAGTTGCATTGCATCGATGCACGGCTCCTCCGGTCTGTCCAGGATTTCGCGCACGCGTTCCCGGGCTGCCTCGCCGAATGTGAGGCCGCCCCTTGACAGCCATTCTTCCCGGCGAGACCGGCTTGCCAGCAACGGCCGGCTGAGGACTTCTCTGTAGTTTTCGAGCGTGTGCCCGGCCGTCAGAAAATCCCCGGAAAGCGCGGCTGAGCGGATCAGATCGAGCGCCAGAGTCCTCTCTTCGACCTCGAAACTTTTTTGCAGGCGCAAGCAGTATCCCGCGATCTCGTCGTCTGTCACCAGGGCCTCCGGCGACATGGCAAGCGTCGACTCGAGGTTTCCGGCACCCCAGATGAAGTTTGCTCCTGCGAGCACATGCGCCATCCCCATCATCATCTTCTCGAAGGCTGCCTGCTCGTCGGCGGTCATGGCCTCGGTCGACATCCAGGAGGCGCAGGGGAGACCGTGATAGTGCGCCAGATCCGCCCCCGCTGCCTGAAGAAGCGCGTTTTCAGGGGAACCTGTCAACGCAATCGCAGAAGCCATATCGATGACGTGGGCGAAGCCGATGTTATAGAAGCAAGGGCGCCCAGGTTCCAGCAACTGGTTTATCACGAGGCCGCTCATCACGTCCGCGTCGCCGATCACCAGGCATCCCGCCAGTGTGACCGGAGCGGTCGCGCCGGCCAGGGGTTCTGAGTTGATCATGACAGGGACGCCCAATCCCGCGGTCTCTCGGAAGACCCCCAGAGCCAGTGCGGACCAGTGCAGAGGGCTCAGGATGCTGAAGCCGGTGCTGACGATCGGACGCGCGCGCAATGAAGCTCCATCCAGCAGGACGGCGGCCATCTCCATCACCAGTTTTGCACCTCTGGGTGTGTAAATGCACGGACGGAGGTGTTTGCGGGTGTTCTCCGCCATGATGCGGAACCCCACGAAATCGCGGCACTGTGGAGCGGTATCGGCGATTGACGTTCCGACCATGCCGTCGATGTTCTTGCAGGCCTCCACGACGCGGGCAAGCTCTGCGAGGTCGGCCGACTCGAGTTCGGCGCGGGCGTGGCCCCGGGTCACGTACAGGGCGTTTCCGGTCAGGAAAAGAGTCCCTCTCCGTGGGCCGAGTTCGGTCAACTTGCCGCTGCGGTCAGCTGTGGATACACTTCGCGGGCACTGACTCAGCGCCTGGGAAACCACATGCCGCGGTATGCGCACACGGTCGCCGCCAGCTTCGACGCCGCCTGCATCCACGAGCAGCCTGACGATTTCCGGGTCGTCTATACGAACCCCGACCTCCTCAAGGACCTGCAACGCGCTCTCGTGGATCCGTTCGCAGTCTTCGCGGCTCAGCCACATGGATGTGACCTCAATCCTCAAATCGTCGGCTTCAGGCTGATTCTACACTCGAATTCGCCGGCCGCACCGAGGAAGAGTGTTGGCTTGCGCGAAGACCGAAGATCGATCGGCAGGAGGCTCTCGGCCGAAGGCGCCTCAGTCTTGCGGTGGAGGAGTGACTTCGTGACTTGCGGTCGGGCTCACAAACCCTCATTCTCGTGCGATGGGCGGCTCGTCGGCGGAGAGCGACCCGGGCGCAGGCACCGAGAGCCGTCGCGCTCGGGGACGCGACTGTGCTATCATGTTGTTGAGATATCATAACGGGAATGCACAGTCTCGAAACACTCGTTGAGCACGCCGTACAGGTTGAAGGAGTACGAAAATCCGATGTCCGCTCCGGAGATTGGGTGCTCGTCGACACGCGGAATTCGCTCTATTCGATCTACGTGCTCGGCGGGGGCCTTTACAGTGTTTCAGGAGGGTGGTTCGACCGCAAGGGGCTGGCCCCGGCGACGCTTACAATCAATGGATGCACATGGGGCGGGCGAGCCATAAAGGCGGACATGGTGGCAGCCCCCGGTCTTTGCCTCGAATTTGGAAATGACATCGTCACCACTCGGATTCAACGGATTCGTCTGATCCGCGGGCGCGCCGGCGGCCGCAAGCCCCACTGAATATTTTGGATTCGAAATCTAAGATTTTGAATTTGGAATAAGAAACCGGAAGTGGCGACGGGGCAGGGAGTCGACAATCCGGGGCTCACGCCAGCCAACAGAGCCTCCCATTCGCATTTCCCATTCCACCCGGGTCCAAAATCCCTATAATACCACTCCCAAGTCGCAAATATCGGAAATCAGGAGCCCGATGACATGAGCAGAGGACTGGACAAAGAAACCCTGGAGATGACTCTGGCCGCCATCCAGGAATTTGCCGAGGCGCGGCTGCCGCAGACAAGGTTGCTCGAGCTGGATGCCCGTGATGAATTCCCGGAGGAGACGGTGCGGGCGATGTGTGGGGCCGATCTCGGAATTCAGCTTCTGTTCATTCCCGAGGAGTATGAGGGCATGGGGGGCGGCGCCTTCGACGTCTACCGGGTGTGCGAAGTCATGGCCGGCATCGATCTGGGCGTGGCCACGGGCGTGCTGGCTACGTTTCTCGGGTGCGACCCCATCGTGTTCGGCGGCACCGAGCAGCAGAAGAAGCGATGGCTCACGCGCATAGCCCGTGAAGGGCTCTTGATGGCTTACGGGGCCACCGAACCGGAAGCAGGCAGCGACCTGGCTGCATTGAAGACCACGGCGACTCCTGTGATGGGCGAAGGTGGGAAGGTGACCGGCTATCGGCTCAACGGCAACAAGCAATGGATCAGCAACGGCGGCGTCGCCGACCTGTACAGCATTCTGGCGCTCGCTCCCGGGGGCCCCACCTGGTTCGTCCTGGAAAAAGGCGCGGCGGGATTCAGTCATGGAAAACCTGAGGACAAACACGGCATCCGCGCCAGCAACACGGCTGCGCTGTCGCTGAGCGACGTCCACGTGGGCGCGGACTGTATGGTTGGCGAAAGGGAGGGTGAGGGGCTCATACATGCCCAACTCGTATTTGGATACACGCGCTTGATGGTAGCCGCCTTCGGTCTGGGCGCGGGCTGGGCCGCTCTGGACCGGGCAATACCGTATTCTGCGGGACGGATACAGGCCGGCGGTCCCCTGTCTGAGAAGCAGGGATATACGCACAAGCTCATCGTGCCCCATGCGGTGCGTCTTGAGGCCAGCCGGGCATTCATCGAGGAGACCGCCGACCGTATCGACGGCGAGGAAGGGACACTGAACACCGAAGGCGCCATATCCAAGTATCTGGCTTCGGAAGCCGGAAACATGGCGGCGGAGGCCGGCATCCAGGCGCTGGGTGGATACGGGTACACCCGCGAGTACGTTGTCGAGAAGATCAAGCGGGATGCGCGCATCACCATGATCTATGAAGGGACGTCGGAGATCATGGAGATGACGATCTGCCGCGACCGCTGGCAGATGCACCTCAAGACACACGGCCGGTACTATCATGACCAGGCCCGGCGGGCAGAGGAGCTGCACGCGCGGCAGCCCGGTGTCGGAGCCGACATCGCGGCGCTGGGAAGTCACGCACTGGCGGAATTGATGGAGATGGCGCGTCTGCAGCGGCTCACCCGGCATCAGCACATCCTCTTCCGGCTTGGCGAGCTCATCGCTTATGCGGAGGCTGCCTGCAGCTTTGCCAGGCGGGCGGCTGCCGCAGCGGAGGGGAGGATGAATCCCAAGGCACCGAATCGCTTCGGCCCTGGCGCGCTCGCGGCCATGAGCCGGATATTCGCTCGCGAAGCCGCCATGAAGGTAGCGACCGAGGGGATCCGCTGGATCGGCGGTGCATCGGGAGCTCCGAGCGAGCTCGAAAAGAGGCTGCAGCTTCCCCTGATATGCCAGGCACAGTCGGGAGGACTCGGGGACATGGACTATGTTGCTGACGTGCTTTACGGCAGGCAGTCGACATAGTCCTGCTGATCCCGGCGGCTCGGAGGTAAGATTGCCCTCTTTCGACGCACACGGTAGAGTCGGTTTGGCTTCGCAGGTGTATTTGAAGGCCAAAACGACAGAGAGAGCAGGGGTAAAACAGGTGGCGAGAGACTCGAGGTTCAGTCTGACCGTCGAAAATCAGGATGCAGGGGGGTATGGGCGACAAGGTAGGCGTCGACGGCCCGGCTGCTTGCGGCCGGGTTCGCGCTCATACGGGGTGGCTGAATTGCGCCGCTGGCAGCCGCGGCCTGCTCCGCCCGGGCAGGTTATCGTGCGTCATCAGGTGCGCCCTAGCGCATGAGCAACCGTTGCAACCGTCAGGACTTTCATCTTGTACGTGGATCTGGACCTGGTCGTGGACGTGCACCAAGTGAAGTGGTATCCTCTAAGTCTTATGCCTGCAAGAGGTTATTTCGAATTGGATCGACCACATCGGCGTCCAAGTCCATGTTGAAGTCCGGGTCGCCGAATGGCGCAGCGATTCAAACGGGGCTTTTTGCCACGGAAACGAGCCGGCTTCCTGGTCCCTTGTGACGGCAGGGACGGACTGGCGGAAACGGATTCCATTTTCACAAGTTGTGTGGTTTGTGACACGTTGTAGGTAGAGGAGAGCATTCATGAGAGAAACGGCGCACAGGGCTGTCGCCATCGTCGGTGTAGGTGCGGTCCTCCCCGACGCTCCCAACGCCCGAACGTTCTGGAAGAACATCCGAGAGGGCCGATACAGCATCAGCGATGTCCACCCCAGCCGCTGGGATCCGGACATTTACTACGATCCCGACCCCAAAGCTCCGGACAAGACCTATTCCAAGATCGGCGGTTGGGTCCGGGAATGGGAGTGGGATCCGCTGAAGTGGCGGCTGCCGATTCCGCCCAAGGTCAGCGCCGCGATGGATTTGACCCAGATATGGGCCGTCGTGGTCGCGCGGGAAGCGCTGGCGGATTACGGGTACCCCTCGCGCAAACTCGACCCGGAGAGGACGGCCGTGATCCTTGGGAACGCCATGGCCGGCGACAACCATCTGTATTCTGCCGCCCGGGTCCTCTACGCCGAAAACCTGGTCGATCTTGTCTCGACTCATGGCTTCTCCTCATTGCCCGCGAACACGCAGCAGGCAATTCTGGCGCAGCTGCACGAACGCAAATCCAAACGCCTCCCTGAGATCACCGAAGACACCATGCCCGGGGAACTGGCCAATATCATCGCCGGACGCATCGCGGCGCTCTATGATTTCAAAGGCCCCAACTTTGTAGCCGATGCTGCCTGCGCTTCAGCGATGGCAGGCCTCTCGGCGGCTGTCGAAGGACTTGTGGAGGGTAACTTTGATGCCGTCCTGACCGGCGGGATCGACGGCAACATGAGCCCGTCAACCTTCGTCAAGTTCTGCAAGATCGGCGCCCTTTCGGCAACCGGGAGCCGCCCGTATGCGGAGGGGGCCGACGGGTTCGTAATGGGCGAGGGAGCGGTGATGCTCCTGCTCAAGCGGCTGGCCCATGCGGAGCGCGACGGGGACCGCATCTACGCGGTGATTCGCGGAATCGGTGGGTCGAGCGACGGCCGCGGCAAGGGCATCACGGCTCCCAATCCCATCGGACAGAAGCTGTGCATATTGCGGGCCTGGGAGAATGCGGGTGTATCGCCGACGGCAGGCGACCTGGTCGAGGGCCACGGAACTTCCACCGCCGTGGGCGATCTCGCGGAAGCGGAGAGCATCTTTGCGGCCTTTGCGGGGTATGGATTACCCAAGGGATCGATCGCCCTGGGTTCCGTGAAGTCGAACATCGGACATCTAAAGGGGGCCGCAGGGGCGGCCGGCATTCTCAAGGCCGTCTTCGCGATCCACGAAAAAGTGTTGCCGCCCAGCATCAACTTCCGCAAGCCGAACCCGGGCATCGACTTCGCCAACAGTCCCCTGTATGTGAACACGGAACTGCGTCAGTGGGATAAGCGCGACGGTGTGCGGCGGGCGGGGGTAAGCGCCTTCGGTTTCGGAGGAGCCAACTTCCACGTGGTTCTTGAGGAGTACATCCCCGGCCGCATCAGGTCGGAAAGCAAAGAATCGTTTGTCGTCCCCGAGGCTGTTTCGGATACCAATGCTCCGGCGCTCGTCAAGACGCCGCTTCGCGGAGCCCTGGTTGTGGGCGCGGAAAACGAGAGAGAACTCATCAGCCGGGTCAAAGCGGTTGAAAAGGAAGCCGCGGCCGGCAAGGCGCCGGTTGCGGCCCCGCCGAGCGAGGCAGCCCTGCGCGCGCCGGTCCGGCTAGCCATTGACTACGGTGATGCGGCCGAGCTGGCAGACAAGTGTGGTAAGGCGCTGAAGGCGTTCGAGGAAAACCAGGCAGGTCGGTGGAAGGCGTTACGTGCCAAGGGGATCTTCCTCGGCAAAGGTCCGGCTCCCAAGGTTGCGTTTCTATTCGCAGGGCAGGGTTCGCAGTATGTCAACATGCTGAAGGCGCTCCGCGAGACCGAGAGCATCGTGGCAGAGACGCACAGCCAGGCAGATCGGGTCATGCAGCCGCTGCTGGGCAGGCCGCTGAGCGAATACATCTACAAGGACAAGACGGATGGAGAAGCGATGGCCGCGGCCGAACAAGACCTCAAGCAAACCGCGATCACCCAGCCTGCGGTCCTCGCCACGGAAACCGCGCTGGCGCGGTTGCTGGGCGCTTACGGTGTCTTTCCCGACATGGTCATGGGCCACAGCCTCGGGGAATACGGCGCGCTGGTCGCTTCGGGAGCACTGTCGTTCGAAGAGGCCCTCAAGGCCGTGAGTGCCCGCGGCAGTGAGATGACGAAGTGTGCGCTCGAAGACAACGGCATCATGGCGGCAGTCTTCGGGCCGATCGCGGAGGTCGAGAAGATACTGGCGAAGATCGACGGCTATGTCGTGATCGCCAACATCAACAGCACCAAGGAAGCCGTCATCGGAGGCGCCACCGAAGCGGTTCGAAAGGCGATGGAGGCGGTGCGCGAGGCCGGTTACGTCGCGCGCCAGCTCCAGGTCAGCCACGCGTTCCACACGAAGATCGTTGCGCCCGCCAGCGAAGCTCTGACCGAGGTCCTGCGTACGATGGAAATCAGGCCGCCGCGCATACCCACGATCTCTAACGTGACCGGTGAGTTCTATCCGGCAGGGGCCGATGCTCTGCCCCGGATGATCGAGCTGCTCGGGAAGCAGGTTGCTTCGCCGGTGCAGTTCGTGCGGGGACTCCACACCCTGTACGAGGCCGGCGCACGTGTCTTTGTCGAGGTCGGTCCCAAGCGTGTCCTCTACGGATTTGTCGAGGATGTCCTCGGCGATCGTGAAGGCGTTGTCTCGCTTTTCACAAATCATCCGAGAATCGGCGAGGCGGCTTCCTTCAACCTGGCCCTCTGCGGCCTTTACGCGGCCGGGCTCGGCGCACCCAGACCTGAGGCTGCGGCTCTGGAAACGCCTGAAGTCCGGGTGAAACCCACTCCGGTCGCTGAGAAACCGGCGGTTGCGCCCTCAATCTCTGAGCCGAAGCCGGCACAGCCGGCGTTTGAACTACGGCCTGCCCGGACTGCACCGTCCTTCTCCAAAGAAGCGGGGGACCGCTACGTCGAGCTCGGAAGACTGTTTGCCGAGTTCCTCGAGCGTGGTATGCGGATTTATTCCGGAGGGCGCCCGGCTGCTGTTGCGGACACGAGGGTGGGCGTTACCGGGGCATCGCTCGGCCTCCCCGGCGTCGAAGGCGTATTCGATGACGGCAACCCGGAACGGATTCTCCGGGGCGGCCAGTTCATCGAGAAGATCCCGATGCGATTCCGTAACGAGATGGTCGAGAAGAACATCACCCGCCTGGTAAAGACGGGCAGCGGCGAGGGGCGCTTCGAGACCATTGAGGACCTTGCGGACGTCATCAAGCTCGCCGCCCGGGGCAAGGACCTGGACATCAACCGGGACTTCGGCTTCCCGGAGGATCGGCTTCCCGCACTCGATCGCGTTACGAAACTTGCCATCGGGGCCGGGATCGACGCCCTGCGGGATGCCGGGATCCCGCTGGTCATGCGTCACAAGACGACGACCCGCGGCACCACGCTTCCGGACCGCTGGATGTTGCCTGAGGAGATGCGCGACGACACGGGCGTGATTTTCACGTCGGCATTCCCCGGCTGTGATTCATTTGAGGAGATCATTTCCGGTTTCTATAGAGACCGCATCCGCAAAGAGCGCCTCGAGGAGTTGAATGCCGTCCGCGCAAAGGCGCTTGAGAGCGGACTCGTGGGGAACGGGGCCCTCGCCGAAATAGACCGGCGGATTTCAGACCTGCGTGCGGAAATCGAGCGTAACCCCTATCACTTCGACCGCCGGTTTCTGTTCCGCGTTCTGTCGATGGGGCATTCCCAGTTTGCCGAGTACATCGGAGCCCGCGGGCCCAACACCGCAACCAACAGCGCCTGCGCGAGCGGCACTCAGGCGGTCGCGATCGCCGCCGACTGGATCAAGACGGGCCGCTGCCGCAGGGTCATAGTGATCTCCGCCGACGACATCACCTCGGACAATCTGATGGGCTGGTTCGGTTCCGGGTTTCTGGCGTCCGGTTCTGCAGCGACGGACGAAACAGTTGAGGACGCCGCGATTCCGTTCGACCGCCGCCGCCACGGCCTGATCGTCGGTATGGGTGCAGCGGCAATCGTAGTTGAGAGTCTCGAGTCGGCGCGCGAGCGGGGGATTCAGCCCATCTGCGAAGTGCTCGGTTCGGTCATTGCCAACAGTGCATTTCACGGGAGCCGGCTCGACGTAAATCACATCTGCGGGGTGATGGAGAAGCTGATTGCCGGCGTGGAAGCCGAATGGGGCATCAACCGGTTCGAGATCGCGCCACAGATGGTTTTCGTGTCGCACGAGACCTACACTCCTGCTCGGGGCGGGAGTGCCTCGGCGGAAGTCCTTGCATTGCGCCATGTCTTCAAGGACGCGGTGGACCAGATCATCGTGGCAAACACCAAGGGTGCCACTGGGCATCCGATGGCCGTCGGAATCGAGGATGTCGTTGCGGTCAAGATTCTGGAAACGGGGCTGGTACCTCCGGTGGCGAACTTCAAGGAAGTCGATCCCGAACTGGGTCCGCTCAACCTGTCGAAAGGCGGGTACTACCCGGTCCAGTATGCGCTCCGTCTCGGTGCCGGCTTCGGTTCCCAGATCGCCATGACGCTCTTACGATGGGTTCCTACGCCGGACGGGCAGCGCCGGCCGCCGAGTCAACTCGGCTTTTCCTATCGGATCGCCGATCCGGATGCTTGGAATACGTGGCTGCAGCGCATGACAGGCTACAATGCTCCGGAGCTGGAGGTGGTTCAGCGCACCCTGCGCGTCCGGGACCAGGGGCCGTCCGCCCGGCTCGTGAACGGTGCCACTGCAACCCGACCGGCGACGGATGTGAGGACTCCCCTGATGGCGGTTCAGCCGGTGCCGACGGCCGCTCCGGCGATCCCCGCCGCTGCCACTGCGGCAGCCAAAGAGATCCCGCCGGCGGCACCAGTGGAAGCGGCGGCCGAGGATCCGGTGAAGGTCAAAGTCATGCAGATTGTCGCGGAAAAGACCGGCTATCCTCCGGACATGCTGGCTCTCGATCTGGATCTCGAAGCTGACCTTGGCATCGACACCGTCAAGCAGGCCGAAATGTTTGCGGCCATCCGCGCAGCCTACGACATACCGCGCGACGATCAGCTCAAGCTCCGTGATTTCCCGACTCTGGGCCACGCGATCCAATTCGTGTATGACCGGAGGCCCGATCTGAAGGCTCCCGCTACAGTTGCGGCTCCCGGCCCGGGGGCTGCGGCACCGCCTCCGCGGACGCCTGGTGTGCAAAGGACCGAAGATCCGGTGAAGGTCAAAGTCATGCAGATCGTCGCCGACAAGACCGGCTATCCGCCCGACATGCTCGACCTGGACCTTGATCTGGAAGCGGATCTCGGAATCGACACCGTCAAGCAGGCCGAGATGTTCGCGGCGATCCGTGCGGCCTACGACATTCCGCGGGATGATCAGCTCAAGTTGCGCGATTTCCCGACGCTGGCCCATGCCATCCAGTTCGTATACGATCGCAGGCCGGACCTCAGGCAGCCCGACGTGGCCGTGACTCCCGCTCCCGGCACTCCTGCGGGCGAGGCCGAGACCGCCCCGGCCATGGTCGAGGATACCGTGAAAGCAAGAGTCCTGCAGATCATCGCCGAGAAGACAGGCTATCCCCCCGACATGCTGGACCCGGATCTCGATCTCGAGGCGGATCTTGGGATCGACACGGTAAAACAGGCCGAGATGTTTGCGGCCATCCGCGCAGCCTACGATATACCGCGCGACGATCAGCTGAGGCTCCGGGATTTTCCGACTTTGGCCCATGCGATCCGGTTCGTGTACGACCGGAGGCCGGATCTCGCGGCCAGGCAGGCAGCATCGCCGGCGGCGGCCGCAGTCCCGGCTTCCGCCCCGGCTCCTGCGGCCCAAGTACCGCCTATCGTCGGCAGTATGGAAGCCGCGAACGCGCTGCCGCGCCGCATTCCAAAACCTTACCTCCGTCCTGCGCTGGAGCTCTGCAAGCCGACTGGAGTCTGTCTCGGCGAGGGGAGCAGGGTGGTTATCATGGCCGACGCTGGCGGTGTGGGGCGAGCCCTGGCCGGCCGCCTGGAGAAACTGGGCGTCCAGGCACTCCTGATCGAAGAGGCTCCCGAGACCGAAGCAATGAGAAACCTGATTCAGGCGTGGCAGGCCCGGGGTCCGATCCAGGGCGTTTACTGGCTGCCCGCGCTGGATCAGGAAGGCGGAGTCGCCGAGATGGACCTGGCTTCGTGGCGCGAAGCCACGCGCTCACGCGTAAAGCTTCTCTACGAAACCACGCGACTGCTCTACGAGGACCTCGGCAAGCGTGGAGCGTTCCTCGTATCGGCCACTCGCATGGGTGGGTTGCACGGATACGACGACGCCGGAGCCGCAGCTCCTCTGGGCGGGGCCGTGTGTGGCTTCACCAAGGCTTTCAAGAGGGAAAAAGCCGAAGCTCTGGTCAAGGTCCTTGATTTCGAGCCGAGCCGCAAGACCTCGGCGCTGGCGGATATCCTCATCGACGAGACCTTGCGCGACCCGGGCGCAGTGGAGATTGGATACAGCGGAGGTCAGCGCTGGACGATCGGCCTGGCGGAGGCGCCGGTGCTGGACGGTACGCAGGGGATGACTCTCGGGAAAGACACAGTGTTCGTGGTGACCGGCGCTGCCGGATCGATCGTTTCTGCTATCACCGCCGATCTGGCTGCCGCATCCGGCGGGATCTTCTACCTGCTGGATCTCGTGCCCGAGCCCGACCCCGCAAATTCGGATCTGCAGCGGCTGGCGGTTGACAGAGAAGGTCTGAGACGCGAACTCTTCGACCGGCTGAAGTCACGCGGGGAGCGCGCGACGCCGGCAATGGTCGAGAAGGAAATGATGGCACTCGAGCGTGCGGGCGCCGCCCTGAGCGCGATCTCGGCGGTCCGCGCATCCGGGGGCACCGCGCGCTATTTCAGCCTGAACCTGCTGGACGGCCCCGCAGTTGCGCGAGTCATGAAACAGATCAGGGATCAATCGGGCCGAATCGATGTTCTCGTGCATGCCGCCGGTCTGGAGATCAGCCATCTGCTGCCCGACAAAAGACCGGGCGAGTTCGACCTGGTGTTCGACGTGAAGAGCGACGGCTGGTTCAACTTGATGTCCCAGATGGGGGATATGCCGCTGGGAGCTGCTGTTGTCTTCAGCTCCGTCGCCGGTCGGTTCGGCAACGCGGGTCAGACCGATTACAGCGCGGCAAACGATCTGCTCTGCAAGTGTATTTCGAACTTCCGAACCAGCCGGCCCGGGACCCGGGGTATCGCCATCGACTGGACCGCCTGGGGCGGAATCGGCATGGCGGCGCGCGGCTCGATTCCTGCGATTATGAAGCAGGCCGGGATCGACATGCTTTCCCCAGAGGCCGGCATACCTGTTGTCCGACGCGAGCTGACTGCGGCCGGCGCGAATGGCGAGGTGATCATCGCACAGCGGCTTGGGATCATGACCCGAGAATTTGATGAGACGGGAGGCCTCGACACAAGCCCAGGCGGCAGACTCGCAGAGTTGGCGGGCCGTGCCGGCATCATGGCCGGGAGAGTCGTCGGGATGGGCCTGTACGGCGGTCTGACGATCGAGACCGTACTGGATCCCGCGAAGCAGCCCTTCCTGTTTGACCATCAGATCAACGGCACCCCGGTCCTTCCGGGTGTGATGGGGATTGAGGCACTGGCCGAGACGGCCAGGTTCCTGTTCCCGGACAGGCATATCGGCGCGGTCGAGGATGTGAACTTCCATGCCCCGTTCAAGTTTTACCGCGGCCAACCTCGTACGCTTGAGCTTCATGCCGATTTCGACCTCGAAGATCAGGACATCGTGGCCTGGTGCAGACTGGCTGGCACGCGTATGCTCCACGGGCATACGGAGCCGGAGGTGACCACGCACTTCACCGCGCGCGTGCGTCTGGTATCCGCAGCTCCTGAGCCCGGCAACAGCGCCAGGGTCCCGCGTTTCTCAGGTGAGAAGCAAGTCGCAGCGAGTGAGATATACCGACTCTATTTCCATGGACCCGCCTATCGGGTCATCGAATGTTCCTGGCGTGCCGGTCAGGATGTCGTCGGTCTTCTTGCTTCAGGCTTGCCGGCGGACATCGAGCCGCCGGATGCTCCGGTGCTGGTATCACCGCGTTTGATCGAGCTCTGCTTCCAGACCGCAGGCCTTTTGGAACTGACATCGGAGCAGCGGATGGGCCTCCCGTACCGCGTGGACGAGGTCCGGTTCCGGGGCTTGCCGAATGCGGCCAAGGGGAGGCTCCGTGCGGTGGTCACTCCTGCTCTGGAGGGCGCCTTCGCTGCTCGGGTGATCGATGACAGGGGCACGGTGTTTCTGGCCTTGCGCGGCTACCGGACCATGCCTCTGCCCGACTCCGTGGAAGCGGAATTGCTCGCGTCGATCCGGGCTGCCCTGGGGTAAGATCAATAAGGGACCTGTGGCGGGGATAACGAGGGCCCGCACTGCTCTTCATTTCCGTTTCAAGTGCCAAGCAGATCGGATCATGATTCCTGTCCGCGTGTACTGGCTCATGCAGGGGATGCGCGATGTGCCGGCCGATGATGACTGGCTGAGCATAGAGGAACGTGCGCATCTCGAGGCGATCTCCTTCCCGAAGCGGCGCGGCGAGTGGCGACTCGGGCGCTGGACAGCCAAGCGGGCCGCCAGGGCCTATCTGGCAGGTGGAGGAGATACTCTTTCCTCCTCGATGGTTGAAATCCGTGCCGCCGCCGACGGCGCACCCGAGGTCTACGTCGACGGCGAAGAAGCGCCGGTATCCATTTCGATCAGTCACCGCTCAGGATTCTGCCTTTGCTCGCTCGCCGCGCATGATGTCGCCGTTGGCTGCGATCTGGAGAGCGTTGAGCCGCGCAGCGAAGAATTCGTAGCCGACTATTTCACGGTTCAGGAGCGGGAACTGCTTTCCCGCGTCGCCCCGGTCGACCTGCCGCTCTTCGCCACGGTCATCTGGAGCGCGAAGGAAAGCGCCCTCAAGCTGGTTCGCCAGGGACTCCGGAGAGACACGCGCACCATGCTGATCCGGTTCGATCCCGAATCGAGAGACATCGGCTGGAAGCGGGTCTTCATCCAGTGCACGGAGTCCTGGAGCCGGTATCATGGCTGGTGGCTCGTGGTCGGTGAATTTGTCCTCGTCATTTCGACGGACGTCGAAACGAGAAAGCCCTTCGACCTTCGCGTGTCTGCCTGCTTTCAGTAAGCCCGCAAGCCGGCTCCTCGGGTTGCTGCCCCTCCGATCGTCGGCTTGCCTGGTCCCATCGACCATCGGTTCAGAAGCTCGGCCATCCCGCGGCGCGGAGTGTCATGGCAAGAGGTCGGTGATGTTGACGAGCGAAGCGGGTGCAAACAACGGGGTCATAGCTTCTCCCGTGCGAATCACCAGCGCTTCGGAATATCTGAATCCAAGCGGGGCCTGGGCATCCGGGCGAGGGTTTCGGAACACCTCGAGGTGACGGTCAATCAGGTTCACGACCCAATATTCGGGAATGGAGGCGCGGGCGTAAAGCCCCCCTTTTATCAGGCGATCATGCTCCAGCGTCGAGTCGGCTATCTCGGCGATCAGCACGGTCTCTGCCGGAGTGGGGTGCGACTCGAGGAAATCACGGGGCCGACCGCGCGTGACTGAAAGGTCGGGCTCCGGTTCGGACATGGCGTCCAGGGCGAGCGGCAGCTGGACATTGATTTCGAACCCGGCGCCAAAAGCTACTTCCAGCGCTTTGCGCGCCAGGCGCACCGACACGGCGTGGGCTGTTCCCTGCGGCGTCACGGTGAGTATCTCCCCATCGATAAGCTCCACGCGCTCGCCCGGAGCGAAGAACCCGCCTGCCACCATCCGGTCGTAGATTTCGCGTGTCCAACGGTGGGGTCCGAGCCTCTGCATGTGAGCCATTATATCCATACTGTTTGCGCGCACGGGCCTTTATTTCTGGGAATTCCGGGTTCTAAGTGGATACAAAGCTGGGGGCCAGCCCCCAGACCCCCGGGATTTTTCGCTTTGGTACCATCCCGAGGCCTGGAT
>JACADW010000209.1 GCA_013388445.1 Acidobacteriota bacterium | reverse complement strand
TGCCGAATAGCGTGCATGGGATCCTCCTATTGTAGATGAATATCTACAATAGCAGGTCCATCTTAGGCCTATCAAGTAAAAAACCCTCTTTTATGTCGCAGGCCCGTGCCGGGGATTGCTGTCGCCGACACGATCGTGCTTAACTATAATGTGGATCTGTCTGCTTCAAATATTTACGACACTACTCAGGGCCAACAATATTATGCTTGGTACGGATATTTCGGCGATGTCCAAGTGAGCGTTGGCGATTCGGTCGACATGACGGTGACCTTTACCAACGGGCGCCTGCAAATGTCCGACGACCCTGTGGGCGGCACCTGGCCCCCCGAATGGTTAACCGGCTGGTTGCTTAGAGCTTCGGGGGAGCCGGATTCTTATTTTACCGTAGCCAACGCATCAATGGAGTTGTTTGACTTGTCCGGCAGTTTGCTCCAGCCTCTGTATCTCTCTACCTACTCAAGCGGAGTGCGCCATCTCGGTCCTCTCTATTACGGCGACTATATTGCGCAAGGCAGTAGCATTTCGTTTTCGGGGTACCGCGTGACTTTCAATGTCACGGCGATGGATGATGCTCCCGCCTCATTTGTCAGCCCATTGGTGTATTTTGTTGCCGATGACATCGAGGTCGCCGTTCCTGAGCCAGCTTCACTTCTCCTCCTCGGCGCAGGGCTGGGAGCATTAGGATTGGCGGCTTGGCGGCGCAGCAAGAAGTGAGGCTCAGCTGCGCCGGCGGCAAGATAGATCGGACAAAGATTGGAGGCTACTACCCTACTCCCAGCTTGGATATACGCCCTCCGTTGAGCAAGACTCCAGGTCGGCCGGCGGATTTCAGCTGACCGGGGTCGGTTATTAGATATCTGCCCTTCGCTCTTTCTTCGACCGCAAGCATCGCCTTGCCCGCCCGACCGGCTCCGCCTGGCAAAACCAAAATGAAAGAATGATTGCCGCGAAACAGTACCGCATTCCCAGAACCGACGGTGCCCTTGCGGCAAGCGTGCATGATTGGAATTGAGGCGGTTTGATGCCGTCAGGCTGTAAGCGCGAGAAGCGCATTTAGTTAAAGACAGCCCATGGAATCGAGAAACCTGCCTGCCCCACCGGATGTTCTCGCTGAGATCGGGATTTTCGCCGCCAAGTCGAACAATGGCATCAGCGTCGGCATCGTGAACCGATGCCGGAGCCGCTCTGGGGGTTGGCCGCCCTGCTTGCCCGCAAGCACAGGATCGCCCGCATATCGCCATTTACCCGGCTGGACTATCGCAGACTCAAGCAACGGGTCGGCTCATTGAATCGGATCCAGATGGCGGAGGCGGAAATGAAACCGGCCTTCGTCCAGTTGACTCTGCAGTTGTCCATGTCGGAATGCATGGTGCCGGAAACCGGGGCTGACCCGGGGAAAAACCGTCGCGCGACCCGCGGCGCAGCCTGCTCACGCGTGCTGCAAGGACACGGTTCTCCCGGACGGGGATGCTGTGGGAGGCGCTTTCGTCACTGATTCAATCCTCTGCTTGACGCCTCCATGAGGTCAAACAGAGGACTTTCACCTCCGCGCTGCCGAACATGCTCGGCACACACAGAAGGGCCACCGATATTCGGTAGCACTGTGGGTAGGAGGAGACAATGAAGGAGGCTGCTATTTTTTACACCGGCCCGCCATCAAGCTCAGGATAGCAATGCCGGCACCCAGCAATAGCAGGGATGACGGCTCCGGCAGGCCGAACGCAGACAGGTTTGGATTGGTCTTGCCCGTAATAATCCAACTCGAACCAGTCCACTCAGCGCTGGCATATTCCTTGAGAGTCCTCGTGCCGTCAGGGGCGACATTCAATGCAATGAAATCGAAACTCAGAGGATCGCTGCTATAGCCAGCAAAATTGATGTTGAACTGAATCCAGTCGAGCGAGGGGCCTGCGGCTTGCGCCCAAAGGATAAAAGGACTCGACTCAGCAATCGTTCCCCAACCGGAGCCCGAGAAACCGCTGAACGTCGGGTGGGCCTCCCAGGATACATGCGACGCGGCCGCAGATTCCGTGCGCCGGTGGTCGGATGGCGCCGAAACTCCCTCCCAGCGCTTTATTGCATGGATTGGTATCTCTGTGAGTTCCCGCCCTGGAGCCGGTCGAGGGGCAGCCACTCTCCGAGCGACTGAAATGGGCCGCATCCCGCTCGAAGCAGCCCATGAAAAGAGTATCATCCGCCGTGACTTGAAGGCCGCCAACGTCAGGCTCACGCCGGAAGGCAAGGTCAAGATTCCTGTCCGTTGCCGGGCATGCCGCGGGTGGTGAGATCGGAGTTCGGGTGGTGGCTCAGGAGGAAGTAGCAGCGATTTGCCTTGAACGACGGATGCTTGCCTCGGAAGGCCAGTTCCTCTTCGAGCAGATGTTAGCGCGTGTCGGCGATGCCGGTCAACTCCACCACTTGCTCAATGATTGCCAGTGGACTGCCGCGCGCCGACTTGGCGCTCGCGGCTTCCATCAGGTTACCGTCGGTGTCTACTGCGAAAAGCACGAAAACATGGACTCTGAGCCCGCCGATGTCAGAAACCTTCGGCAAACCCGGACTGTTGATCCGTGAACCGCTGATTGAGTCTTAGCGCCCTTGAGTCTTCGAGTGGTTTGTAAACCCTCCACCTCTAAGACGCAAAGACTCGAAGACTCAAGGACTCGACGACGCGAAAAATACCGGACAATACATGATCGATTATCAGGGCCAGATCATCGACAGGAACCACCGCCGCCTCCTTGCTGTTCGTCTGCAGGATTATTCTCTCGCCGCGAATGCTACTTTGCTAACGGCACTGGCCGGGTCCGCGCGAAGCTGACATGCCGTGATCCGCTTCATTCTCCTTCGCCATAACTCCACAGACGCAGATCGAGTTCATCAACGGTCGCGACCTTTTGCAGATCCAGACCATCGCTGCCATGACTCCGAATAGTTCGCCAAACTGTTCGAATCTTTCCCGTGAAGGGCTCCACCCGGGACGGCTGTGCGCAAAGTGGATGTCCAGCCTGGCGCACGGCAGGCGGGGGTCGCGGCCAATGAATCTGGCGTGATTGTCGAGTAGCAGGCGTCGTGGAACATGGCATCGCGCGACTGAGTTATGAGGCAGGGTGAGAAAACGGTACTCGGGTTTGCCAAGGCCGGCTTCGAGGCATGGGATGAGGCGGCTGCGGCGTGACCAATCTCTGATCGTGCAAGCGAGACCATGTTCTTGAAATTCGCCTGACGCCCCGCCACCATACTGAGGTCCCTGCCCTTGACATGTCAGGATCAGCGGTCGGAGCCGGAGGCGTGTTCGGGTATGTCCCCCTTTTCGAGTCTTTTTCGCAGAGGCATCCGATCCGGGCAGACCGGACGCAGGGGATTCGTGTTTCGAGCCGGGATGCGTGGGGCCCCTTACGGCCGGCGCTTGTCCAGCTCGGCCAGGATGGCCTGCCGAACGAGTTCACTTGCAAAGGCCGGATTGCTGGACATGGCCGACTTGAGGTAATTGACGCATTCGGCGGTCCGGACCCGCGCGAATGCCTCCCGTACAAGGGGAACATAGCCGTCCCCTAGTCCTGTCGCCCATGACAGAAGAGCCTGCGTCGCCTCAATCTGCCCAATGCCCGCCAGAACGTTCGCAGTGATCGCCGTTTCTCCGGCGCTCGTGCCGGATCGCAGCCGACTTGCAACAGCAGCCGCGGAATCAGTCGTGTGCAGCCTCTGGAGGGCTGACCAGGCTGCCGAAACGCGCGGATCGCTGCTGCGCTGGAGCTCGGCCGGACTCTTTCCGGCGCCCAGAACAGCCTCGAAGAGCACCTCGAGGCTTCCCGGATCGGCCATGTTGGCCATGGCGGCGGCCACGGCGCTCAGCATGCGGGGATCCTGGGACTGCCGCCAGAGCTGGAGAAGTGTCGGAGCCACCTCGGGAAAGGAACCCTTGCTCCAGAAATAGTCCCCTACCTCAGAAATCGCAGCAAGAATCGACGGCTCGAGCCGCTCGGGTACGCCCTGCCGCCACAGATCAGCCAGCAGCTGGACCGCGGCCGGAGTCGCCGCGCGGCTGAGCAAACGGATCAGGCCCTGCTTTGTCTCGATGTCGACAACAGGATCATTCAGCACCCGCTGTGCTCTGCGGTAAAACGTCGCATAACCGCCCGGATTGGCATGGAGGATATCGCTCAGTGACTGAGAGATGAATCCCGCCTGCATTCCCTCCTTCTCTGCCATCGATTCCAGCCATTCCTCGAACATAACTAGGAGGTCAGCGGAGGCCGCCTCGGAAAAAGGCTCTTGCCGGGAAGCCGTGCGGCTCGCATCCTGGGCTGCAACATCGCCGCCAGAAGGCCGGGGCACAACGCCTGGGCCGGATCGCAGCACGCTGTCACTACCGGGTCCGCTACCGGAACCACCCCGATATCTCAGGAGCAGTATTCCCAGTGCCATGAGGCACAACAGCGATGCCGCCAATACGAGCCATTTACGCCGCATAGGATTCCAATCGCTTATCCTGTGGTGGTCGCCAAGCCCCAACGGCCCACCCGGGCCGGGTCCACAGGATTCTCAAAAATCGCGGCGCCGGTATTCCTGCCGCTTTGTTATAATCTCTCCGTCCAGCCGTCAGTAAAGCTAACATATTCAGAGTTGACATTAACTAGTTGATTATAAAAGGCCCGAACCTCCTTCCGGTTCTGCCCGTCGCATCTCTTTACATTCTTCCAGGCCCGTCATCTTGAATTGGTTCTTCGTAAGGCCCGGACTGCTAAACACTTGTCATGTCAAAGAGCCCTCCAGATTCTGGCACAGGCTGTGCATCTCGTATTGATGGCAGGCATTGGACTGTCGGCCGGGACTGTATATAAGTGACAGGATCCGCGCCCGTGTATGATCCGGTGCCGCACATCCAGATTCCAAGGAGATGCTTCAATGAAAAAGCTGGCGCTTGCATTAGGCACGCTGCTGATTTTGGCCTTGACGACACCGGCTGCCCTGGCGGACGAAATCGCGTTGTTTGAGTATGCACTCAATGTGCCAGCCGGGGCGGGGATCGACCTTTCAGGCTTCGACGCCGTCACAGGGCTGGGGATAATCACCATCACCTTGAGCACTGCAGGTCCCAATACCGTCCTCGCCTTCTTCGACCATGAAATCGACGAGGAGACCAATACTTTCTTCAACGAATATGGGTCGACCAGCGGGACGCCGGCAGCCGGGCAGTCGTGGGAGATCGATGAGCCCGGATACGTTTTCGGCAACATATATGCGAACTTCCTGGCCGGAGCATTGGATAATTCCAATGGCGTTCCGGCGGGATCCCCCGACGACGTGTCGATGGCCATCGGCTGGCTCTTCAGCCTGAACGCCGGTGAGATGGCCGTGATAAACTTCATCGCCTCAAGGGATGAGCCGGTAAGCGGCTTCTATCTTCAGCATACCGATCCCGATAGCAATACCTCGATCTACCTGTACTCCAACATTGCCATAAGCCCCGTCGGCGTGCCGGAGCCGGGCATGCTCCTGCTCCTGGCGCTGGGCCTCAGCGCGACTGGAGCCGCCGGAGCATTCCGGAAGCGGGCGTAATGCTTGGAACCTGTTTGAAACAATAGGCCTCAGCCGGTCCCTGGGTACGCAAACCCGGGATCGGTCATTTTGTTTGTCAGGAGTCGATTGGGATGACCCACCAGTTGGTTACGAATCGATATTTCTCGAATAGCCTACAAGTTTGGAGGCAAGCATGCTCAGCCTTAAGTGGAAATATTGTTTTGCCGCTTTTGCATTCCTGGCGATAATCGCCCTCCTTCCTTCCTCCGCCTTCTGCGTTCCCCCTGTGGTCAAGACCGTTCGCGTGCTCTCGAGCAATCCGCTCGTTCCTCATGACGTCTGCTCCGGAGTGCAAACCCGCCTGAAGGGCACTTCGGACGTTGCCGGACCGAACATCAGTTACAGCTGGGACTTCGGCGACGGCTCGCCGGCCGCAACCGGCACGGTGTCGGACCGATATGTCATCGAGGCAGCCCACACTTACACTGGAGCAGTGGGCACTCTCTACACCGCGAGGCTCACGGTCACGAATACGACGACGACCGAGTTCGCCACACAGAACTACCCGGTCCTGATCCAGCCCTGTGCCCTCGCCACGCGCGTCAACATGGCCATCGACGAGGGGTTGTGGTATCTGCACAAGACGATGGTCAGGGGCGTGTCGGGAACCGTGCCGATCGGTTACTGGACCGGCGGTGCTGCCGGCAGTGGCTGGTATTCGAATGATGCCGTCAACGTGAACGCCTTCGAGGTGAACGGATTTCTCAAGACGGGTCCGGCCGACGATCCCTATACGGAGACCGTTTCTCGCGGGCTAGATTGTCTATTCACACGACTCAATGCCTCCTCGATAGGTTTGCAGTCAACCCCGCGTGGCTTACTTAATCCCGACAGCAACGGAAACGGTATAGGAATCTATGTCGGGCAAGGTTATCCATTCTACCAGGGCGGTCCCTTTGTCGACGCGATCGTGGCCAGTGGGACTCCCGGTGCGGTGGCTCCGCTGGGAGGCGCATCGGTACTGGGACGCACCTATAGAGACATCGTCCAGGACATGATCGACTACTTCGCCTGGGGTCAGTACGACAGCAGCCCAGCTGCAGGCGGCTGGCGTTACAGTGCAAACGAGTGGCCGGATAACTCCGCCTGTCAGTGGGTGGCGATCGGATTGATTCCAGCCGAACGTCAGTGGGGGGTGATTGTGCCCAGCCTCGTGAAGCAATTAAACGCAGACTGGCTGGCCTATAGCCAGGGCAGTTATTCTGCCTTCGGATATACAGGCCCAGGCTATTTCCCCTGGGGACCCTATGCAACCACACCTTCCGGCATGGTGCAGTCTGCCATGGACGGGATTGGCCGTGGTAACACAATCTGGGACAAGGCCGAGAGCTACATGCGCGATAACTTCGGGAATTGCTGCGGAGCATATTCCGCACCTAAGGATTATTATTATGGCCTGTTCTCTTTGACCAAGTCGATGCTGCTTCATGACAGCAACAATGATGGTATTGCGGAGCCTCTCAAGCTGCTGCGATCTTCCACGGCAGGAGTACCACCGATGCGCTGGTACGATGCGGAGGCGGGCGTCGACCAGGGAGTGAGTGAGGCGGAACCCGGCATTCCCGCCGGCATTCCGCTGGGCCTGGCGCCGACGGACGGCATCGCGCGAACGCTGGTGAACGATCAGGCTGCTGGGGGTTATTGGTCCGGACACGATGTTGACTGGCGGCAGTTTACTTTCGAAACCGCGTGGGCAATCATCATGCTGCGGCGGACCGTGGTGGAGATCCCGCCGGTTGCCATAGCGGAAGCCTTCCCCAACCCGGTTATGGCAGGCCAGGTCGTGAACTTCACTGGTACCAATTCTTATCACCCCGACCCGAGCAAACAGATAGTCCTGTGGGAGTGGGACCTCGACAACAACGGTACATTCGAGACTTCGGGACTGACCGCCTCCCGTTCTTTCCCCTCCGACGGAAGTTACCAGGTCACTCTGCGGGTGACCGATGACGGCACCCCGGCACTGACCGACACCGATACAATCACGGTCGTGGTAATGCCGCCTCCGGTGCCGCCGACCGCAAATGCCGGCGGGCCGTATAACCTCTGCACCAACAAGACACCCTGGTTCCTCGATGCCAGCGCCTCTGTGAACCCCGATGAGGGCGCTTCTGAACCCGGACGGCCGCCTAACACGATCATCGAGTATGCCTGGGATCTCGATGGAGATAACGACTTCAATGACGCGTTTGGCCTGACTCCTGACATCACAGGCATGCTTGGTGTCGGCACCTACTTGATTCAGCTTAGGGTGACTGATAATTCCGGCGCATCGCACCCGAGCTACGGCGGAAACCTATCCGATACCGACACGGCGCAGGTTGTGGTGCGCGAAGGCACAGATCCGGCCTGCAGCTGCGTGAGCGATCTGGCAGCGCGCGCCAAGCCCACCAAAGCGGACCTGACGTGGACGTGGAGACCGGGCGCGCATCACTACAATGTCTATCGCGGCACCATCTCCGGCGGGCCTTACCTCAAGATCGGCGTGGTCTGGGCTCCCGGGCTGCCCGGCAAGGGAGTCTACGCCGACTTCGGTCTCACAAACGGGACCACCTATTACTGGATAGTAAGGGAAGCGGCGATCAACGACGCTGAACTCTGCCAATCCAACCAGGCTTCGGCAACGCCAAGGCCCCGGTAGCCAGCAGGACCGGGCGTAGTGCACAACGGCCGGGTTCGGGAGCGATCCCGGGCCCGGCCGTTCTAATAATTGGAGCCTGCGAACGTGTCGGCGGCCCGGCAGCGCTTGGCGGTCGGCGCGCGTGGCGCAGCATCCGTGATTATCAGGGCGGAGATGGATCATGATCGCAAGGTTGGCCCGGGTTCTTCTGATTGCGGCTGCGCTGGCGTCCGTGTCAGCCGGACGAATCCACGCCCAGGTCGTGGGCGGGTCCATTTCCGGCTATGTGCTCGATCCGGGCCGAAAAGCCGTCGCCGGGGCTGAAGTCCGCATCCAGGACCCCACCCGCTCATTCGAAAGACGTACCGCCACCGACGCAGCCGGCTTCTTCCGCTTCGCCGAGCTCCCGCCCGGAACCTACACCCTGACGGCTTCATCCGCCGGATTTAGCGACGCAACGGCGCACGAGATCGCACTTCCTGTCGACGGTCGCCTCCGGCTCGAGCTGTTGCTTGCGCTCGGCGGGATCAGTCACTCCCTGACCGTGACCGGTTCGGTGGAAACCGTCGATCACGAATCCGCCGAAATGAGCGCAGTCCTGGACCGCCGGAAGATCGATCGCCTCCCCCTAAACCGGCGCGACTTCCTTCAGCTCGCGCTGCTTGTACCCGGCGTTGCGTCCCCGGTCGAGGACTCCGAACTCTCGTCGCGCGGCTCTTTCGCCATGCATGCCAACGGGGGCCGCGAGGAGTACAACAACTTCCTGCTCGACGGCGTCGACAACAACGATCCGTATGTCAACCGCTACGTGATTCAGCCGCCCGTGGACAGCATCCAGGAATTCCGAGTTGCCACGAGCAGCTACAGCGCCGAATACGGGCGCAGCGCGGCCGGGCAGGTGAACGTCGTCACCCGCCGCGGGTCAAACCACCACAGCGGTTTTCTCTACGAGTACCTGCGCAACCGCGCCCTTGATGCGCGCAACTTCTTCGACGCGAGCGAAAAGCCATGCTTCATCCGGAGCCAGTTCGGATTC
Organism: Acidobacteriota bacterium; assembly: GCA_013388445.1. Classification (GTDB taxonomy): domain Bacteria; phylum Acidobacteriota; class UBA6911; order UBA6911; family UBA6911; genus JACADW01. The sequence continues at coordinate 14,267 of JACADW010000209.1, read as the reverse complement.
GGCCTGGGTGGCCCAATAGCGCGCGACCGGGCGTTCTACTTCGCCAATGCCGATTTCCTGCGCGAGCGCCGGGGAATCAGCCGCCTCGCCTCCGTGCCGACCGCCGCGATGCGCCGCGGCGACCTGTCGGAGCTCAAAGCAGCCATCGTCGACCCATTCACGCGGCAGCCCTTCCCGGGCGGCACCATCCCGGACGGCCGCATTCACCCGGTCGCCCGGAAAGTCCTGGATCTCTTCCCGCTGCCCAACCGGCCCGGATTGGCCGGAAACCATTTGCCGGATGCCGTCCTGCGCGACGAGCAGAGCATGGCGAACATCCGCTGGGACCAGTTCCTGACCCGCTCGGACGAGATCGCCATCCGATACACCTACGGCCGCACGAGCCTGTTCGAGCCTTTTGCCGACGCCGAGGACATTGCGGCCCTCCCCGGATTCGGCGACACCGTGGATGACGGTGCCCACAACGCTATGATTCATTATCAGCGGTTCATCGGCCCGCGGCTAATTAACTCGTTTCGGCTGGGTTTCGCCCGACTCTCGCGTAACCTGCTGCCGGAGAATCACGATAGAAACGTCGGTCAGGAATGGGCGCTGGGATGGCTCGACCTCCCCGCCCGCAGCTTCGGCTATCCGGTGTTCAACATCGCCGGATTCTCCCGGGTAGGCGACGCCCCGGGGCTGCCCATTGTCCGCGTCTCGGACACTTGGCACATCCAGGACGGGCTGACCCTCGACCGGGGACGCCATCTCCTGAAGCTGGGCGGCGAGGTGCGCCGCATGGGGCTGGACAGCCGTGTAGATCTGCTGGTGCGCGGTTCGCTTTCCTTTTCCGGCGCCATCTCCGGCTCGGGGATCAGCGACCTCCTGATGGGATTTCCGTCCTTCGGCCTGCAGGCGAAAGCCGACAACCCGATGACGCTGCGCACCACGGCCGTGAACGGCTACCTTCATGACGACTGGCGGTTCGCGCGCAATCTGACGGTCAACCTGGGGATTCGTTACGAGTACAACACGCCCCCGGTTGATCCGCAGGACCGGATGTTCACCCTGGACTCGGCCGCCGGCAAGGTGCTGCAGGTAGGCACCGGCGGGCTGTCCCGATCCGGCGTCGGTCCCGATCGCAATAACTTCGCCCCACGGATCGGGCTCGCCTGGAATCCCGCTAATGACTTCGTACTGAAGGCAGGTTACGGGGTGTATTACGATTCCGGCATGTTCATCGCGCACACGGCCCAGTACTTCAATCCGCCGCAATTCCTCCTGCGCGTCTTTTTCCCAGGCCCCGCGGGGTTGCTCACACTCACCGATCCCTTCCCCTCCCAGGGCGGCCTGTCGCCACCTCCCGCCCTCAGCGCTCTGAATCCCGACCTCGTGGCGTCGGTAATGCACCACTGGAACCTCGGCCTCGTGAACGCTATCGCGTCGCTGGGCACCCTCGGCGTGGCCTATGCAGGATCGAAAGGTACGCACCTCATCCGCTCGCGCGATCTGAACCAGCCGGCGCCCGGACCGGGCCTTGTGCAGCCCCGGCGCCCACTCCCATCCTTCGGCTCGATTTTCTACGCTGAGAGCGGCGGCAACTCCAGTTACCATTCGCTTCAGGGAACCTTCAGTCGCACGATGGCGAAACGGCTTTCTCTTTGGGCCCTCTATACCTTCTCCAAATCGATCGATGACACCTCAGCGTTCCTCGACACCAGGTCCGACCGCAACTTCCCGCAGGACAGTCGGAACTACCGCGCGGAGCGGGGCCTGTCGAGCTTTGACATCCGGAACCGGATCGCCGTCACCTGGATTTATTCGCTGCCGCAGGGCAACCGTTGGACTCGTGACACGGAAATGCGGGGAATCACGATCCTCCAGACAGGGCAGCCATTTACCACGGCGTTGCGCTTCGACAACAGCAATACCGGTAATAACGGCGGCACAACCGGCACGGACCGTCCCGACCTGCTGCGCGATCCCAAGCTTGGTCACAGGACCGCCGACCGCTGGTTCGACGCCGAGGCGTTCGCGGTGGCGCCCCGCTACTCCTTCGGCAACGCCGGCCGCAACATCCTGGAGGGGCCGGGATTCGTCGTCTTCGATCTGTCGCTGGCCCGGCGCTTCAGGATTTCGGACGGCGGGACGCTGTCGATCGAGGCCCAGGCCTTCAACCTCTTCAACCGGGCGAACTTCAACCTGCCTGAATTCTATGCCGACGAGCCGGCGACCTTCGGCAGGATCTTCTCTGCCAAGGCGCCGAGACAACTGCAGTTCTCGCTGCGCTTCAGTTTCTGAGGCGAGAGGATGCCATGATCCGAAGGATGCTCCTGCTCTTGTGGATCGGCGCCGTTCCTCAGATTTCCCTGGCGGCCGATGTGAAGCAGCCTGTTTTCATCTATCTGTTCAGCCGGATGGAGGATCATCTCAATATCGAGATCTGGGAGGACCACCTTCAGCAAACGCTCCCGATGCTCGAACGCCACCGGAATCGATATCCCCAATATCATGCTGCGGCCCTGCTCCAGTTCACCGGAGCAGTCAGCGAGTCCCTCGAAAGCCGCAACAGGAGCAACCGGCTGAGAGACACGATCCTCGACCTTGCGCGCAAGGGCATCGTCGAGACCGGATACGACGGTTCCGAAGAGCCGACCTATCGCACCCGCGCCCGTCCCAATTTCAGGAGAGCCGGAACACTCGAGGAACGATGGCTGGCGCGCGGGGAAGCGGCGGAGTGGTTCCTGACGGAATACCGCCACCCGGTCACCGGCGAGCCTGATCCCGAGCGGACCGGCGGGCTGAAGAAGATGCTCGCGGTCTTCGGCCGGGCGGCGTTCATCGGGGGATATTCCGAGGAGCTGGGCGGCGACCCGGAAAGTGTGCACCACATCCGGCGTCTTGCCGCAAGGGCCATCCTGCCCGGCATCCCGGAATCCACCACATGGCCCGCACGGGACCTCCGCGGCTACGGCGGTTCGGTGGAGTGGACCGGAAAGCTCCTGAGCCCGGAAGCAGATACGGCTCCGGAACTCTTCTGGCAGGACGGCTACCTGAGATGCTCAAACACCAGCGGCCCCACCGTCCACGTGGTTTACGCTCACTCCGGCCTTGCGGCGCTCAAGGAAATGCTGGAAAAGCTGGACCGGTCGCGCCCGCACGTAATCCGTGTGCAGTTGGGCGAGCAGGGCATGTTCCTGGACCCCGCATTCGAAAAGTCTCTTTTCTCCACGACCATCCGCTACACATACGACAACCCGAAGAGCGCGCGTCTCCCGGAAAACGCCCACAGGGCGCGCCCGGAAATCGAGGCTGCCTGCGACCGGGAGGCGGCCTTGTTAGAGTGGCTGGCGGAGGAGTACTTTCAGGCCAACCCGGGCAGCCGCTTCATCCTCGGCGGCGAGCTTCTAAGCATGGCGCAGACCCGCACGGATTCCAGTGTCCCGCAGGCGGCCCTGCGCGCCGCGACAGAGAATCTTCTGGCTCAATGGAAGGAAACCGGGAACCAGCCGCCGAACTATGCCCGGGCCGGGGGCGACTATTTCTCCTTGGCCGACATGTTCCAGATGCTGGCGAGTTCCCTTGCCGAATTCCATCGCAGCGGCGCGATGCCTCCATCGGTACGGCTGCATCATGTGTACGGGCCGCTCGACATGCACAGCAATCAGGGGCCTTCATCGGGTGAGGTGACCGTAAGGTCGATCGCGCGCGAATGCGTTGGTCTGGCGGCTGGATTGAACGACGAGACTTGGAGGCCGCTACCATCCAACATGATCCCGGCATGGATTTCGGTCGACGGATTCCGATTGAACGCGGCTCAGTTCCTCCGCTTGATGGGCGAGGCTTTCCTGAAGGCGGATGCCGGGGCCGGGCTGAGGGTCCGGACCTGCCAGATGTTCTCCGGGCTGGCGTTCGTGTTTCCCTACAGCCGGCGCCAGGCTGAAACGGGCGCTACATGGACTTTGAAACCGGCTCTGTTGCGGCTTGCTCAGTAGGGGGCCGCCCATGCGATTCGTTGCCGCACGTCTCAATCTGTTTCCGATCGCCATACTCCTCTTCCTGCCCTGGAGCCTGAGCGGCGAAAGCGGTGTCACCATGCACGGAACGGTTGTGGACGCGTCCGGGGCGTCGATACCCGATGCCCAGATCCTGGTCTACAGCGTTCATGGGACGCTGCTAAGACAGACCCTCAGCAATTCCGAAGGCAAGTTTGAAATCACATCGCTGGCCCGGGGTTCCTACGCCATGCGCGTCGCCGCAGGCAAATTCCAGCCGCGCACACTCAGCATGGAGGTGACGCACAAGTCGGCCAGCCCGCTCGTGATCATGCTCGAGGTGGCCGGGGGGCACACCGACATCACCGTGAGCGCGCGGCGTGCCGGGGTCGAGATGGCCTCCGGCTCGGCCAGTTTCGTGAGTGTGTGGGACCGCTCGCAACTCTTTGCGGGGCCGGGTGCGGATGTCCGCGACGCGCTGCAGGGCCGACCCGGTGTGATGGTGCAGGAAACCACTCCCGGGCAGGTCTCGCCGTACCTGCGCGGGCTCACCGGTTACCAAACACTCATTCTGGTTGACGAGGTCCGGTTCAACACCTCGACCTTCCGCTCCGGCCCGAACCAGTACCTGGGACTCATCGATGCCAGTCAGATCGAGCGGGTAGAAGCGGTTCTCGGGCCCACAGGCTCGACGTTCGGGAGCGACTCGCTGGGCGGAACCATCCATGTCTTCACCCGCCAACTGCATCCGCGAGGGAATCTGGGTCCGGCGTTTCACGGGGAGGGAGGGACGTTTGTCAACGGTGCGGATCTCGGAGGAGGCGCGGACGCCCAAATCTCCCGGACGGGAGGCCGAATCGACTGGCTGCTGGGCGCATCCGGACGCCGATTCAACGACCTGCGCGCCGGCGGTGGGGAGGACTCGCACAACGTCTTCGCCAGGTTTGTCGGGCTTTCGCCTGGCGAGGTCCGCAGCCTCCTGGGAGATCGCCTTCAGGATACCGGTTACTCCCAAAAAGGTTTTCACGCTCGGTTGACCGCTTACCTGCCCGGAGAACAGAGCCTGTCGGGTTGGTTTCAGTATGGCTCTCTCGGAGGAATACGCTCCTATAGGGAGCTTCTCGGAGGCACCGGCCGCCTGCAGGCTCTGTTTGAACCGCAGCGGCTCAATCTGTTCTATGTGCGCTACGAAAACCTGCGGCTCGGCATACTGGATTCCGTCAGCAGCACTTTCTCGATGAACTCCCAGAGGGACAACTCAATCAGGCAGGGGCCGAACCTGACGGATGTGGTGACCAGCGACCAGAACCGTGTGGATGCTCTCGGGTGGACGCTGCAGGGAACTGCACATTTCGGCACTTCGCATGCCCTGGCGGCCGGATTCGAGGCCTATCGGGAAAACCTGGATTCGATTCGCTTCGAGACAAACCCGGTCAGCGGTCAAACCTCCCAGAAGCGCGCTCTGTACCCCGATGGATCGCGCTACACAATGCTGTCGCTGTTTGGGGAGGGGTCAAGCGACATCGTGAAGCGGAAGCTGCGCGCCAGTCTCGGTGGGCGGCTGACCGTGGTGCGGTCGGAGATCTTCGCCGCACGCAACGCGGATCCGGCCGGCGCAGGCTTCGGCGTCCTCGATTCCAGCCGGCGCTTCCGGGACTTCACGTTTCACGCAGGGCTGTCGTGGAACGTCGCGTCGGATTTCGTCATGGTGGCCCTGATACGACGCGGGTTCCGCGCCCCGAATATGAACGACCTTGGCGCGGTGGGGTATTCGGGGACGGGCTTCGAGGTGCCGGCCGACAGCGCCGTCGACAAAGGGGCGCTGCTTTCCGTCGATGCCAGCGAGAGCGCCATGCCGACCGGGAGGCCGGTTTCGCCACTCCAGCCGGAAACGCTCGTGAGCTATGAGTTGGGGTTCAGGATGGGAGGGCCGAAGGCTTACGGACGCGTCCACTTCTTCGACTCGGAACTGTCGAGACCCATTGTCCGGCGGACGCTGCTCTTTCCGGCAAATGATGTGCCTGAGATGCTCGCCGGAGTTCCGGTAGTGCCCATCGCCCCGACAGCGGAGCAGAAGGCGGCAGGCGTGATCGCCGTCGCGTCCCCTTACGACCCGCGCGCAGTGAAGGCATTTGTGAACGAGGGTAAAACCCGGTACTACGGTGTCGAGGCGTTCGGAAGAGTCCCGATGGGCCTGCGCTGGAGCCTGGAGGGAAGCTACACGTACATCATCGGACGGGACCTGAATCCGAATCGGCCCGTGCGCAGGCTGCCTCCGCAGCAGTGGGCCGGCCGCCTCCGCTATGCGGGATCCGGGAGGAAGCCGTGGCTCGAGCTCCAGGCGGTGATCACGGGTATGCAGGACCGGTTGAGCGCGGGGGACCTTGACGACGAGCGCATCGGCGCTTCTCGGAGCAGAAGCAATATCCGGTCGTTTCTACGCTCCGGGCCGGCCGCCGGATATCTTGGTCCGGGGCAGGACGGGAAGGCGGGGACGACAGATGATGTGTTCATGCCGACAGGGGAAACGGTCGCGCAGGTCATGGACCGCGTGCTCCCTATCGGAGCGGTGATAAACGGCGTCACCGTCACCGGCGACTCCAGCCGGGTGCCCATGTTTGTCACCTCCCCAGGCTGGTTCTGCCTTAACCTGGTCGGCGGGATGCACTTCAGCGAGCGCTGGGGCTTTAATTTCGGTGTGGCGAACCTATTGGATCGGAACTACCGCATATACGGATCGGGGGCCGATGCCCCCGGCATCAGCGTCAGCGCCGGCTTGCGCTACCACTTCTAGCACCTGTGTGACGTATTGCCACGCCAAACAAAGCTCAAGTCAGAAACCTGCGGCAAACCCGGTGTGTTGATCCGTGAACCGCTCACCGAGTCTTGGCGTCTTCGAGTCTCGGAGTTGGCTTGTAGAGACTCCATCTCTAAGACGCAAAGTCTCGAAGGCTCCAAATGAAATAGGACGGGCGGCGGCGAAACATCCTGGAAGTGATGTGGTATTCTATTGGCGCGGGGGTCACCATGACCAACGAAGAAGTTGAAAGAGCCATCCAGTTCATCCTGCAGCAGCAGGCGCAGTTCTGGACGTCCATCCAGTCGCTGGAAGGCACGGTCCGGTCACTGGAGGGGATTGCCCGAGACCATACCGTCCAGATAGGCCAGCTTATCGGACATGTCGGCGAGCTTACCGACCTGGTCCTGAGACTGGGCCGCATCGTCGAGGAACAGGGACGGACGTTCGAAAAGCGAATGGACCATACCGACGAGCGCCTCGACACGCTCATCGCCACGATTGACCGCTACATCAGCCGGCACGACGGGAATCACTAGAAGAGGTACCTCGAAGACGCTAAGACTCGAAGACTCAAGGACTCGACGACGCGAAAAATACCGGACAATACATGATCGATCGGGTCCTCTATCATCTCTATCAGGGCCAGATCGCCCAAAGGAACCAGCGCAGCCGCAGATTTCATGCAAATCATACCGCCAGTTCCAGAAAATCGAGCTACGTTTCCCCGCCAATAGATATACGGGTCCCGCTGGAGGTCCTCGAAGGCCAAAGGCCCGAAGAATCAAACTGAATTACGATTGACATGAATTTACTCATGAGTAAAATAGACTACAGTCTAAAAAAACGATATGAAGAATCTGCCCGTCCATCGATATCTGCGGGCGCCCGTCCAGAAGGACCTCGCGCGAAAAATGGTCTTCATCGGCGGGCCCCGCCAGGTGGGAAAGACCACATTCGCTCTCAGCCTGCTCAAAACGCATCCCAAGAACGAAACCCATCCCGCTTATCTGAACTGGGACCTTGGCGAGCACCGGGAGCGGTTGCTGAGGGGGGAAGTGCCCGCAGCCGAATCTCTGGTGCTCCTGGATGAGATCCACAAATTCGCGCGCTGGCGGAGCCTGGTCAAGGGCATCTACGATACCCGCAAGTCAAAGCAGTCCATCCTGGTGATCGGCTCCGCTCGCCTGGACTATTACCGGAAGGGCGGCGACTCTCTCCAAGGACGCTACCATTATTACCGGCTGCACCCCTTCTCGCTACGCGAGGCAGACCCCGGAGCGCACAGTGCGACCCTCGATCTTCTGCTGCGCTTCGGCGGCTTTCCAGAGCCTTTTCTTGCGGCCAGCGTCCAGGAGCATCGAAGGTGGCAAAGGGAGCAGCTGGAGCGCGTGATACACGACGATCTGCGCGACCTGGAGCGCGTCCGGGAAGTCTCCATGATCGAACTCCTGCTGCACCACCTTCCCGGCTGCGTGGGCTCACCGCTCTCGGTCAAGAGTCTGAGCGAACTGCTTCAGGTGGCCCATGAGACAGTAGAGCGCTGGCTGACCATTCTGGAACGACTCTATGTCTGCTTTCGGATATCTCCTTACGGAGCGCCCCGGATCCGTGCCGTCAAGAAGGAGAAAAAGCTCTACTTCTGGGACTGGTCCCAGACGCCGGAGGGAGGGCTTCGCCTGGAAAACCTGGTTGCCTCCCAGCTGTTGAAATATTGTCACTGGCGGGAGGACACGGAAGGTCATGCCATGGAACTGCGTTACTTGCGTGATACGGACAAGCGCGAGGTCGATTTCGTTGTCCTGTGCGACAGCCGGCCGGAGTTCGCCGTCGAATGCAAGACAGGCGAGCGGTCGGTGTCTCCGGCGGCGGGCTATTTCAAGGTTCGCACCGGCATCCCCGCCTTCTTCCAGACGCACCTCGGCACGCGCGATTACGTGCATGCCGGCACAGGAATCCGGGTCCTCCCGTTTCACCGCCTCTGTCAGGAACTGGAGCTGCCCTGAGCCCGTAGCGATCAACGAAATCCGTGGCCAGGCTGGGCCTCAACACCCTTGGAGTCTTGGCGTCTTCGAGTCTCGGAGTTGGCTTGTAGAGACTCTATCTCTAAGACGCAAAGTCTCGAAGACTCTATGATTGCGTGTACAATGGCGTTGGAATCCATAATCGAAGAGGTGGCATATGCGCGAATGCTCGTACAGCCCGACCGGAGAGAAATTCGAACTGCCTTCTCCCGATGACTTCGCGACCGAATTCCGCCGCGTGCAGGCGCTGGTCGAGCCTGCCCGCGCCGATGGGCTCGAGATCGTCGTCGTCATGGGAATCGGATTCGTCGGCGCCGTCATGGCGGCGATCATCGCCGACAGCAATGACAAGAAGACGGGAAAACCGGCCAAATTCGTCATCGGCTGCCAGAGGCCGAGTTCCCGCAGTTACTGGAAAATCCCCCTGCTCAATCGCGGCGAAGCGCCCGTCAAGGCTGAAGATCCCGAAGTCGCCAGGATGATCCGGCGCTGCGTAGTCGAGAAGAAGACGCTCGTAGCCACTTTCAATCCCGACTGCCTCAAATTGGCCGACTGCGTCGTGGTCGACGTCCAGTGCGATTACACGAAACGGTCGCTCGGAAACATGCGCGACGGCGAGGCCGAGATGAGCGCACTCGAGGCCACCATGAGGACCATAGGCGAAAAGGTCGAGCCCAACTGCCTCGTCCTTATCGAGACGACCGTGGCGCCGGGGACGACGGAATTCGTCGCCTACCCGATCATGAGAAGAGCGTTCGCCGCCCGCGGAATCACTCGCCTCCCCCTCCTCGCCCACAGCTTCGAGCGGGTCATGCCGGGACGCGAATATGTCAGCTCCATCCGGGACTTCTGGCGCGTCTGCTCAGGCTGCAACCCGGAGGCCCGGGAACGGGTGGTCAAGTTCCTCAAGGAGGTACTGAATACAGAGAAGTATCCGCTTACAGTCATGGACCGCCCGATCGAATCCGAGACGACCAAGATAGTCGAGAACTCCTATCGGGCGAGCATACTCGCCTTCCTTCACGAGTGGAGCCTCTTTGCGGAGCGCAACGGCGTGGACCTGATCAAGGTCATCCAGGCGATCAAGGTCCGCCCGACGCACAGCAACATCCTCTTCCCCGGACCCGGGATCGGCGGCTACTGCCTTCCCAAGGACGGCGGCCTCGGCTATTGGGCGTACAAGCACATCCTCGGGTTTGAGGACCAGGACAGAGTATTCAAGATCACCCCCCAGGCGATCGACATCAACGACACGCGCGGCCTGCACGCCGCCGAGCTGACGAGGGATGCGCTGCGGAACATGGGACGCTACATCGCCGGATCGAAGGTGCTCCTCGCAGGCGCGAGCTACCGCGAGGACGTGGGCGATACGCGCTACAGCGGGAGCGAGCTGGTCGTGCGCAAGCTCAGCGAAATGGGAGCCGAGATCCGGGTGCACGACCCGTATGTGGAGCACTGGTACGAGCTCGAGGCGCAGGATACATACCCTGCCCCCGGCCACTCATGGGCGCGCTTCTTCCGCAACCAGGCCGAGCTCGCCCACGTCAGGGTACAATCGGACCTCGCGGCGGCGCTGGCAGGGGCCGACGCCCTTGTGCTGGCCGTCCGGCACAAGCCGTACCTGGAGCTTTCTCCCGATGATGTCGTGCGGTGGACCGGCGGGCCGCTGGCTGTGATCGACTGCTTCGGCATTCTTACCGACGACAGGATCCGGCGCTATTTCGAGCTGGGGTGCGAGGTCAAGGCGCTCGGGCGCGGCCACATCCAACGGATAAAGGAAGAAGTCCGTGTTCGCACCGGTCCGTGACGGGGGTTTTGAACTCGAAGACTCCGCAAGCGATCCGGCGTCGGCGCTTAACTGACAGCGAATCATCGCCCGTGTCCGTTGGAGATTGTCAGCAGCGGTTCGAAACAGGGCCGTTTGCACCAGGATAAAAGCAGGCTATTCAGGGAAGAGCTGCGGGGAGGTTATGAGAAAACTCTATGACCAAACCGTACATGCAGAGCAGCCGGCACTGCCGAGTGGAGGTGAAAAGAACCGCTCTCGAAAGTCCCGACCCAGACCTTCCTGCGGGATTTCCGTTCTCTCTATTGCGCTACTTGGAGGAGTGCCGCCGGTATCTGTCGCGCTCAACCTGGCAAGACCTTGTGGATCGGCGCCTCAGGGGCAATCCTAGAACACCGAATCCGATACCAAGCAGTATGATTAGAGAAGGCTCGGGCACCGTGTCGACAAAGCTGTCGCTGTCCCCTTCGCTGCCGATGCTGCGAAGATGCAGTCCAACCCTGAGCGATCCGTCGGCAAGAGCCGCTTCCAGTCCATCTAGCCCGCCATTAACGGTATAGACAACGCCAACAATGTCTGCGGCGGAATCGACCCCCACAATGGGATTACCCTGAGCATCAGCCGAAAATATCTGGGTTGCGACGAACGGAGGCGTGAGGCCCTGCCCACCGGGCAAATTGCCAGGATGGGCGCCGGGTCCAGTAAAAAGCGTATACCCGCCCAGATTGTTTATGATCCGGTCAAATGAAACGACGGTTCCGTCATCGATATAGATCTCGGAAATACTGGACGCGATGCCAACAGCGTTGGTGTACGCAAACAGCACCTGTCCACCGAGGATAGATACGCCGAACTCGGAAAACGCCTCGCTGGCATCATAGATAGTGAGCCGTAACTGGCCGGCGATATCGGCAGCTATGCCACTGTCGTTGGTGATGTTAGTGAATCCGACGACAATGGAATCGGCTTGCGCGTCAATCGGAAGCAGCAACAATCCCAACACCATCATGCAGTTGGTAGCCAGCCTCTTCAACTCGTACCTCCACACATGGATGTTCGGCCCGGGCTCCGCCTCCCCCTATACGATGCAAGTGCCATACCCAGGAGGCGAGGACGCGACCCTACAAATCTAAGCGGCCTGTTTTGTTGCAGTTAGGCGGCTTTCCCATCTGCGCCGACTCGGGCATCCCATTTCTCTTGTGTAAGGAATTCCGACGCTGATTCGCCTTCTTTGATCGACATATCAGTCGATGCCTTTGAAAAATTGCGACTTAGGGATCATGCCCCCAATTGTCCATTCTCGTTTACAGCAAAGCGCAAAGGTGGGTACCGTTCGGCCTTGCAAGCGACTTGCCTCCGGAAAAGGGCGTCGCCGCTTCATGAGGCGTCGACTGGATGTGTTTGAGATTTGGAGATGGTTATGGTAACTCGAAGACTCGGAGACTCGAAGACTCGAAGGGGTGTGATGAGTTGATCGCGGATCAGTCAAAGACAGTCGGCAATTGGGGAGTCGCCAGCGATGCAAAGGCGTCCCGAATGTGCCTGGGCGTTGTGCGCTCCCCGGAAAGAACACCCGGGATTTCGTCGGGCCCGAAGAAGCCTACGTCGGATGTCTCATGGCTCGGGCGGGCTTCCCCGTCGATCAGGTCGCACAAGAACACGATCTTGAATGCGTGATAGAGTTCCAGCGGATCAAGCCGGTTCGAATCGTAGATCCCGATGACCTTTCGCGCCTTGACACGGAATCCCGCCTCCTCAAAGGTCTCGCGCTCCACGGCTGCCGCCGGAGAATCACCCACGTCGACCCATCCTCCGGGCATAGTCCATCCCCCGTCGATGCGCTCGCGCACAAGGAGCAGCCTACCCCCCTGGAACACAGCGGCGCGCACGTCGACCTTGGGTGTTGCGTAGCCCGCCTGCGATTGATAGGAACGCATCAACGAAAGCCGTTCCAGATCTGAGTTTTCACTTACCATCTCTGCGGCGATTTCCATGAGCCGCCGGCAGCGCTCCCGCTGATAATTGTCGCAGGCGTAGTGGTGTCCGATCTGGGCCAGGGCCTGGATTTCCCGCGCCCACTCCAGGATGCGCGGCCGCTTCGAAGTCATCACGAGCTCTCCGCTGCTATGTTAGTGGCATCGGTTCCATCCGGTCAATGATCCGCCCGAAATTCCAGCGACGGCGTCTGGCTGCAAAGATGAGATCTTGGGCACTCAACGGTTTGAAGACGCGAAGGCTCCGAGAACGTCGGGAATCCTCACAGATCGACGGCATCAGGTTATTCACCTCAACTCTTTGTATTTGAGTTGGTTAGCTCCGAATCACGAAGGTCGGCCCGGAAATGTGTCGGGAGGGCTTACGACCCACCGTCTCCATGGAGAAGGCTCGAGTCGCCCCTCGAGATCAGGTATCATGCCGTAAGTCATTGCATCGGAACGAAAAAGGAGGAGCCTTCCGTCCTCTTAGCAATTGGCATGAGCGTTGCTCCCCTGCGGGTCGGAGGCAGCTGTGAGAAGAATACCATTCCTGGTTCTATGCGCGCTGCTGAGCGGAGCCGGGTCGGCGATGGCCGACATCGCCGTGGTTGGGCCTCCAACACCGTCGGGCAGCTGGTCTCAGACCTGGTCGGAAAACGGCAACTTGGGGGGGATTATCCAGCCGTACGATAGAATCGTCATCACGATGACCATCGGGTCACTGGAATATCTCACGCCGATCACGCCCGCCTGGACAGTTGACGGATCAAGCATGCTCTTCGCCGGCCCCGGCACATACTCGGGCCGGTTCGACTTCATCACGACCTTTGAAGGATATTGGACGGACAGCGTCGAGTTCCTGTACGAAGTCTACTTCCAGGACAACCTGCTGAGCACACAGTTGGCTACCTGGGATCCCGTCGAGAGCGAGTGGACACTCCAGTATCCGAACAACTGCGTCGCCCCGGTACCCGAGCCCCCGCTCCCGCTCCTGATGCTTTGTGGTGCGGCCATTGCCTGCCTCGGCGCGAGATACGTCAAGAGCCGCTGATCTCCTCTCCTTCAGTCCCGCAAAGACATCCCATCTGTTGAGTCTTCAAGCCTTCGCGTCTTTGAGTCTGACTCCAAGGCTCCAGGGCTCGAAGACTCCAGGAATGTCGGGGCGCCTGACAATTCGGCCGGGAAGCGGAGATCGTGTTCAGGATAAGCTATACGAAATAAATAACTTAGGGCTCGTCTTCTCCGGCACGGTAATTGCTTCATTCAGCCGCTGAACAGAGATGCTAAGGAAGCGATGCGAGGTCGGGTTTGTGGCGGCGCTCGTCGTGATGTTGATCACGGGGGCGGCTTCGTACCGGTCGGCACTGCGGGCCCAGCACATCTCGGAAAGCACCGCGCGCTCACATCGGGTCCTTGACAAACTCATGAGCCTGCGCGCCCTCATCAGCGATCTCGAGTCCGGGGCGCGGGGATACGTCGCCACGGGCGTGAATCAGCTGCGCGAACCCTTCCATGTCACTTTCCAGAAGATCAGCGCCGATTTACGTGAGCTGCAGGAATTGTCCGAGGGAAACGCCGACCGCCAGGAGCGCCTCAGACGGATCTTCCCTCCGCGTTTGAGTGGAAGAAGGGCTGTAATTCCTTTCTTGCTTTGTGGTTATGGAGGGATGATTGACGAACGTATTCTGCCTACTTCTCCGGCAGCGCCAT
>JACADW010000240.1 GCA_013388445.1 Acidobacteriota bacterium | reverse complement strand
CTTCTGTCCCATATCAGGGTGACGGCGATTCGTCTCCTGCCGTCGGCGGTTCCCGGACCCACATCCACGCTCTTGCGCATCTCGCCGGCTCGAGGAACCGCTGCGATCAGGACGTACATTCCCGGAAGCAGCTCCTTGAACTTGAAGTTTCCGGATCTGTCCACTGCGGATTGCGCACTGTAAGGGCTCGTTGTGCCTTGCAGGAACATCACCGGAGCCTCGCCCCTCAGAGGCTTCTGATCGCTGTCCAGGAGCTTCCCCGTGATCTCGTAGGTCTGCTTCTCCGAAGAAACGCCGAGACGCTGCTCCGCCGCAGGCAGCAGGGCCAGTGACGCGCAGAGGAGGATTGGTACTGGCTTCACCTTTCGGCCCCCTGTTGTTGCGGAGTCTCGGTACCGTTACTGCCTCTTATTATGCCTCAGCGTCGCCCTGACCGCATATCAGTACCGGAGTCTGAACCTCGAGGTTCTCCGGCAGATTCCCCACAGCGGTCGCCAGGATTTCATCGACTTCTGCTCCGCCCTCGGGTTGCAGATGCTCCGAACCTGAGGAATCGCTCCAAGTTCTCTCGGTGGAATGTTCCAGGCCCGGGAGCTGGAGGTGCGCGACAGCGGAGAACGAAGCGGACCCGCCGGACTCGGCGGCTGGTTTCGGCGAGGTCCACATCTTTCCACCTGGCTACCCCCCGAGACTGACTGCCTGCAGGCGAAATTCAAATTGGGTGGAAACGGGCCAGCGTTTCGTGTAGAGTTCACATAGCGAAGCCGGCCTGGGTTCCGATGCTTGATCTGAAGGAGAGACCCGCCGGCAGAGCTGGGATCTGGAAGAGGATACGCCCTTTTTCGGATCCGCAGGCAATCCTCATCCCTGGCAATGCGGACTATATCGGAGTGCTGAAGGGAAAAGGCTCCGACATAAAGGAGGTAGAATTATGACTATCTTAGGGATTCGACCGCGGGCTGCACTTGTGCTTCTGGCTTGTGCAGCTCTCCTGGTCGGGGCTCTATTCACCCCGAAGCCTGCGCGTGCGCAGGTCCTGTATGGTGGACTCGTCGGGACCGTCAGGGACGCCCAAGGGGCGGTCGTGCCCGGCGTTACGGTTGTGATCACGAACGTCGGCACCGGCCTGAGACTCGAGACAGTCACCGATGATGCCGGGAGCTATGTGTTCCGTAACCTTCTCCCGGGCACCTTCGACATGACGCTCACGATGACGGGCTTCAAGGAGCTGCGTCGAACGGGTATCGTCGTGGCGGTGGGCACCCCGAGGCGCCAGGATGTCACGCTGGAAGTCGGCGCCCCGACGGAAACCGTCACGGTCTCCGCCGAGGTGATCGCGCTACAGACCGAGACGTCCGACGTAACCGCGGAGCTGACGGGACAGCAGATGATCTCCCTGCCCCTGAACCAGTATCGCAATTACCAGACGCTGCTGAACCTTGTGCCTGGCGCGACACCTGTGCAGTTCCAGAATGCGGAGATCGACACGCCGCAGCGGTCGCTGCGCACGTGGGTCAACGGCGTCCAGCCGAACACCAACACAACCCGCGTCGACGGCGCCGTTTCGATCAACGTGTGGCTGCCGCACCATGCCGGCTATGTCACGCCAACCGAGTCGATCGAGACCGTCAACGTGTCCACCAACAGCTTCGAAGCCGACACAGGCTTCGCCGCGGGCGCGGCCCAGACCGTCATCACGAAGTCCGGCACCAACGATCTCAAGGGTTCCGCCTTCTGGTTCATGAACAGCGATTCGCTGAACGCCAACTCCTTCTACAACAACGCGTTCAAGATCGCGAGGCCGGAACGTAACCTGGACATCTTCGGCGGCACGCTCGGCGGCCCGATCCTGAAGGACAAGCTCTTCTACTTCGGGTCATACGAGATGTTCCGCGACCGGCGCCCTGCGACTTACACGTACGCGGTCCCGACCGAGAAGATGAAAGCCGGAGACTTCAGCGAGGTGGCCGCGGCCAGGTCGAACTTCAGGCTCTACGATCCCGACACGGGGAACCCTGACGGATCCGGGAGAACACAGTTCCCGAACTTCACGGTTCCCGGCAACCGGATCGATGCCATTGCCAAGAAGATCATGGCGCTCTACCCCAAGGTCAATACCGACAAGGATCTCAACTCCAATGGGCTCCTGGACGACTACATGCTGGGCCGCCCCGGGGTCGAGGTCGACCGACACCACTTCGATACCAAGATCACCTGGCAGCGCTCGGCCTCCCACTCGATCTGGGGCAAGTACTCCATGATGAAGGCCAACGTGGTCGACAACTATAACCTCGGCTGGGAAGAGGGCAGCAACGGCGACACCGATGTCTACGTCGTGGGCCTGGGTCACACCTGGACGCTCGGTCCGACACTCCTCCTGGACGGTAACTTCGGTTACTACCGCCAGGATCAGGTTGTCTTGGGGCCGGACTACGGGAAGAACTACGGGCTCGAGCTGGGCATTCCCGGCACGAACGATCCCAACGACGTTCGTGCCAGCGGCATGCCGACAATCGCCAACGGGTACACCATCGGCGGGACACCGTCCTGGATGCCTCTGTGGCGCAAGGAGCTCAACTACAGCTTCTCGAGTGCCCTTACGAAGGTTTTCCCAAGGCACGAGGTCAAGACAGGCCTGCAGGTCGTCAAGCTCGAGCTGGATCACCGCCAGGCCGAGTGGGGCCCCTACGGCTTGAAAGGCGGTCTCAGTTTCAGCGGGAACATCACCGGAGCACCCGGCTACGCCGCCCAGGCATGGAACCAGTTCGCAGCGTTCCTGCTGGGCCGGGCGGATTACTTCTCGAAGGACACACAGACCGAGGTGATGACCGGCCGCGAGTGGCAGTGGGGATTGTTCCTGAGCGATCGCTGGCGCGCCACCCAGAAGCTGACCCTCAACCTGGGAATGCGGCTTGAGGCTTACCCGCTCATGAGTCGCGCCGACCGCGGCCTGGAGCGGCTCGAGTACGACACATACACCGTCCTGATCGGCGGGCTTGGCGGAGTCCCCAAGGACGTCGGGCTCAAGGTCCAAACATGGTACTTTTCTCCTCGCGTCGGAGCTGCATACCGAATAACCGAGAAGAACGTGCTGCGGGCAGGCTACAGCCAGACGTTCAACGCTCTGCCTTGGTCACGGCCGCTGCGCGGCTCGTTCCCTCAGGACATCAACTTCAACCGTACAGCCGACCAGTTCTGGTGGACAACGACGCTGGCCCAGGGCATTCCGCCCGTCGTGCTCCCGGACATCAGCTCCGGCAGGGTGAAGCTGCCCGCCGGCGTCTACATCCGGTCTCCTAATATCGGCGTCGAGTACTTCCCGGGCTCGGGAAAGGGCCTCGACCGGGCCACGATCCACCAGTACAACTTCACCTTTGAGCGCGAGCTGCCCGGCAAGATCGTGACCGGCATCGCCTATGTCGGAACCCGGACCAACGGCGGCTACGCCGACCTGAACCTGAACTACGGCGAGCCTGGCGGCGGCAACGCGGCTCGGAAGTATTACGCCGTAGCCGGCACAACCTCCATCAACGATTGGGCTGCCCGTACGAAGACCCGGTACCATGGGCTGCAGGTCGAGGTCAACCGGGGTTTCAGCGAGGGGCTCATGTTGAAGGGCGCCTACACGCTGGGCCGTGCCAAGGACATGGCTGACGAGGACGGCTGGACCGGATTGACCTGGAATCACCCCATGAAGTACGAGGACAACTTCGCTCTGGGAGGGTTCGACCGGACGCACAACTTCCAGATGGGATTCGTTTACGAGCTTCCGTTCCTGAGGACGGACACCAGCGCCAAGGGCATAGTCCTGGGCGGCTGGCAGCTGAACGGCATCTTCGCGAAGTATTCCGGCACGCCGTACTCCATCGGCGGCAGCAACACCGCGCTCAACTGCCAGGGATGCGGCTCGATCCTTATCAACGTCAGCGGCGATCCTGAGCCGATCGGGAAAGTAGGTTCCGGCTCGAGGGACAGGTACTATGACGTGAGCCTGTTCTCGCAGCCGACCGGAACTGGAAAGGATGGGTTCGGGACCTCGCTCCGCAACCACTTCCGCCGGCCACCGGTATGGAACCTCGACCTCTCGATGTTCAAGATCTTCAAGGTGACCGAGCGCTTCCGGCCGGAATTCCGGATCGAAGCAGCCAACGTCTTCAACCACACGAACTGGGGAGCCCCGAACACCACTTTCACTGACACCACCAACTTCCTTACGTTCGCGCCGGGCAATGCCGAAAGCGGGACCAACACTCCGGGCGCGCGCCGGGTGCAGATCGGCCTGCGCGTCGCTTTCTAACCAGTCGCTCGATCGGGCCGGCGGCAGCACTCCGCCGGCCCGCCCGGGCCATCCCCCTTCCTCCAATCGCAGCCCGACCAGAACTGTCGAACTCTCGCGACCAGGAGCAGTGGAAAGCTGAGCCTGGGGGGAAAGGAGTTTGAGCTATGACTGTCGCTTCTTTGGCCGAGGTAAAAGCACGGCTCAGCGCCTACGTTGAGGCGTGCAAGACCTCCCCGGTTGTCGTGACGAAAAACCGCAGGGCGGCTGCCATGCTCGAGTCTGTTGCCGAAGATGACGAGTTGGATAGCATCCTGCTTGCCTGCTCGCCGCGGTTTGAGACTGCTCGAGCGATCAAACCATGAGAACGACCGCAGCAAGGGGATTCCCCACGAGCAGTTTTGGAAGCAGGCGGAGGCGGACAGCGAATTTCGGCGACAGGCCAGTCAATTTCGAAATTCCCGCATCAATCCAGCCGCCCTTCTGCACAATCCGAATCTCGAGGTTGAGTAGCCTGTCCCCGAAATTACAGCTGATGAACGCCGTCAAGTCCCGGTCTCTGCTTTGCCTCGTGGTTTTGTTGTGCGGCTGGCCGTTGCCGGCGCAGCAGTCGGATAAGCCCAAGCCGGCGGACGAACCGCAGAGCCAGCCGGATCCGAGGTCCGCGGACACGGCGAAGCGCTTCGAACGGAACCTCCTCGGCAAGACCGACGCGGCACCGGCGTTGCAGTCGATGTCCTTGTCTGGAGCCTCCAGGGCTTTGAAAGCAGGCGTCACATGGCCGCCTCGCCGTCGGCCACAATCGAACGGGAAGGGAAGCTCCTCTATGCCGCCTGATCTTCTCCTGGTTTCGGAGAAAAGAGCCTGGTTCAGTAAGGCAATGGCTGACTTGAGGGCGACGGAACACGCTCTCTGGCTGAGCCACCGTTGCTCGAGGATCTCCTCTTCCACTGTCAGCAGGCCGCAGAAAAGGCGTTGAAGGGATTCCTCGTCTGGCACTCTCGGCCGTTTCAAAAGACACACAGTCTGGAGGAGATCGGCGAACTGTGTCTGGCAATCGACCCGATTCTGAGGGAGGTCATCGATCCTCTCGTGCGCCCGACTCAGTACGCAAGGGAATTGCGCTACCCCGCAGATCCGGAAGAATACACGCGGGAGGAAGCCGATGAAGCCCCGGCGCTCGCTGGGAGCGCGCTTCAGACGCTACTCGCTCGCCTCCACGAGGAGATTCGCAGCTGAGCTGCTCCCGGAGCATCTCCTCTTGACTCATATCGCGATCTTCCGGCCCTTGCAGACTACCAAACCGCCGGCGTCTTGTACACAGCGGCAAGCTTGAGGGAGTCCTCCGGCGCGCAGGCTACCGTAGCCGGGTTTCGCTCGAGATGGAAGGTAAGGAGCCGGCGTCGGCCGCCGTCCCCAAGGGCCCGACGGTCCTTTGTCAGGTTTTTGAAGGGCGGAGCGCGCACTTGGAGGCTGCGGATTGGCGCGTGAAATCTACAATCCGCAATCTACAGTCTGCAGTGGTCAGTGCGACCCCGGCATCTCGGCTGAGAATCAGAACAGGTAGTTCATCCGGAGCAGGAAGCCCCAGTTTTTCCCCGTCGCATCGACAAGGTAGGGCTGGCTGTCTCTGTAATCCTGGTATGTCAGGGCATAGTCGAACAGGAACCGGCCGCGTATCGACTGCCTGAGTCCGAACTCCGTGTACCACCAGCGCACACGCAGGCGCGAGTATTTACCGAGATCGGAGACCGCAACGTAGTCGAATCCCGGCGGCGTTGCCGAGACCTGCGCCGGATCCAGTCTCAAACCGGAGAAGGAGGCCGAGGCTTCCGTCACGGAAGCCTGGGCGTACGTCGCGAGGTTATCGCTCATCCGGAGGTTCACGACTGCCCAGCCGGTGTGATCGTTGTTTTTGTTCGTGATGGAGTCGGATAGCGAGCCGAACTGGCCCACCGTGACGCCGCCCGCTCAGCCGTCAAAGACGGGTATGACAAACAGGGTCTCCGTTTCCCGGCGGTGCATCGTGTAATTGGCCGACAGGTCGAACCGCGGACTGGGGGCGGCCCAGAATTCGATCGAAGGCGAAAAGTCCGAATCCTCCCACGGTGCGAAGTTCAGGTCCGTGTTCTTCTGGGAATAACCGGCCAGATGAGCGGTCAGGGCGAAGCGCTCTACGGGTTCCCAAGTAACCGAGCCCGAGGCTTTCTGCTCTCGCGTGAAGAAGTTGGTCAGGTTCGCCCGCCGCGCCCTGTAGAGCGTGAAGTACTGCGTGCCGAGCAGCGGCGAAGGAGGCGTCCCAGGACTCGGGTAGGGCTGTATCTGCGGCGTGAAGGCGGCCTTGTAGTGCGTGAATGGATCCTTCACGTGCGTGTAGGAGTACCTCGCCCTTGCCTTCCATCCTTTCGCAGGGGAAGAGTTGATGGCGGCCCTGAGCCGGTGCGTGTCGGTCTCCTCGGGCTCTGCCGCCGTCCGGCGCAGATTCTGGTAATCGTACCCGAAGCGGAGCGTTGTCCTCGCTGCCAGAGCCAGCCGCCCGTCGAAGATGCCGTTGAAGACCTCGCGCGCCAAACTCGAAGTCGCATAGTAATCCGCAGGTCCGAAGGCAGGATTGGCCTCGGTGTAGGTCTTTCCCGCCTGCGGCCCGGTAGGAGCGACCGGCTCGTTGACATCCACATACACCGAACCGGAAGTGATGTTCACGTTCCTTCCCTGGAACGTGAGCCGGAGCCGATCGCCGAGTTCCACAGAATAGACGCCGTTCACCACCCGCGTGTCGGTTCCGTAGTTGAGGCCCTCGTTGTCGTTGCTCGAATAGATGAAAGCGCCGGTCAGCTCGCCGGCACGCTCCATGTCGAGCCGGCCGCGCACCGTGTGCCGGCTCTTCCTGAAATGCGGGACGGCAGCGATCGGAAGAGGTCCGCTGGCGACGTCGTACTGCACCCGGTTGATGAAGATGTTCTGAAGGGTTGCCGGGTGGATTGCCAGGTCGTAAGTCCACGTGAGCTGCTTTCCCATGTCCTCGAAATCGCGGTTCAGGTATTCGTACTCGAGACTCGCCCGTCGGGTCCGGATGGCGGCGCCCGCGCGGAACTCCTGCGTGTCCTGGTCCACGTCACGGGCCATCGACGAGATGTGGCAGTTCGCGCACTTGCTGATCGCGCGGGCCTGCGTCGTCCCGTGCCTCAGTTGCTCGCGGTAATCGACCTTGAAGGAAATCAGCGGCATGAACGGGAGGGTGATCCGGTTATTGAACTCAAGTTCCTGGTAGTAGGGACAGTAGTTCAGGCCGGTATCGCCGTTGTCGTGGCGGACGACGACGGAGCCCTTGGCGGCATCGAGGTTCGACAGCTGGTCATTCTCGAGGCGGTGGGGCAGCCGCTTGAAGCTGAACTCCGATTTCCAGTAGCGGGCAAAATCGGCGAGGATGCTGTAGTTCTGGTCGTTTGGATCTACGCCGCGCTCGCCCAGGAGGTCGTAAGCGACCCGGCCTGCCGTGCCCCAGGCTCCCGCCTGGACGGTCGGACGGATGCCCTGCCGCAGAGACTGATACTCAGAGTACTTGTCCGGGCTTCCCGAGAGTTCGTTGAGAATCGCACCGATGGATGCGAAGCCTCCAGAGTAGTGGGCGGGCATCATGGCCGGCGGCGCCGGGACCTGGGTCGGCGGCTGTTCCTTCTTCTTGCCGGTATCAGCCTGCTGAGCCCGTCCTGCGGCGGCAAACAGCGCCAGGAGGGCCAGGGTGATGACTGCTGTGGGCGAATTCGATCGAAGTCTTGTCATCGCTGTCTCCTCGCCTCCTTATCTCGCCAGACTCTTGCCGCGGCCGGCCACTGACTGCCCGGGCAGGTCGGACCCGTGCACTGACGGGTGACACTGCGTGCACTTCGTCCCGAATGCGCGTCTCCAGCCTGCTTCGCCCCATGGATTGCTGCTCCCGCCGGTGGGCAGTTGAACCGGGGTCGACGCACCTGAGCGTCCGATGTGAAAATGGGCTTCGTGGCATTGCAGGCAGAGGAAAGGTTCGTTCTGCTTGAGCAGGTTGTTGTTCACCGATCCGTGCGGCGTGTGGCACGAACTGCAGCTTTCAGACACCGGCTTGTGATCGAAGACGAAAGGCCCCTGTTTCGAAGTGTGGCAGCCGAGGCAGAGGTCGTTGGGCCGTTCCGAAGTGTTCAGCCCGGCCACTTCGGAGCCGTGAACGTTGTGACACGAGCCGCAGTTCATCTTGCCCTCACGTACAGGGTGTCGCGAGGGGAGCATCATCCGGGCCGACACGCTCTTGTGGCACTCCTGGCACAGGACCGGATCCGGCTTTGAGAGGCTGGCACGCGGCGGTGGCCCGGCAGGCTTGAGCGCCGTCGTCAGCGGGCGCTCGATGAAGCCGCGCGCCACAGGGATCGGTGTGCGGGATTGGTGGATCTTGTGGCACTGGATGCAGGTGACGCCGCTGCGGCTGTGCTCGCCCAGCTTCCAGTTGTGTCCGATACCGGATGCATGGCAGGCGAGGCATATCTTCTCGGCTTGGGCGACAGGGGTGTTCTTGAATCCGATGATGTCCTTGGCCTCCCCG
>JACADW010000239.1 GCA_013388445.1 Acidobacteriota bacterium | reverse complement strand
GCCCTACTGCATTCCCTGCTCGGGATACAGGGCGTGAGCGCAGTGTGCCCGGAATTGGGTGTGGGATCGACCATCGCGGGCGTTGCCCGCTTTAAACCGGAAGGCAGCAGGACGACTCATCCCCCAATCCGCAGCATGGGCTCAATACCCGATGCGGGCGGATTCTGTTGGATTCATTCAGCGCTGTCTTAGAACGAAGGTTTCAGCAGGTCCCAGATCATCTTCAGCGCGATGAAATAAAGGATCACGCCAATGGCGATCTTTACCTGTTGGCGACTCAGTCTTTTCCTCATCAAGTACGCGCCCAGCAGCGCCCCGGAGATCGACCCCACGGCGCACATGGACAAGAGCCAGACATGAATATTCCCGGTTGTCGCGTGACCCAAGAATCCAGCCAATGATGAAAAGATGACGATAAAGCCTGTGGTTGCCGATGCCTTTTTGGGGTTAAAGCCCAGCCAGATCAACACCGGAACGATAAAATTGCCGCCGCCCACGCCCAGGAGTCCGCCCAGATAGCCGGCGAACGATCCCACGCCCACGCCATAGCCGACCAGTTTCCGGGTGCTGACCTCGACCTGCTTTCCCTTTCCCTCATAAAAGAGCATCATCGTACCGGCAAACAGCAGAAAACCCACGAATAGCCACAACAGCAGCTCTCGCGGCAGATGCTCGGCCGTTCGCGCGCCCAGAGGGGACAGCACCGTTGCCACAACCAAGATGGGCAGGGCGGTCTTGAACACGATAAGCCGGTCGCGGGCGTAACTGATCGAAGCAAAGATCATGGCAATCGAATTCAACAGCAGCGCGGTGGACATTGCCGTCAACAGCGGGATGTCCAGCACCAAGAAAACAGGGATCAAAATGAACGCCGCGCCCACGCCCGCGATGGTCAAAACCGTGCTGAATATGAAGGTGACGATCCCAGCGATCACATAAACTAGCATTTCGCTTTCTCCATCAGTTTCATCCCGTTAGAGAGCTCCAAGCTTCAGGCTGGGGATGTAACAGTCGATCGGACATTTCAGGTACTCCCGCCTTTCCAGAGAGAGTCTGTGCGTATATTCCGGTTCAGGCTAATCATGAAGTATAGGGTAGGACACAATCTCAGCGACCCTGAACTTGCGGAACTCGCACAATTCCCTCGCAGTCAGCCTGATTCTGTCGTATGTGCCTTCCATGACTATGCGGGAAGAAGCTCGATCGCTTCGCGGATCTTGCCGAGAGCCTCTTGCAGCCTCGCCCTCGGTGTCAATCGCGCAACTCAGGACAGTCCCCCATGCACGGGCCGTGCACCCGAATGCACGAAAATGTGCCCGCGCGGGGTACGTCGCCACTGCCGGGCACGGCCAAAGGCAAGTTAGAGCCGCCCCCTTGGCCCGATTGGCATGTATCCTCCAGCTCGTTTCGACGGACGATCCGTCCGCGGCACGATTCTCACGGCCGGTCCCATCGTGGGCCGGACCCCCGGTCCGGCGAACCCAAGCAAGGGCCGATAAGTGAACCTTCGACCCCACGAGGCCTACCGGCAGGCGCGGCCGGAGGCTGCCTGGCAAGACCAACTCCCCTGGCACGGGCAATCTCTTCGAGCTTGCCGTGGCGACGGCCATCGAGCTCTTCGGGCCAGGATCCTGCACGGCGTTCGCAACGGTGGTCGCCGTTCTCATCGAGGTGCCCGCCATGCTGTCGGTCTGCGCCGCCTGCAACTGTACCTAGCATCTGTTTGCGTTCGAACGTTCGGAATCGGAGACCCGAGCTTCCCTCGACACTGCCCGAGAGCCGGCTGCGGTCCTTGCTGCACCGGACCGCGTTCGTACCTGCAAACGGAGGCCGGAACGGAACCTGCCGCGCTACGACTGAACGTTCCACCACTCGAGGCCTATTCTCATGTCCGGCGCATCAGCCGCGAGAAAACGGCAGGAACACCCAGGCGCCCTGGAGCGCCCCGAGGATTCATGTCAGATCCGGATCATGTCGCTGTATCTGGAGCCGGAACGGCGGGAACATGGCTTCCACCCTGTGGAAACCTGGCAGCACGAAGCTTTCTACTCGTCTGCGTACTCGGTGGCCTCCAGAACGGACTTTACTATTTTGGGATGAAGCATTCGGCCGGAATGGAAGGGTACGACGATCCGGCTCTCGCCCTTCCCATATATTCGGTGGCTGCCCTTCGTCCGGAGAAGAACGAAGCCGGCCTGAAATAACCGAACCTCCGCATCAGAGGCCGTCAGACGTGGCAGTCTAGGCAACTTCCACCTCGACCGATGTCATCAGGATCTCGCGGCTCAGGAGTTCGATTCTTTGGTCCGCGGGGAGGGTTTCCAAATAGAGCTCGATCGCTTCCCGTATGTTGTCCATGGCCTCCTGCAGGGTTGCCCCCTGTGTCTGACATCCGCGCAAGTCAGGGCAGTAGGCATAATAACCTTCGTCATCGTGTTCAACCACGACACTGACTCTTCGGGTCATTTCCAGGCTCCTGTGGTGTCTTACTCTGCAGCACAAGAAAACACCACTTCAAGTCGTTCAGAATGACATTCTATCGCGGGATGCAATCCGGGAAAATGCTGCCGAGAAGATTTCAGGCGGTGAAGTCTCGGGACGGGATCGAGCGGTCCGCGCCCACCCGGCCGCCGCAACCTGCTCCTCCATCGAGTGTTGGATTTTGGAGTAGCTGTTCATGCACGGGCGCGGACTCAAGCGCATGAAAACAGAGAGGCGGCCCGAGCGAGGTGCGGGCTATCGGGCCGACGGTGCCTGCTCTGGGCAGTGAGTTGGTGCTCTCCCTCAAGATTGAGGCACGCGCGATCGGCACGTTTCCTGCAGCCGGTTTCGACGGCCGAGCCGTCCGTCGCTCGAGTCTCAGGGCTGCTGCCGGACGCGACGAAAGCCAGCCGGACTCGATTCACACCCGCGGCGCCGTTGGGCCGCCCCGCTGCGCGGGATGGCTGCAGAACGATACCGATGTCACCTCGGGACTCTAACTTCGGAGCCCGCGCAGAAAAGAGATCCTGACGCTATCCCTCGGTATACAATTGCCTCATGGCACGGATCGACGAACTCCGGCTCATGACCAAGGTCGCCCGGATGTACCACGAGCAGGGCCTGCGCCAGACCGACATCATGGAGAAGCTGGACCTCTCGCAGTCCACGATCTCGCGCCTTCTGAAAAGGGCCGAGGCCGAGCAGATCGTCCGCATCACCGTGAACACCCCCATGGGTGTGTTCTGCGACCTGGAAGAGGGCCTTCAGGCGCGACTCGGACTGAAACAGGCCATCGTGGTGGACTCCGTTGACGATGACGAGGCGATCGCGCGCGACGTCGGAAAGGCGGCGGCGTACTACATCGAGAGTACGCTGAAGCAGAACGAAGTTGTCGGGATCTCGTCCTGGAGCGCTACCCTGCTTCACACCGTCAACGCCATGCATACTTTCTCGAGAGAAACGGGCGCCACCGTGGTGCAGATTCTCGGGGGCATCGGCAGCCCGGCAGCCAGCGTGCACGCGAATCACCTGACGGCCCGCCTCTCGCAGGTCCTGCGCGCCGAGCCCAAATTCCTTCCGGCCCCCGGCGTCGTCAGCTCGGTTGCCGGCAAGAAGGCTTTCCTCGAAGACCCGTTTGTCCTGGAGGTTGTCGAGCTTTTCGACAAGGTCACATTCGCCCTGGTCGGCATCGGTGCGGTCGAACCTTCAAAACTCCTTGCCGCCAGCGGCAATGTCTTTTCTGAAGAAGAGCTGAACATGCTGCGCGAGCGTGGAGCGGTCGGAGACTTGTGCTTGCGCTTTTTCGACATCAAAGGAGCGCCTGTCCGTACTCCCCTCGACGAGCGCGTGATCAGCATGACGCATCAGCAGCTGCAGCATGTCAGGCGCTCGATCGGCGTGGCCGGCGGACGGAGAAAGCATGCAGCGATACGCGGGGCACTGGAGGGACGCTGGATCAACGTGCTGATCACGGACCGCACGACGGCGGAGCAACTGCTCGCCGCCCCTGCGGAATCCGACCGACGGCCTCCGAAGCGCCGCAGGGAGGCCACACCTCCCATCGGACGTCCTGCATAGCCGGCCGGATTATCTCGCTATCCCGAGGGGATGTGGACTCTTCCCGGCAGCGCCGGTTTTCAGCAGGGCGAGCGCCGCTTCGCGGATTCCCTCCACCGTCAGACCGAAATGATCGAAGAGGAACCCGGCCGATCCGGTAGGAGGAAAAACTCCCGGCACACCCAGGATCCGAACCGGAACCGGGCAGGTGCGCACCACCACTTCCGCGACGGCGCCCCCGAGTCCCCCGAACACCGAGTGCTCCTCCACTGTGACAATCGCCCCTGTCTCCCGGGCAGCGCGCTCGATCGTCGCGGCATCGAGCGGTTTGATCGTCGACATGTTGACGACGCGGGCCTCGACGCCTTCCCTCGCAAGCGCCTCGGCGGCACCCATCGCCGGGCTCACCATGGTCCCGTTTGAGATCAGGGTCAAGTCGGTCCCGTCGCGGAGAACTGCGGCTCGGCCGATCCCGAAGCGATACTGCGGGGGGTGGACCGCAGGGACAGGCATGCGGCTAAGCCTGAGATAGACAGGCCCTTCATACGCGGCAATCGCACGAACGGCCTGCTCCGTCTCCAGCGGGTCGGCCGGGACTATGACGCACAGATCTGCGATCACACGTGTCCAGGCCACGTCTTCGATGGAATGATGCGTCGCCCCCAGCGGGCCGTAGGCCAAGCCGGCGCTCATGCCGCAGACCTTCACATTGGCCCTCGAGTAGGCGAGATCCACCTTGATCTGCTCCAAGGCCCGGGCCGTGAGGAAACAGCACGCACCGCACACGAAGGGCAGCTTGCCGCCGTTCGCCAGCCCCGCCGCAATGCCGATCATGTCCTGCTCGGCGATCCCGACATTGATCAGCCGCTCGGGGAATCGTTCCCGGAAACCCGCCAGCTTGCTCGACCCCAGCGAGTCATTGGTCACGGCGATAATCCTGCGGTCGGAGGCAGCCAGTTCCTCCAACGTGCGTGCGAACGCCTCTCTGCAGTCGTAAAGCTCGCTCATCATGCCATTCCGTCGATTTCCTTCAGGGCCGCGTCCAATTCCTCGACCGTCGGCACCCGGTGATGCCATCGCGCGGAGTTCTCCATGAAGGAGACACCCCTCCCTTTCCTTGTGTGGGCGATGACACAACCCGGATGCCCGGGTTCGAAAGGCACCGCGCTGAGGGCCTCGTACAGCGCCGCATGGTCATGCCCATCCACTTCCCGGACGCGCCAGCCGAACGCCTCGAACTTGCCTTTGAGCGGTTCGAGAGCCACGGTCTTCTCCGTCGCATCCCCCTGTTGAAAACGGTTCCGGTCCACGATGAGAAACAGGTTGTCCAAGCCGTAATGGGAGGCAGCCATGGCCGCTTCCCAGTTGCTTCCTTCCTGCAGCTCCCCGTCGCCGGTGAGCAGGTAGACGCGCCAGGAAGCGCCGTCGATCTTCCCGGCCAGCGCAGCGCCGACTGCGACCGGGAACCCATGGCCGAGAGCCCCCGTGCTGCTCTCGACGCCCGGCACGTGCGTGCAGCTCGGGTGTCCACTGAGCGCCGACAGCGGCCGGGCGAAAGTGTCAAGTTCCGAGACCGGGAAGAATCCCGCCTCGGCGAGGGCCGCATACAAGGAGGCGGAGCTGTGACCCTTGCTCATGATGAAGCGGTCACGGCCGGGATCCCGGGGATTGCGGGGGTCCACGCGCAGGACCGAACCATACAGGGTGGCGAGGATGTCTGCCGAGGAGAGGTCTCCTCCCGGGTGCCCTACCCCCGCAGCATGCACCATGCGCAGACTTCTCATCCGGATGCGCTTGCTCCACCCGCGCAACCTGGCGATTTCTGCGGCATCGAGCCCACGTTCCGTCATTTGAAATCCCCCGGGCGGGCCGGGTGGCACCCCTCCGGTCATCCCTGGCCCGCAATTCTCAGGCGCTATCCATGCACGTACAG
>JACADW010000171.1 GCA_013388445.1 Acidobacteriota bacterium | reverse complement strand
CGGCCGCCCCGCTTCCGGGCATCGAGAGCGCCCCATCCCCCATGGCGGTACAGTGCCAGCCACGTGTACACTGCTGCACGCGTAACACCAAGAGCTCTCGCCACACTGGAAGGAGATTGACCCTCCTGAACACTTCCAACAGCACGCTTTCGAAGTTCGGTCAGTGTCTTGTGATCCAATCGTCTTGCATCTCTCTTGAACATGCATGGATGATAATACAAGTATGTACTAATGTCTAGACTATTATGAGACTGCTAATAACCGCATGGAGAATGAGGAAAAGCGGCTTGCTATGAAATGATCGAGTCATTTGTCTGCCTTATTCGCGAGGGCTCAGAGCGCACCCCGAGGACGTCCGTCACAAGACCCGTGTCCTTGCGGCGGGCGTGCATGATTCCAATTGAGGCGATCTGATACCGTCGGGCTGTCCGCGCGAGAAGCGCGTTTGAGGAGGACAGCCCATGAAATGGAGAAACCTGCCTGCCTCACCCGATGTTCCCACTGGGATCGAAGATCTTCGCCGCCAAATCGAACAACGGCGCCAGGCCCGTCGGCGCCATGAGTCGATGCCGGAGCCGCTCTGGGGGTTGGCTGCCCGGCTCGCCCGGAAGCACGGGGTCGCCCGGTTGCCTGCCTCGCCTGGTCGTCGGCGCTCCGGCACCTGGGACTACGCGACCGGTTCATCGGCTGGTCTGCGGAGGCGCGTGCAGCGTGCTGTTCCGAGGCGCCCGGTCCTAATCCAGTGCACTGCTCTGGCAATCACCGACCTGCAAGCACCTCGAGCAACTCAGCAAGCACTTGGAATTGGCCTTCTTCGCTTGTTAGCAGGATCGATTCGAATTCGTGGTTGACCGGATTCAACATGATTGCTGTGTGGCGCCATGACACGCCAACATGGACCACCTGGCCGTTTCTTGGAGCCTCGCGATGGACGAGGCCGGGAATGTCCGCAACCCCGGCTAACTGATCTTCTTCCATTACTATGATATCAACCGGTATCAGGAGCCCCTTCAAAGCTCGGCGAAGCCGAACGCTTTCCTTGCGCGGATTGTCGACTCTTCCGTTCATCGCCACCAGCAGGTCGAGGTCATTGTCTCCGTGCAACCCGCCGCTGGCAAAAGAGCCAAAAACGATGACCCGACTTGGACTGCAGAGTTGCACAATTCTGTCGACTGCAGTCCCGAACTTTTCTGGGGTGATACGCCAAACTTCCGCCATCGAGGCCTGCTCCGCAATGAAAGTCTACCCCTCGTTATAGCGGTTGCCGCGGAAATGCGGAGCATTTCGCGCTGCAACCAGCCGGCATCCATGCATCGGACGATTAAACGCCTTCAGCAAGATCACGAGGTTCGCCGGCTTGACCGCCGCAACGTGTGGGCAGCTATTGGCAGTAGCCTTTACGGTGGACAGGCAACCGCGGCCTGCACCTGACCGGGGAATAACGATCCAGCCGAATGCATCCCGCCAGTTACGGGTGGTCCCTCATACCATGTGTCTGCAGGTGCCGCGAGGGTCCGCCTCGCCGAGGTTGACAAGAGCGCGCTTCGGCGAAGCGCGCCCACGCCGGCCGCATCCAGGTTCCGATTGCAGCTGCGGCGTGTGCTGTGGTTAATAGTGTCGCGAGTAGTGAGTACTCCACCCGGGAGGGTCATCATGCTTAGAAGCGCGTTTGCAGTCCTTGTCCTGCTTGCCTCAGCTTTTGGCGCCGGCGATCTCGGAGGGCCTCTGCTCCTGCGCACCCCTGACCTCAACAAGACACACATAGCCTTTGTATTTGCCGGCGACCTCTGGACCGTACCCCGCGAGGGAGGAGAGGCAGGGCGCCTGACAATAGGGCCCGGCGTCGAAGCCAATCCGAAGTATTCACCCGACGGAACATGGATTGCGTTTACGGGCGAGTATGATGGCAATGTCGACGTCTATGTCGTCCCGGCTGCCGGAGGTGTGCCCAGGAGGCTGACCTGGCACCCGTCCGCAGACAATGTGCTCGACTGGACCCCTGACGGCGGCAGGATACTTTTCACCTCGGACAGGACCTCCTATTCGCGGTTTTCCAAGCTCTTCACAGTATCTCTAAATGGAGGGCTGGAGGAGGAGCTCCCTCTTCCGATGGGATTCGAGGGGGCCTATTCAGCAGACGGCACGCGGATAGCCTATGTGCCCATACGGCGCGCTTTCAGCGCCTGGAAGCGGTATCGCGGCGGCACGACCACGCCGGTCTGGATCGCCACCCTGTCCAGCAGCCGGATAGAGAAAGTCCCACGCCAAAATTCCAACGATTTCAACCCGATGTGGGCTGACGGCAAGGTATGGTTCCTGTCGGACCGTAACGGCCCGGTGACCTTGTTCTCCTATTACCCGAAGACCAGGAAGGTCGCGGAAGCCGTGACGAACAAAGGGCTCGACCTCAAGTCCGCGTCGGCCGGGCCAGACGCCATCGTTTACGAGCAGTTCGGTTCGATTCATGTCTACGACCTGGTGTCAGGCAAGACCAGGCCCGTGACGATCGCCGTGACCGGCGACTTCCCCGAGGTGCGCCAGCGCCTTGTCAGGGTCGGCGAGCGCCTGACCAGCGCTCACCTTTCGCCGACCGCCGCCCGGGCGCTTTTCGAAGGACGCGGAGAAATCCTGACCGTCCCGGCCGAGAAAGGCGATGCGCGCAACCTCACGAACACGGCAGGGGTGATGGAACGGGATCCGGCATGGTCGCCCGACGGCAAATCGATAGCGTATTTCTCCGACGAATCCGGCGAGTACGAGCTGCACATCAAGAACCACTTGGGAACAGGAGATCCTGTTAGAATCGTCCTGGGCGATAAACCCGGGTTCTATTTTTCGCCGACGTGGTCCCCCGACTCCAGGAAGATAGCCTACACGGATTCCCACCAGACTCTCTGGTACATCGACTTGAACGACAGGAAACCGGTCAGGGTGGACAAGGATCCCTACTGGGGTGTCGGCCTTCTCGCGGCGGCCTGGTCCCCCGATTCCAAGTGGCTGGCTTACGCTCGGCGGCTGGGGAACTACATGAATGCCGTCTTTGTCTACTCCCTGGCCAAGGGGCAGGCTACGCAAGTCACCGACGGCATGAGCGACGCACGCCATCCTGTCTTCGACAAGGACGGCAAGCACCTGTTTTTCACCGCTTCGACCGACGCAGGTCCTTCGCTGGAACCCGACATCCATTCTTTCTCGCGTCCCACTGTGCGCAGTGTCTACCTTGCTGTGCTGGACAAAACCCTTCCGTCGCCATTCGCACCGGAGAGCGACGAGGAAAAGTCTCCGAAGAAAGAGAAGGCTGACGAAGATAAGAAGCCCGAGGCTCAGAAGACCGACGCAGGCACGTCTGAAGTGGTCGATACAGGGGCGGCGAAGAAGGAGGTTACCGTCAGGATCGACCTCGACAATATCCTTCAGCGCATTCTTGCCCTGCCGATGCCGCCTCGCAGATACATCGATCTTCAGGCGGGTAAGGCCGGGGTGGTGTTAGCCGTCGAGGCACCCGCATTCAGTCCCGACCCCGGGCCATCTGCGCAGGCTGTGACGATACACCGCTACGATCTGAAGACGCGCAAGTCCGATGTCGCCATCGCAGGCGTCCGCTTTTTCGAGATCGCGCAAAACGGTGAAAAGATGCTTTATCGGCAAGGGGACCGGTGGTTCATCGCCCCTCTGCGACCCATGACCCCTGCCGTTAGTGGCCCTTCCGCTCCGTCTGTATCGCCCGCAGCAGCAGCGCCGGGAGCAGGCCCCGTAGGAGCCGGTGGTTCCACACCGCTCGCGACCGATTCCCTGGAGGTGCGCATCGATCCGCGCACCGAATGGAAGCAGATGTATCGGGAAGCCTGGCGCATTGAGCGCGATTTCTTCTACGATCCCAACTACCACGGGCTCGATCTCAAGGCGGCGGCGAAGAAGTACGAGCCCTATCTGTCCGGCATCGTTTCCCGTGGAGACCTGAACTACCTCTTTGCGGAAATGCTCGGCGAAATGACCGTCGGCCACCTGGGCGTCGGCGGAGGCGAGCAGCCGGAAGTCAAGCGGGTGCCGAACGGACTGCTGGGATGCGACTACCGGATTGAAAACGGCCGCTACCGTTTCGCCCGCGTATATGACGGCGAGAACTGGAATCCCGGCCTCCGCGCGCCGCTGACGCAGCCGGGAATCAACGTCGTGGCGGGCGAGTACCTTCTGGCCGTGAACGGCCGGGATGTAAGCCCTGCGGAAAACATATGGCTCTTCCGGGTTCTAAGTGGGTGATGGAGCCAGATCCAGGCCGCCACAGTGGAAGTAGATCGCCGTCTGAAAATTCTTCTTGTTCCTGAAACCCCTCGCTGTGTACTTCACCCATT
>JACADW010000170.1 GCA_013388445.1 Acidobacteriota bacterium | reverse complement strand
TGCCGCGGAACCTTCAGCGTATGCGCACACAACTGTGTGCCAGACGTCGCCTGGAAAGAGGTCTGCACTACTGCCAGTTAGGATGGAACGAATCGTGATCCTGGGCTTGAAACGCAACAACGGGTCGGTGCCCGAGGAATCCATTCGAATCCTGGAGACCGTCGGGTCCTGGATGGACCGGAATAACCGGGCCATCTACGGTGCTGAGAAGTGCCAGGTCCGGCGCTCGAATTACGCCAATTTCACCCGCAAGGGGAATATACTTTACGTCCACGCGCATTTCTGGCCCGGCAGCACGCTGACGGTCGCGGGGCTCACAACGCCGGTGAAATCCGCCCGGCTGCTTGCCTCCGGGGCGAGGGTCAACGTTTTCCAGGACCGTTTCCGGGTACGGTTCACCGGCCTGCCGGAAACGGCGCCGGACTCGCCTGTGACCGTGATTGCCGCGGAATGCGCTTCAGAGCCGAAGCAGGACACGGACTTCGTGCGGAAAGAGCGCAAGCGCATCTGAGGCAGGATAATTGGTGCCTGGCAACTGTTTCCCCAATTTCCTGTGAGCTATTGCCGGTGAAGGCCTCGCCCGAAATCGGGGAAACAGTTGCCAGGCACCGTTTTTACGGGGAACTCGTGTTTCGACACCGGCAACCGGCCGCCTCCGAGGTTGTACTGTTTCGATTGAGGCAGCAGCCGCCTGACCTCGCACTCGGCTTTCTGCTTTCTGTCTTCGACTCAAATCCCGAATCGCGTGGGATGTTCACCGTTTGCAGCCCCAGCCAGTTCGGTCCGATTCCGCTTTCATAGATTACTTTGCGGGATCTTCGGAACGTGGCTTTGGAGTCTTCCGGTTACCGGAAGTTTTCGACGAGCATCGGATCGCTGCCGGCTTCGGGTCCTGGTGAAGAATCGCCGACAGCGTCGATATCTTGCTCGTGCCCTCAAACGCTCTGCACCCCGTTACCATCTCGTACAGCACCGACCCAAGAGAGAAGATGTCCGAACGTGCGTCCACCTTCTTCCCCTCAGCCTGCTCCGGCGACATGTACGCCACCGTCCCTACGATCGTCCCTTCCTCCGTCCGCGGCTCCAGCGTCTTGGTCGTCCCGAATTCGTCGCTCTCGGCAGGCTCGGTAAGCTTGGCCAGCCCAAAATCGAGCACATTGACCAGGCCCTTTTCTGTGACCATGACATTCGCCGGCTTCAAATCCCGGCGCACGATCCCTGCCGCATGTGCCGCCGCCACGGCGTCGGCAATCTGGACCGAGTACTTCAACGTATCGCTCAGCTTCATCCCCTTGCGCGGGATCAACGCATCCAGGGTCTTCCCCGCCACGGCGGCAGGGGGTGCATAAACAAGGCGGCTCAGACGACCCTGACACCTGCTCCGTATGCAGCGAGGGCGGCGTCGTTAGTGAGGAGAATGAGGGGCTCGGTGAGGCTCTGCGCCACGAGCATCCGGTCGAAAGGGTCCTTGTTAATCGGTGGCAGGCTCGCAACCCTCTCGGCGTGAGCACCGGAAATCGGAAGCTCCTCGAAACCCATCTCGGCAAGAGCGGGGCGCAGCAGCGCGAGGTCCACTTTGAAGTCGGATCTGCGCAGGGATGCCTTGATGGCAATCTCCCAGAGGCTCGCCACGCTGAAAAGCACCTCATTCGCCGGGTTCTCGATCAGGAGGCGGGCTTCTCTGGGCAGCCGGCGGCTCTGCGCGGCTGTCCAGAGAAGCAGGTGTGTATCGACAAGCAGCCGCATCAGTCGCCTTCAAAAGAGCGGAGCGCGTCGTCCGGCAGGGGGCGGTTGAAGTCGTCCGGAATTTGGAACTGGCCGTCCAGGACTCCCAGCCGGCGCTTCTGTCGTGTCCCCATAAGCCGGGTGAGTCGGGCGATCGGCCGGCCTGCGCGGGCGATAACGACGTCCTGCCCGGATGCGGCCTCCTGAACCAGCTGGGACAGCCGGGTCTTGGCCTCGTAGATGTTGACTTTCTTCATACGATTTAGTCTAGTTGGTCAGACCAGAAATGTCAAGCCCAGCGCCGGGCTTTTTCAGGATCCACACGCCCAGGCAACGCACCGATGGTGACAATGATCAGAACGAGAGGCGGAGGCCCAGCTGGATGACGCGCGGGGCTCCGCTCTTTGCATGGACCTGACCGAATGATGAGGGATCGCTTACGTCGGTGTCGGGATCCGCAATTCGGACCCGGTTGAATACGTTGACCGCATCCATGCGGATCTCGAAATTGGCCGCTTCGGTGAACTTGAGCCGGGTCCGCTTGATCAGCGAGAAGTCCTAGCTCACCTGCCGGAACCCCCTCAGGTCGGGCTGCCAGCGCGGGGCGTTGCCCAGGTGAAGCGGCTCGCCGTTCGGCGTCGACGGCAGGTCCGCAAGTGCCTCAGGATTCAGGTACTGGCAGCCCTCGCCGAACTCAACGTCCTTCCGCCTCGCCAGTGTCTGCTGCGACCGCGGCAGCAACACATCCGGGCGATACCCCGGATTGTAGAGTATGTCGTACCCATACGAGTAGGTGTAGATCTTCAGCGGATCGCCGGAACGGTACCGCTGGATCGCGCTCAGGGTCCAACCGCCCAGGATCTGGCTCATCGGGCCGCTCTTGAACCGGCGGCCCCCTGGACCGAAGGGCAAATCGTAGATCCAGGAGAGTTTGAAGTCCTGCGGGATGTTGAACTGCGTCACCGATTAGTCCGATTTGCGGTTGTAGATATGCTGCCCGTAGTCATAGTAGTTGCCCGCGCCTGCGCCGTCGGAAGTCGCCAGCGCCTTGCTGAAGGTGCAGGCGGCGAGGAAGCTCAGCCCGTAGCTGCTCCGTTTTGTCACAGCCACCTGCAGCGCGTGGTAGTTCGATGACCCGCCGTTGAGCCGGTGCGACAAAACGCCGTAGTACTGCGGGAACGGCCTCAGCGCCTGCGTTGCCGGACCTCGGTGAGCGCCGTCGGGATATCCCAGCGCAGGCCGAAGTTCAGCGTCAGATTGCGGCGCCCCTTCCAGTCATCTTGAACATAGAACGAGGTCACCCTGGACCGGACTCCGGCCGTCACAAGCGGGATGTACATGCTGGCCGACCGGGCCACGCCGAGCAGAAAGCTTGAGTATGCGAAGCCGGTGCTGAGCCTGTAGAAGTGCAAATGTTGTCAGGCTACTCTTTCCCCAATTTGCCATAGGGATGCCGCCCCAAATTGGGGAAACAGTAGCCTGTCACCAATTAACGGCGAGGAGTTCGTGGACGAGGATGGAGGGGATGGCGGCCTCGAGATAACCGCCTGACACGCTCGCCCGAGGATCCTGACCACTCACAAGGAGCTCGACTTTCGACGCCTTCCTTCCACCAGGCAGGCGCAGGCGGACGCGCTGCTCTCCAATCGGGTAGAACTCCCGGAAAGGCCCCTTCATCATCATCGGATTCGTGAGATTCACGAGATGCACGGTCATCGAGGATTTCTGCCGCCAGACCGTGACATCGACCACCCCCGGCCCCGTGACCGTCACAGGCCTCTCTTCGTGGGTCGCCCAATCGACCGCATTCCGCAGAAGCTTCTCGCGATCCACGCAGAGCACCTCCCAGAAGGTCCGGTCGATATCCCAGGGGAAATATACCACCCGCCCCTTCCCCACCTCGCGCAGAAAGACCCCCGGGATGTCGGTTTTCGGCTGGCGGGGGTAGACCTTCTCCATCGGAAGGTCAGGATAGGAAGGGATGAGGGTGAGCGGCGGCGGGATCGATCTCTCCAGCGCAACTGCATCAACCCGCTGGACGCCGTTGATGATCCGTCCGGCATCCTCCAGACCCGCCAGGAGGGGGTGGTATGCTCCGGTCGACGGATCCTTCTCGACATTCAGATAGGAGTTCTGCATCCGGCCTTCCGACCGCCCCGTGAACCGCGCGCCAAAGAGATCTCCGAGCCCGAAATCCGAACGCCGGGCTCCCCATTCGTCGTAGAGCGATGTCTCGTAGGTCGCGACCAGGCTCCCTCCGCGGGACACAAAGTCCCGGATCTGCGCGCATTGCCCGTCCGACAGCGCCGCGATGTTTGGAAGCAGGAGCGTCTTGTATCTGCCGACATGCTCGGCATCGAGCAGGCGGTCGTGCACCATGTCGAAGGGGATCCGCGACTCCACCAGCGCGTGGTAAAAGCCCAGCGTGTGATCCTCGACTTTCTGAGCCGCTCGCTCGCCACCATAGAAGCGGGCGGTCTGCTGCGAATACACCAGAGCCACTCGCGCCAGGGATTCCTCGTTGCGCAGGTAGGCTTCATTCCTGTTGAGCCAGCCGTAGAGATCCTCCACCACTTTGAGCCAGCGGCGATCGTAGAGCACCCCTGAAAACTTGGTAAACCACGGGCGCATGCCGTTGGCGATCCCTTCGGTCGCCCAGATGCGGATCTCCGCGCCGCTCTGCACGGAATCCTTCCAGCGATAGGGCTCCTCGAGGCCGACGCTGAAGATGCCGACCGCGGGTTTTCGTCCGATTGCGGCGCGAAACTCCTTCGCGTTCTTGCCGTTCGCCCAAGGAGCGGCCATCCCGCGTCTGGCCTGCCGGTCGGCGATCATGATGTCGGCCATCTCGCCGGCGGTCCTCATGTCCAGGTCGCTCAGGGCGCCACCGCCGGAGTTGGGTATGAAGCGGGCGGCGGGATTGATCTTCCGGATTTCCGAATCCCACAGCCGCCAGAGGTCGAACAGCCGCTGCTCCCGCCAGAGGATGTAGTACCGTCGCGCCGGGTCGCGCGGATCGCCCCTGCGAGGAAGCTCCAGCCCGCAATGGTCCCGGAAGCTTTTCCGGCAGTGGTCGCAGTAACACATGCCGGATCCGCTCCAGCGGTTGCTGAAGATGCCGTCGACCTTGTAGAGCGTGACGATCTCGCGCGTCACCTCGGTCATGAACTCGAAATTGTAGGGACCCAGCGCGCACGTCACCCACATCTCGGGACTGGCCCAGCGGCGCCGCTTGCGGCCTTCGGCATCGACAGCGATCCACTCCGGGTGCGCATCGAAGACGTCCTGGTGCACCGCGTGAGGATCGGTTCGCGCGACAACGACCATCCCCAATTTGCGGCATCCCGCCACGAGATCGCCGAAGGGATCCGTGTCCTTGAGCCATTCGCTCCTGTGGTGCAGCGGAATCCTGGTGGGGTAATAGGCGACGCATCCGCCGGCGCTCAGGCAGGCGGCATCGGCGTGGACTCGTCGGAAGTAATCGAGCCACTCCTTCAGGTCGAACCGGCCGGGATCATTTTCGACGAGCGTCAGTTGTGCCCAACGCATCGGGCGGTCAAACCAGGCCGTTGCCTCGATCTCCGTCTGCCGACGGGCGGATGCGAAGCCGCCTGGCCTTCCAAGCGCACACGAAGCCGCGACCGAGGTCACGCCTTCGAGGAAATCGCGACGCGATGGCATGCTACGGAGCCCCTCCGCTGGTGTACTCGCGTGAGACCACGACGATCCCGCTGTCCGTCACGTAGTAGTGATTCCGGTCCTCCTCGGGGTCATAACCGATGACGGTCCCCTCCGGCAGGTGGACATCACGGTCAATGATGGCATTCCGGATGCGGCAGTATCGGCCGATGTCACAGTGCGCGAAGATGATGCTGT
Organism: Acidobacteriota bacterium; assembly: GCA_013388445.1. Lineage (GTDB taxonomy): Bacteria > Acidobacteriota > UBA6911 > UBA6911 > UBA6911 > JACADW01. The sequence continues at coordinate 1,181 of JACADW010000170.1, read as the reverse complement.
GGCTCACCACCGAATAGCTGTTGACGCGGACGTCGGGCGAGAGGATGGAATTCTGGACCTTGCCGCCGCTGATGATGCAGCCCGCGGAAACGATGGAATCGACGGCGATCCCCATCCGCTTGCCCTCGTCGGCGAAGACGAACTTCGCGGGCGGATACTGGCGCTGGTGGGTCCGGATCGGCCATTCCTTGTCGTAGAGGTTGAAGAGCGGAGTGACCGCAACGAGGTCCATGTTGGCCTCATAGTAGGACTCTATGGTGCCGACGTCCCGCCAGTACTGAGCCTCCTTCTTGTTTTCGTCCACAAAGTTGTGGGCGCTCACGTTATACTTGTCGATGACCATTCCGAGGATGTCCCGACCGAAATCGTGCGTGGAGGACGGATTTCTGGCATCCGCATCCAGCACTTCCAGGAGGAGCTTCTTGCTGAACACATAGATCCCCATGGATGCGAAAGCCTTGCGCGGGTTGTCCGGCAGCGGATCGGGAATCGCGGGCTTCTCCGTGAAACTGCGCACCCGGCCGGAGCTGTCGACGCGCATGATGCCGAAACGATGGGACTCCTCGATCGGAACCTCTATGGCGCCGATCGTCACATCCGCCTGTTTGTCCAGGTGGTGCTTGACCATCCTGTAGTAGTTCATCTTGTATATGTGGTCGCCCGAGAGCACCAGGACAAACTCGATGCCGCTGACGCCGTTGATGGCGTAAATGTTCTGCCAGACGGCGTCCGCCGTCCCCAGGTACCAGTCCTCGCCGACCCGCTTCTGCGGGGGGACGATCTCGATGAACTCGTCGAGATCCTGCGCAACGACGCTGTACCAGCCGTTCCGGATGTGCCGGTTGAGCGATAGCGACTTGTACTGAGTGAAGATGAACAGTTTTCTGAGACCCGAGTTGACGCAATTGCTCAGCGTGACATCGACGATGCGGTAGTTTCCACCGAAAGGGACAGCAGGTTTGGCGCGGTGTCTGGTCAAGGGATAGAGGCGTTCGCCAACACCGCCTGCAAGAAGGACACCCAATGTGCCGTTCATCAACACGCCCATGATATCTCCGTCGAGGGCTCTTCCGGGTTCTAAGTGGGTGATGGAGCCAGATCCAGGCCGCCACAGTGGAAGTAGATCGCCGTCTGAAAATTCTTCTTGTTCCTGAAACCCCTCGCTGTGTACTTCACCCATT
>JACADW010000190.1 GCA_013388445.1 Acidobacteriota bacterium | reverse complement strand
TCGGCACTACAGGCGCTTTGGGCCGATTTTTGGGAATGCCTCTGTTGACATCAAAGGACTTACGCGAGACGGCCCCCCCGCATTTTTTGTATTTGCCGCTTCCAGTTGTTCAAGTCGGGGTAGCGCAGGCGATTCCCGCCGCCCGGGGATCGAAGGATGCCGTTTCCGCCCGTCAGATCCATCTCGCAATCTTGAGGATGTCGCTCAAGACGCCCGCCGCCGTCACTTCCGCACCGGCTCCCGGACCCTGAATCACCAGAGGATTCGCAAAGTACCGCTCGGTCTGAAAGACCAGGATGTTGTCCGGGCCGGCGAGGCGCCCGATGGGACTGTCCCGCCGCACCAGGCGCGGTCCCACGCGGCATCCGCCGTGGTCGATCTCTGCCAGGAAGCGCAGCACCTGACCTTGATGATGAGCTTTCCGAATTCGCGATGAAAAGGCGCGATCGAGGCGCGGCAGCTTTTCCATGAAGTCCTCGACAGAACCGCCGCCGAAATATGACCTGGGGATCATCGGTTCGAGGGCTATCTCGCGCATCTCGAGAGGAAGGCCGATTTCGCGGGCGATGATGAGTGCCTTGCGCGCCACATCCACGCCACCCAGATCGTCCCGGGGATCGGGTTCAGTGTAGCCGAGCGCCGCGGCCTCCCGGACGGCGGCGGAGAGGGGAATTCTCTCGTCCAGGCGGCTGCATATGAAGCCGAGGGTTCCGCTCAGACACCCCTGGATCCGGAGTATACGGTCGCCGGTGTGTATCAGGTCCTGAAGGGTCGACAGAAGGGGCAACCCGGCTCCGAAGGTCGCCTCGTACTGGTAGTTCAGTCCCGCGCGATGACGCATGCTCTGGATGCGCTGATACCAGGCGAGGCTGTCGGCCAGCGGCTTCTTGTTCGCCGTCACGATGTGAAATCCCCTGCGAAATCCTTCCAGGTGGACATCCGAAAAGTCTGCCGCGGTCGCGTCCACAAGAACCACGTCCGACTTGAAAGCGGCGCTGATCCGATCGAGGATCGCCTCGGTCGACGGACGGTCGGCTGCACCGGGCTGATCCTGCAATCTGGCCCCGTCCCCCAATGCCCTGAGAACGCTGTCGGGAAGGCCGCCATTCGAGAATAGCCATGATTTGCTGTTGCATACACCCAAAACTTTAGGCGTTACGTGAATATTCCTTACGATTCGTTTCCTGCTGCTGCTTATCTGTCCCAGGAGGGCTCGTGCGATGTGGCCGCATCCGAACATGAAGATGTTGAAATCGCGCGTCAATCCGAACGCCGTGTGGACAGCCTGGACCGCGTGTCGGTAGTCCGACTCCGCGATTGCAGCGGAGATGTTGAGCTCGGAGGAGCCTTGCGCGATGGCAAGCACATTGATCCGGCTCCGGCCGAGCGCGTCGAAGAACTTGCCTGAGATTCCGGGCCTGCCGCGCATGCCGGCACCGATGATGGAGACGATGGCCACCCGGCGCGTGAGCAGGATACGTTCGATGAGGTTCCTTTCTATTTCGAGCTCGAACGCAGTTGATAGGGCGGTGCGTGCTTTTTCCGCATCGGCCGCCTGGACCACGAGGCAGATGCTGTGTTCCGAGGACGATTGCGAGATCATCATGACATTGATGCTCTCGCGGGCGAGCGCGTCGAAAACGCGCGAGGCAACCCCCGGAATACCGATCATGCCGTTGCCCTCGATGTTGAGCAGGGCGAGGTTCCGGACCGACGTGACCGTCTTGATGAAGGGGAGGCGCCCGCAGCGAACGCTGATGAGCGTGCCTCTGGCGCGGGGATTGAAGGTGTTTCTGATCCGGATCGGGATCGAGCGGACCACTGCGGGAATCATGGTCTTCGGGTGGACGACCTTGGCTCCGAAGTAGGACATCTCCGCGGCTTCCTGGTAACTGATCCGCGGCAGTACACGCGCCTCGGCCACGAGATCAGGATCGGCGGTCATGATCCCGTCAACGTCGGTATAGATCCATATTTCGTGTGCGCGCAGGGCGGCGCCGATGATCGACGCGGAGTAATCGGAGCCGTTCCTTCCGAGCGTGGCCGGCTGGCCGTCCCGGGTCCGGCAGATAAAGCCGCCGACGACAGGAAAGCGGCGCCGCCGGAGCAGCGGGAGCAGCTTTTGGCAGGCACGCGTCTCCGTTTCCTTGAAGTCGACGACGGGTCCTTCTCGTGTCCGGTCGATGATGATGATCTCTCGAGCATCCGCGTGGCAGAAGCGGCGGTTTCTTTCGCCCAGGACGTGTGCCAGAAGCTGCGACGACAGGATCTCTCCATAGGACAACAACTTGTCGCTTGTAGCCTGACTGAATTCTCCCAGGAGATGGATCCCGTGAGTCAGGCGTTTTACTTCGCGGCTTGCCACTTCCACCTCGCTCGCCATCAGGCCCTTCGAAAGATCCGAAGTCGCCAGCGGGAGGAACGCATCAAGGTGCTGCCGGCGCATCTCCTCGAGCTCCAGAGAGACCGCTTCCTCGTTGCCCGTCAGCGCCAGATTGCCCATCCTGAGCAGCCGGTCTGTCACCCCGGCCATGGCGGATACAACTACGCCGACGCGGCACAAGTCAGCCTGTCCCGTGATGATGCGGACGACCCGGCGAATGCCGTCGATGTTACCCATCGACGAACCGCCGAACTTCAGAATGATGAGGTCGCTCGATTTCATTCGTTTCCTCCCGTCACGCACGTCCTTTCAAGCGGCGTGCATACTACCACAAGAGAAAGCGGCGCTGCAGCAGAGCGCAGGTGCTCTCGGAGGGCATGCAAGCTGTCGCGTCCGTGCGCGCGAGAGCAGCCGCGACACGGCCAGTGCGATATCGGGCCCGGCAACGGAGATCGGGTACTACTTCAGGAAAACCGAAACCGATGAGTTCACGCCCTGGTTTCGTCGGGAGGAGGGAGCCAACAGCAAGACAGGCAAGGCTGTGTCACGATGCTCGAAGAGCTCTCAGCATTGAGGTGAACCTGGTCGCGCAGGTGCATGAACCGACTCTGAGATCCAGCAAGTTCGAGTCTGTGATCATTGTGAGTATCATTGGGCAGGCCCAGGCGGAAGGCCGGTCCATTGAATGGCGGACCCCAGGCAAGTAGCATGAAGGAGAATGGCTTGATCCTAGTTTACATAATATATCTTATCAGAACCTATTGCTCCCCGTCTGCGGTTCCACGATAATCCGCCCTGCCTGAGCTCGCCGTCCATGCCCCCCTGCTCCAGTCCTTCCCCGTTGGGCAAGCGTCTACTACCCGGCCCGTCCCTCACGGCGCTCGGGGGCCTGGACTCCCCTCGGACTCCTCCTTGTGGCCGTACGTCAGCGGGCCGCATGCTTGTACGACGCTCCACCCGTGGCTTGCGCGACAGCATCCTGTGCCGGGCCAGCGCTTCTCCCGCTGTGATCCAGGATTGAGAAGCGCTGCCAAAAACCCGTGCCGAACGACGCGGGCAGGACACCGGGGCGCCAGACGAGCCCTCCTCCCTGCCGCGTGCGGCATTGTTGATCGGATGCTGCAACCGCAGCGCAGCCCGTGATATTCTTCAGGCGTGATACGCGGGATCGATAAACTCATTTTCCGGGCGGTCCTGGCTCCGATCCTGATCGCGCTCCTCGTCCTTACCTTCGTCGTGTTTGCGCACGACCTGGGGCGCCTGTCTGAACTTCTGATCACCCGGAACGCCTCGCTTGGCTCGGTACTGCTTATCTCCGCGTCACTTCTGCCGGGCATCCTGATCTTCTCGTTGCCGCTGGCCTTCCTGATCGGCGTCCTGGTCGGACTGAGCGGGCTCTCAGGGGAAAGTCAGATCGTGGCGCTACGGGCTTGCGGAGTCCCCCTGCGGCGTCTCATGATTCCCGTCCTCGGCGTCGCGGCCGTTGCCGCGGGATTGACGGGCTTGATGTCCATGTACGCCCTGCCCCGCGCCACCGCTCTGCTCCAGAACCTTAAAGAAAGCATCAACCTCCGCGCCGTGACGTCCCACGTACAGCCGCGTGTCTTCAACGAGGAGTTCCCAAATATCGTCTTCTATCTTGACGATCTGTCTGTGGACCGGCAGACATGGTCCCGCGTCTTTGTGGCGGACAACGCCGATCCCAAGAGGCCTCGGACCATCCTCGCGCAGGGAGGAACCTGGGTCACGGACCAGCACGCTTACCGGCTCCAGCTGCACCTGACGCAAGGAATGATCTACCAAGTGGATCCCATAGATCCCAGCCGCGATAACATCAGCGTCTTCGCGGTCACCGACATCCCGGTGGACCTGAATACCCGCTCCGGCGCTGTCTCGGGCAGCGAGGCACGGGAGGAGGCAAAGAAACCGACCGAGATGGGGACTCTCGAACTCTGGCGCGGAACGCCGGCGGCCACACCGGCCCAGAGACTGGAGGAGCGGGTTCAGCTCCAGCGCCGCCTCGCAGTTCCCTTCTCGGTCTTCGCCTTCGCGCTCGTGGCGCTCACCATGGGCACCAGCATGCAGAAGGGGGGCCGCACTTCGGGACTTGTCGTCAGTCTCATTCTGGTCCTGCTCTTCTTTGTGCTCTTCATGAACGGACTGCGTCTCGCCTCGGTCGGCAGCCTCTCCCCCTGGCTCGGAGCTTGGGGGGCGAACCTGATCCTGGGCGCGCTCGGGGCCCTGATGTTCGCCCGCGCGGAGCGCGGATGCTGGATCACGCATCAAATCTCGGAATGGCACTGGAAGACCCGGCTCGAACGGATCGGCCTCGTCCTGCGGTTCGGTTACGTCAGAGAAAACATCCGCAGACTCAATGACCTCGTCATCTCCTCGACCACCCGGATCGCACGAGTCCGCTTCCCACGCATCGTGGATGGCTACGTTTCGCGCGGCTTCCTCATCTATTTCGTCTGGTCTATGATTACCTGCGGCCTGCTCTTCATAGTCCTCACGCTCTTCGATCTCCTTGACGACATCATCCGGAACAGGATCGCTGCCTTCTATGTCGTCGAATACCTCGTATTCCTGACACCGCAGGTGCTGATGATCGTCGTTCCGATCTCTGTACTCCTGGCGATTCTGATACACTTCGGCATCCTTGAAAAGAACTCCGAGGTGACGGCACTCAAGGCCGGGGGATGGAGCCTCTATAGAATCGCAGTCCCGGTGATGCTGATCTCAGTGGTCCTGTGCACCGGTCTCTACTTCCTGCAGGATCGCATCCTGCCGCACGCCAACGCCCGTCAGGACAGCCTCAGGAACTTCATCAAGGGAAGACCGGCCCAGACATCGCTCCGGCCGCAGCGCAAATGGATCTTCGGGGAACAGGGACGGGTATTTAACTATGAATACTTCGATTCGAGCAGGAGCCTGTTTGTCGGCCTCAACGTGTTCCAGCTCGACCTGAAGGGCCTGCGCATCCTGCGGCGGCTGCGCGCCGCGCGCGCGACCATCCGGCAGGACGGCAACTGGGAACTCGAAGATGGATGGATACGCGATTTCCAGGACCAGACCAACGGTTTCAGGTTGTTCGCGAAGGAGACCATCCCGTTCCCGGAAAAGGCCGCCTACTTTCAAAAGGAGATGCTTGAGCCCAAAGAATCATCAAAGCTCACGTACACGGAGTTGAGGGATTACATCAGATATCTTGAAAAATCGGGCTATAACGCTACGGAATTGCAGGTGGAGCTTTACAAGAAGATCTCCTTTCCCCTCAGTTGCCTCGTGATGTCCTTGCTGGGACTTCCCTTCTCTTTTGCTATGGGGCGGAGGGGGGCGTTTCATGGCATTGCCATAAGCATCGTGATTGCAATCACTTACTGGGCGACCTTCAGTGTCTTCGAGCAGCTGGGTGCCTATGGCATGCTGGTTCCGATTCTGGCTGCCTGGGCACCCAATATCCTCTTCTCCTCCGCGGGCCTGCTCCTGCTCCTCGGGGTGCGGACCTGAGGGGCGACGCTCGTTGCTGCCGCACCGGTGATCGCATCTCCAGAGCTCAGGTTCCCTGGTTCCAGCTGGCGAGGTATGACCGCTGGTCGGCGTTCAGGCTGTCGATCTCCACGTTCATCGAACTGAGCTTGAGCCGGGCGACCTGGTGGTCGATCTCCGTCGGCACGGCATACACCTGGTTCTGCAGCCTGTCGTGGTTGCGCACGAGGTATTCGACCGAGAGGGACTGGTCGGCGAAGGACATGTCCATGACCGAGGCCGGGTGTCCTTCAGCGCTGGCGAGATTGATGAGCCGGCCCTCGCCGAGTAGATAGATCTTTCTGCCGTCTCCCAAAGTGTATTCATCCACGAAGTCGCGGATCCTGCGCTTGGATGTGCTGAGCGATTCGAGGGCCGGAATGTCGATTTCGACGTTGAAATGCCCTGAATTGGCGAGCATGGCCCCGTCACGCATGACCTCGAAGTGCTCTTTGCGGACGATCCCCTTGTTTCCCGTGACGGTGATGAAAAGCTGCCCGACCGCAGCGGCCTGGTCCATCGGCATCACCCGGTAGCCGTCCATCACGGCCTCCAGGGCCCGCACTGGATTGATTTCGGTGACGATGACATCGGCTCCCATTCCCTTCGCTCTCAGCGCCACGCCCCGTCCGCACCAGCCATACCCGCTCACTACAACCCGCATCCCGGCCATCAGTATGTTGGTGGCCCTCAGAACGCCGTCCACGGTGGACTGTCCGGTGCCATACCGGTTGTCGAAAAGGTGTTTGGTGTCGGCATCGTTCACCGAGATCACGGGGAACTTCAGCACTCCCTCTTTGGCCATGCTGCGCAGGCGGATGACTCCCGTGGTCGTTTCCTCGGTGCCGCCGATGACGTGCGGGATCAGCTCCTTGCGCTCGGTGAGTATGCACGTGACTAGGTCCGCACCGTCGTCCATGGTGATATGAGGTGCATGGGCCAGTGCAGAAGCGATATGCCGGTAATAGGTCGCGTTGTCCTCCCCCTTGATGGCGAAGGCGGGGATGCCGTATTCCTGGACCAGCGCCGCGGCCACGTCGTCCTGAGTGCTCAGCGGGTTTGAGGCGCAGACGCGCACATCAGCGCCCCCGTCCCGGAGCGTCACGGCAAGGCCAGCGGTCTCCGTCGTTACATGGAGGCATGCCGAGATGCGCACGCCGGCCAGCGGCTTGTCGCGGAGAAAACGGCTGCGGATCATTCTCAGCACGGGCATTGACTGCTGCGCCCACTCGATGCGGTCCTTCCCTTTCGGGGAGAGCGCCAGGTCCTTCACGTCATAGTCCATGGAGGGTCCTCGTCATCAGTTTTCTGATGCAGAAATCTTGACTCCGGCCTGGTCTGCGAGTTCCGGTGCGCGGTCTGTACGTTCCCAGGTGAACTCCGGCTCGAGCCGGCCAAAATGGCCGTAGGCGGCTGTCTTGCGGTAGATAGGCCTGCGCAGCTGCAGGCTGTCGATGATGGCGGTTGGGGTGAGCCTGAACTTCTCGCGCAGGAGGTCCTCGATGCGCGCATCGGGCAGCCTGCCCGTTCCGAATGTATTTACCATGAGAGAGACCGGCTCTGCCACACCAATGGCGTAAGCGAGCTGGATCTCGGCGCGGTCGGCGATTCCAGCCGCGACGACGTTCTTGGCCAGGTACCTGGCCATGTAGGAAGCGCTTCTGTCGACCTTCGACGGGTCCTTGCCTGAAAATGCCCCACCGCCATGATGCGCATACCCGCCGTAGGTGTCCACGATGATCTTCCTGCCGGTCAGCCCGCAGTCGCCCTGGGGCCCACCGACCGCAAACCTCCCGGTGGGATTGATGTGGTAGACGGTGCGGTTGTCCCGCAGTTCCGGCGGGATGACCTCGAGGATGACGTGCTCGAGCACATCGCGCCGCACCTGGGCGATGTCGACCGCCGGGCTGTGCTGGGTCGAAACAACGACCGTGTCCACACGCACCGGCTTCTGGCCCTCATACTCGACCGTCACCTGGGACTTCCCATCAGGCCGGATCCAGTCCAGTATCTTCTTCTTGCGAACCTCCGAGAGGCGGCGGGTGAGCTTGTGCGCCAGCATGATGGGCGTGGGCATGAGTTCCCCGGTCTCGTTGGATGCGTATCCGAACATCAGCCCCTGATCGCCGGCGCCGCCGGTATCAACTCCCATGGCGATATCGGGCGACTGCTTGTCTATCGCAGTGACGACCGCACAGGTGTGGCAGTCAAAGCCATACTCGGCGTCGGTATAACCGATGTCGCGAATCGTCTCGCGAGCGATCCTCGGGTAGTCGATGCTGCAGACGGTGGTGATCTCGCCGGCGACCAGCGTCAGCCCGGTGGTCACGAGCACCTCACAGGCGACCCTGCCCGCCGGATCTGCCGCCATGACCGCATCGAGGACGGCGTCCGAGATCTGATCGGCGATCTTGTCCGGATGGCCTTCGGTAACCGATTCGGATGTGAACATGTATCTGCGGCTTCCCACCGGTCATGCCTCCTATAGCACCCGGGGGCTCCGTTCCCCACAATCCCCGTGCCCCCGAATGAATTCGAGAATGTTCTGCCATGCCGCGCGGCGGGACTCGCGAATTCACAACCCCGGATCGAAGGTGCCACGCCGCTTTTGAATGGGATTTGAGAACGGGCTTCCCAGATCCGCCGCGCGAGAATCCAAAAGCGATGTTTTTTAGCACACGCTACCGAGCGAGTCAAACAGCATTCGCCGCGTCGAGGCACACACTGCGCGGGATCGGTCCGCCCGCCCGGATCATCGCGACACCGTTCACGGGAAAAAGCGCGCATCGGGTGCAGGCACTCGTCACGGATCCCTCGCATCGACGTGCCGGAACCTCATGCGCGCGGATGGCACCGCCCGTAGATCTGCCGCAGACGTTCGCGGGTGACGTGTGTGTAAATCTGCGTCGTGGAGATGTCCGAATGTCCGAGCATGATCTGCAC